>JBBINK010000035.1:0-16869 GCA_037443925.1 Betaproteobacteria bacterium
GTGCTCAACCGGGACGAGCGCATCGACGCCTATGTCGTCGAGTCGGAGAACTTCGAATCCATCCACAACCACTCGGCCTACGCCCTGATCCAGCGGGACAAGACCAAGCAGCGGGCGACGCCCTAGGCCGCGGGCCGGCGGGCGTCCGCGCCCGCCTGGCCGGGGCTGCCGGCCTTCTTCAGTAGGTCTGGGTCAGGGTCAGGACGTTGCCCTCGCGGCTCATCTGCACCCGCGAGAGGAAACTGTTTCCGAGCAGCGCGAAGCCGTCGGGCAGGTTGTCCACGATGGTGGCCTCGACGAAATTCAGGGAAATGGGCCCCACCTTCACGTTGTCCAGGGTGACGTTGTAGCTGCGCACCACGCCGCCCGCGGTGGAAACGGCGCCCTGCGTCGCCCGGCCGAGGTCGATGCCGAACTGGCGTGCCGTGTTGGTGCTCAGGGAAACCATGGTGGCGCCGGTGTCCACCATGAAGCGGATCGGCCGCCCGTTGATGCTGCCCACGGTGGAGAAGTGCCCGCCGCTGTCGGCCACCAGTTTCACCGTAGGCCGGGAGCCCGACGCGTAGCTGGTGGAAATGCTCTGCCCCATGCCGACCCGCCGGCGCTGGCCGTCCACCTCGAATACCGCGCCGGTGGAATCCGCGCTGATCAGCTTCACTCCTTCGGGCGAAGTCTGGCCCACGCTCATCACCCGGGCCGGGCCCCTGTCGATGGAGACCATGGCCTTGCCGGAAAAAAGACCCGTCACCTCGATGTCCGTGGCCATCGTGGGCAAGGCACACAGCATGAGGCAGGCTGCCATCGTAAAATGAACCGCCGCGTTTTTCTTTTGCATGGAGGACTCCTTTGATGAAGCCGGTTGCCGTCTTTCGTCATGCCCCCACCGAGGGCCCTGGCTATTTTGCCAGCTTTCTCGAGGCCCGGAAGCTGCCCATGGAGCTGATCGCCATCGATGCCGGCGCGGCCGTGCCGGCCGATGCGTCCGCCTTTTCCGGCCTGGTGTTCATGGGCGGCCCCATGAGCGTGAACGACGATCTGCCCTGGATTCCCCCCGTGCTCGCGTTGATCCGTGACGCCGTGGCGCGGGACATTCCCGTGCTCGGACATTGTCTGGGCGGGCAGCTCATGGCCAAGGCGCTGGGTGGCAGCGTTGGCCGCAACCCCGTGAAGGAGATCGGCTGGGGCGAGGTGCGGGTGCTGGACCATGCCGAGGCGCGGGCTTGGCTGGGCGACGGGCCGCGGCAGTTCCTCGCCTTCCACTGGCATGGCGAGACCTTCACCATTCCGCCGGGCGCCACCCGCATCCTGGAATCGGCCCATTGCCCCAACCAGGCGTTCGTGCTGGGCAAGCACCTGGGCATGCAGTGCCACGTGGAAATGACGGCGGAGATGGTGCGCACCTGGTGCGAGGTCGGCGCCGAGGAGATCGCGGCCTCGCCAGGGCCGGCCGTACAGACCCCCGACGAGATGGGCGTGGACCTGGACCGTCGCCTGGCCGGTCTGCACGCCGTGGCCGACCGCCTGTACGCCCGATGGGTCGAAGGCCTGGTGTCGTGAGGGCTCAGCGCCCCGGCCGCATCAGGGGCGCCTCCACTTCGTCCCGCTTCTCCCGGCCCAGCAGGGCCTCGATCAGGGCGAGGGCGAAGTCCATGGCAGTGCCCGGACCGCGGGAGGTGATGACCTTGCCGTCACGGACCACGGGATCGGTGACGTAATGCACGTCCGGAAGGGCCATCCTGTCCACGAAGCCCGGATAGCTGGTGGCCCGCTTGCCGCTGAGCAGGCCGGCCTCCGCGAGCACCATCGGCGCGGCGCAGATGGCTCCGGTGAAGCGGCCGCTGTCGGCCATTTTTCTCAATAGCGCCTTCACCCGTGGATCTTCGTTGAGGTGCTTGGCTCCGGGCATGCCACCCGGCAGCACCACCATGTCATAGTCCTGGCGCAAGGCCTCGTCCAGGGTGGTGTCCGGCACGATGACGGTGCCGCGGCTTGCCCGCACCGGCCCCGGCGCCAGCCCCGCGGTGACGACTTCCACACCGGCGCGCCGCAGCAGATCCACGATGGTGACGGCCTCCAGCTCCTCGAAGCCTTCGGCGAGGGGAACGAGCACACGGGCCATGGTCGTCTCCTTCAGTCGCGAAAGTTGGTGAATTGCAGGGGGTAGTCGGTAATGGAACGGCGAACCAGGGCGATGGCCTCCTGCAGGGTGTCCTTCTTCGGCCCCGACACCCGCACCGCATCGCCCTGGATGCTGGCCTGGACCTTCAGCTTGCTGTCCTTGATCAGCTTGACGATCTTCTTCGCCAGATCGGTCTGCACGCCGGTCCTCACCGTGACCGCGCGTTTCACCTTGTTGCCGCTGATCTTCTCCGGCTTGCCCAGTTCGAGACACTTGATGTCGATGCCGCGCTTGATCAGCTTGGCGTTGAGGATGTCCTGCACCTGGTCCAGCTTGAATTCGTCGTCGGCATAGACCGTGAGCACGTATTCGGCCTGCTCCACCCGGGCATCGGAGCCCTTGAAGTCGAAGCGGTTGGACACCTCCTTGTTGGTCTGGTCCACCGCGTTGCGCACCTCCTGCTTGTCCACTTCCGAAACGATGTCGAACGAGGGCATGACTTCTCTCCTACTTGCGGGCTTCCTTCAACACATAGCTGGTGATCGGGCCGCCCGTGCTGTCGTCGAACTCGATGGCGCATTCGATGGCCATGCGGGCGAGCGCCAGGGCATCCAGCTTGGGGTTGTCGTAGGCGGCCCACAGCGCGCCGGTGGCGTATTCGCTGCCCGCGCCGTAGCTGTAGAAGCGCGAGAACTCCTGCACGGTGCGGTGGGCGCCCACCCCGAAGATGCCATGGGGGTTGGCGATCAGCACATGGATGCGGGAGCTTTCCAGGTCGTCGTCCTTGTCCTCGGCGGGATTGAGGAAGTAGCGCTCCTTCATGGCCAGGTGGAGGTCCTGCCAGACGCGGAAGATGTTGTGCACCGAATCGAGGGCCGGCGGCTTGTCCAGCGAGGCGAAATAATCGCGCAGGATCAGGGTGAAGGTGGTGGTGCCGGTGATGGCGATGTAGCTGTCGCCCACCCGGATGATTTTTTCCGCGTTGACGATGTAGGTCGCGGATTCCTTGGTGGTGCCCCACTTGGTGAGGGTGTCCGCCGCGATGGCGATCTGGCCTTTCTTTTTGACAACCGCGAGCGTAGTCATGATCGTCTCCTCTCGGGCAGAGATCGGGCTAGCGGAAATGACACACGTAATCCAGCGTCTCCAGGGTTTCGATGTCGAAGCGGCTGTTGCCCGGCACACGGAAGGATTCACCGGCCCGGTAGGTCTTCCATTCATCCTCGCCCGCCAGTCGCACGCGGCAGACGCCGGCATTGATCTCCATCTCCTCCGGCGCGCCCGTCTCGAAGGTGAGCAGGCTGGGAAAGATCACGCCACAGGTCTTGCGCGTGCCGTCGGGAAACAGCACGGTGTGGGAAACACACTTGCCGTCGAAATAGATGTTGGCCTTCTTGACCACACTGATGCCGTCAAACTGGCTCATGGTCATGCTCCTTTTGGCTGGCGGGTGCCATCAGCGATGCTTGCGTTTGGCCGCGATGCGCATCCTGAGCGCATTGAGTCGGATGAAGCCGGTGGCATCGGCCTGATTGTAGGCACCCTGGTCGTCCTCGAAAGTGGCGATGGCGGGATCGAACAGCGAATCCGTCGGCGAGTCGCGTCCGACCACCATCACGCTGCCCTTGTAGAGCTTCAGGCGCACCCAGCCGTTGACGTGCTCCTGGGTGTGGTCGATCAGCACCTGCAGCGCCTTGCGTTCCGGCGACCACCAGTAGCCGTTATAGATCAGGCTCGCGTAGCGTGGCATGAGGTCGTCCTTGAGATGGGCGACCTCGCGGTCGAGGGTGACGGATTCGATGGCCCGGTGGGCCTTGAGCATGATCGTGCCGCCGGGCGTCTCATAGCAGCCGCGGGACTTCATGCCCACGTAGCGGTTCTCCACCAGGTCCAGGCGGCCGATGCCATGCCGGCCGCCCAGGCGGTTCAGCTCGGCGAGCAGGGCGGCGGGGGACAGGCGCTTGCCGTTCACCGCGACCGGATCGCCCCGTTCGTATTGGATCTCCACGTACTCGGGCTCATCCGGGGCCTTCTCCGGCGCCACCGTCCAGCGCCACATGTCCTCCTCGGGCTCGGCGGCGGGATTCTCCAGATGCCGCCCCTCGTAGGAGATGTGCAGCAGGTTGGCGTCCATGGAATAGGGCGAGCCGCCGGCCTTGTGCTTCATGTCCACGGGAATGCCATGCCGTTCGGCGTAGGCCAGCAGCTTTTCGCGGGATTGCAGGTCCCATTCGCGCCAGGGAGCGATGATCTTGATGTCCGGCTTGAGGGCATAGGCGCCCAGCTCGAAGCGCACCTGGTCGTTGCCCTTGCCCGTGGCGCCGTGGGCGATGGCATCGGCGCCGGTGATTTCCGCGATCTCGATCAGGCGCTTGGCGATCAGCGGCCGGGCAATCGAGGTGCCCAGGAGATACTCGCCTTCATAGACCGTGTTGGCCCGGAACATGGGGAAGACGAAGTCGCGCACGAATTCCTCGCGCAGATCGTCGATGAAGATCTCCTTCACGCCCAGTTGCCTGGCCTTCTCGCGCGCGGGCTCCAGCTCCTCGCCCTGGCCGATGTCGGCGGTGAAGGTCACGACTTCACAGTGGTAGTGGTCCTGCAGCCATTTCAGGATGACCGAGGTGTCCAGGCCGCCCGAGTAGGCGAGTACGACTTTCTTCACGGTGCTCATGATCGCAGCTCAATGGGTTGGGTTCTGTTTGGTGAGGCTGTCCACGGGGCCGGGGAAGTTGCCCACGTTGAGGTACTCCAGGTTGACGCGCTCGCTGGCCTGGTCGATCTGGATGCCAACGGGCTCCCCGTTCGCGGCATAGTTGATGGTGATGCCGGGCGCGGGCTCCCAGGCCGTCTCGGCCTCGCGCGGCTTGAGCTCGATGTACAGGGCATCCATCTCGCGGAAATAGACGATGTTCATTGGGGTGTCTCGATGCGGCCCAGCAGCAGATACTCCAGCAGGGCCTTCTGGGTATGGAGACGGTTTTCCGCTTCGTCCCAGACGACGCTTTGCGGACCGTCGATCACTTCCGCCGCCACTTCCTCGCCCCGGTGGGCGGGCAGGCAGTGCATGAACAGCGCGTCGGGCTTGGCCACGCGCATCATGTCGGCGTCCACCTGCCAGTCGGCAAAGGCCTTGCGCCGTTCCTCGTCCTCGGCTTCGAAGCCCATGCTGGTCCACACGTCGGTGGTCACCAGGTCGGCGCCCTTGGCCGCCTCCATGGGATCGGCGAACTCCTCGTAGTGATCCGTGCCGTACAGGCCGGCGCGCTCCGGCTCGACCTCGTAGCCCGGCGGCGTGGAGACGTGGACGTTGAAATCGAACACCTCCGCCGCCTGCAGCCAGGTGTTGCAGACATTGTTGGAATCGCCGATCCAGGCCACGGTCTTGCCCTGTATGGGGCCCCGATGTTCGATGTAGGTGTAGATGTCGGCCAGGATCTGGCAGGGGTGGTATTCGTTGGTCAGGCCGTTGATCACCGGCACCCGGGAATGGCGCGCGAAACGCTCGATGATCTCCTGCTCGTAGGTGCGGATCATCACGATGTCGGACATGCGCGAGATGACCTGGGCGGCGTCCTCCACCGGCTCACCCCTGCCCAGCTGGGAATCCCGGGTATTCAGATAGATGGCCGAGCCTCCCAGCTGGTGCATGCCTGCCTCGAAGGAAAGGCGCGTGCGGGTGCTGGCCTTCTCGAAGATCATCACCAGGGTCCGGTCGTGCAGGGGATGATAGGTCTTGTAGGACTTGAACTGCTCCTTGATCCAGCGGGTGCGCTGGAACAGGTATTCGAATTCCTCCCGGCTGAGGTCCTTGAACTGGAGAAAGTGCTTGATGTCCATGGTTCGCCCCGCCTAAGCCTTGGCCCCGACGAAGCCCCTGACCAGGGGCACCAGGCCGTCGATGAGCTGCCTTGCCTCCGCTTCCTCCATGATCAGGGGCGGGACGAGGCGGATGACCCTGTCGGAGGTGACGTTGATCAGCAGCCCCTGATCTAGGGCCTGGCGCACGATCTCGCCGCAGGGGCGGTCGAGCTCGATGCCCACCATCAGCCCATGGCCGCGCACCTGGACCACGCCGGGCACGTCGCGCAGCCCTTCCGCCAGGCCGTCGCGCAGGTAGGCGCCCACGCGGCTGGCCCGTTCCAGGAGATCGTCCTCTTCCATGACGCGCAGCACCGCGAGCGCCGCCGCGCAGGCCAGGGGATTGCCGCCAAAGGTGGAACCGTGGTTGCCGGGCTTGAAGACCTCGGCCGCCGCGCCCCGGGCCAGGCAGGCACCGATGGGCACGCCGCCGCCCAGGCCCTTGGCCAGGGCCATCACATCGGGCTTGACCGAGGTGTGCTGATGGGCGAACCACTTGCCGGTGCGGCCGATGCCGCTTTGCACCTCGTCCAGCATCAGCAGCAGGCCTTTCTCGTCACAGATCCGCCGCAGGCCGGCCAGGTAGTCCTCGCTGGGGACGTGCACGCCGCCCTCGCCCTGCACCGGCTCCACCAGAATGGCCACGATGTTGCCATTGTGCTCCACCGCGTGGCGGGCGGCTTCCACGTCGTTGAAGGGCACCCGGGCGAAACCGCTCACCAGGGGTTCGAAGCCTGCCTGCACCTTGCGGCTGCCGCTGGCCGTCAGCGTCGCCATGGTGCGGCCATGGAAGCTCTTCTCCATCACCAGGATGGTGGGCAGGTCGATGCCCTTCTGATGCCCGTACAGCCGCGCCAGCTTGATGGCGGCCTCATTGGCCTCCGCCCCGGAGTTGCAGAAGAACGCGCGGTCCATCCCCGCCAGGGCGCACAGCCGGGCGGCCAGCGCTTCCTGCAGGGGGATCTCGTAGAGATTGGACGTGTGGATGAGCCGGCCCGCCTGCTCGCAGAGGGCGGCCACCAGCTTCGGATGAGCGTGGCCCAGGCTGTTCACCGCCACGCCGGCCACCGCGTCCAGATAGCGCCTGCCCTGGGTGTCCCAAAGCCAGACGCCCTCGCCCCGTTCGAAGGCGACCGGCAGCCGGGCATAGGTGTTCATGAGGTGCGACATTTTCGATCCACCAAAAAGCACACGGCGGCCAGAGCCGCCGTGCGTGTCCGCGGAAGGGCTAAGTTTAGCCGAAAACGATGCCGCTGTGCTGCCAGCCGTAGGCCATGAAGAACAGCATGGGCATGGACAGCATGGTGTTGGTGCGGGAGGCCAGGAAGGCCACGCGCCGGGCCTTGGCCTTTTCCTCGTCGCTGGCGGGCGCGAGCCCCAGGATCTTCTTCTGGTTCGGCCAGATCAGGACCCAGACGTTGAACAGCATGATGGTGCCGAGCCAGGCCCCCACGCCGATGCCGGCAAAGCCGCTCTGGAGGGTGAAGGCGGGCACGAAGTGCTCACCCAGCAGGGCGGCGCCGGCCAGCCAGGTCACCACGGCCGCCCAGCGGAAGAACAGCAGGGCGCGGGGCGCCACGTGCTTGCTGATGCCGGCGGCGGTACCATCTTCGGTCGCCGCCTTGAGGGCCGCGACCTGGACGAAGTTGAAGTAGTAGAGCAGGCCGATCCACATGACACCGGCCATGATGTGGATCCAACGGGCGAGTGCGAGTTCCATTTGTCCTTCTCCCTTACATCAGAAAGTTCTTGACCACGACGTACAGCACCAGCGTGAGCACGAGGCCGGAAATGACCGTGCCCCAGAGGGAATCCAGGGGGTTCTTCATGTGTTCCTCCTTGAGAACAGGGAAGGGTTATTGTGGTTGGGAAAGGTTAAGCAATTAAGTCGGATATTTTTAGCGAAAGCACGGTCTGATGCAAGAGAAACTTGGCGCAAGGCCGCCGAGCCCGGGCGCGGGCGGGGTGGTGGAGACGGCCGGGTACAGAAAAAATTTCTGGCCCCATCAAAAATTTTGGTGGGCGGTTCCAATCGTGGTAAACTTTGAATATTATGAAAATCTCAACGACTGACCTCATCATCAAGGGCGTCACCACGGCGGGACGGAAGTTCCGGCCGAGTGACTGGGCGGAACGGTTGTCCGGGGTGATGTCGGCCTTCGGCGCCGACAATCGCGTGAGCTATTCGCCTTACGTGCGCCCCGTGACCCTGGAGGGCGTGGGCTGCGTGGTGGTGTCCAAGAAGCTCAAGGACGTGGATCCCCGGGCCTACCAGTTCCTGCTGGGCTTTGCCCATGACAACGACCTCACCGTGGTGGACGGCGCGGTGTGGGTGGCCACCCGGGGCGCTGCGGTCAATGGCGAGGCTTCGGCCTGAGGCCGGTCCCGGGCCGGGAGCCGGATGACAACAAAAAGCCGACGCGATGCGTCGGCTTTTTCGTTTCCAGGGCCGGCCAGAGGCTCAGGCCATGGCCTTGATGGCGGCGGAAAGCCGGCTCTTGTCCCGGGCGGCCTTGTTCTTGTGCACGATCTTCTTGTCCGCGATCCGGTCGATCACGCGCACGGATTCCTGGAAGACCCGCTGCGCGGCCGCCTTGTCGCCGGCCTCGATCGCCTTGCGGACTTTCTTGATCGCGGTGCGCAGGCTCGAGCGCAGGCTCGCATTGTGCATGCGGGCTTTTTCCGACTGGCGCGCGCGCTTGCGGGCTTGGGCTGAGTTGGCCATGGAAAACTCCTAAGAGATTCGGTCAGGAAAAGGCCGCGATTGTACGGTAAACCCCTGGACTTGACAATGCCGTCGGGCCGTCGCGCTCCCCGGTCGGGGGCAAAGGGGCTACCATACGGACTTTTTCGCCGCCCTCACCATGAATCTTCTCAAAGCCCTGGCTGCCGTCGGCTCCATGACCCTGCTGTCGCGCATCCTGGGTTTCGTGCGGGACGTGGTGATCGCGCGGGCCTTCGGCGCGGGGCTGATGACCGACGCCTTCTTCGTGGCATTCAAGATCCCGAATCTGCTGCGGCGCCTGTTCGCCGAAGGGGCCTTCTCCCAGGCCTTCGTGCCCATCCTGGGGGAGTACAAGGCCAAACGCAGCGCCGAGGAGACCCGGCTGCTGGTGGACCACGTGGCGGGCATGCTCACCGTGGCGCTGTTCGTGGTCACCGTGCTGGGCATCCTGGCGGCGCCCTGGGTGATCTACGTGAGCGCGCCGGGGTTTGCCGACGAGCCGGACAAGTTCGCCCTCACCGTGGCGATGCTGCGGATCACCTTTCCCTACATCCTGTTCATTTCCCTGGTGGCCCTCGCCGGAGGCATCCTCAACACCTACAGCCGGTTTTCCGTGCCGGCCTTCACGCCCGTGCTGCTCAATCTGTCCATGATCGGCGGTGCGCTCTGGCTGGCGCCGCGCATGGATCCCCCCGTGCTGGCGCTCGCCTGGTCGGTGTTCCTGGGCGGCGTGCTGCAGCTGGCTTTTCAGCTGCCCCATCTGTGGCGGCTCGGCCTGTTGCCCCGGCCGCGCCTTGACTTTCGCGACCCGGGCGTGTGGCGCATCCTGAGGCTGATGGGGCCGGCGGTGTTCGGGGTGTCCATCGCGCAGCTTTCGCTGCTCATCAACACCATCTTCGCCTCCTTCCTGGCCACCGGCAGCGTGTCCTGGCTCTATTACGCGGACCGGCTGATGGAATTTCCCACCGGCATGCTGGGGGTGGCCCTGGGCACCATTCTCCTTCCGAGCCTGTCGCGCCATTACGCCACGGCCTCCCACGAGGCCTATTCCCAGCTTCTGGACTGGGGCCTTCGGCTGACCCTGCTTCTGGCCCTGCCCGCGGCCCTGGCTCTGGCGGTGCTGGCCGTGCCCCTGATCGCCACCCTGTTCAACTATCGGCAGTTCTCCGAGCACGATGTCTGGATGACCCGCCAGGCCCTGATGGCCTACAGCCTGGGCCTGCTGGGCCTGATCATGGTGAAGGTGCTGGCGCCGGGTTTCTATGCGCGCCAGAACATCCGCACGCCGGTGAAGATCGCCGTGTTCACCCTGCTCGCCACCCAGGGGATGAATCTGGCCTTCATTGGTCCGCTCAAGCACGCGGGGCTGGCCCTGGCCATCGGGCTGGGGGCCTGCATCAATGCCGCCTTGCTGTATGTCCATCTGCGGCGCGCCCAGATCTACCGCCCCCAGCCGGGCTGGCTTCCCTTCCTCGGCAGGGTGCTGGTGGCCCTGGCCGCCATGGGCGGCGTGCTGGCCTGGGCCATGGGCCCGGCGTCCCTGTGGCTGGCGGCCTCTGCGCCGGAGCGGGTGGCCCGGCTGGGGGGGCTGGTCGCAGCCGGCGGGACCACCTATTTCGGGGTGCTGTTCCTGCTGGGGTTGCGCCTGCGGGATTTCGTGCGGCGGGCCGCCGAATAGACCGGGATCGGCGGGCGCGGCTAGAATTCGGGGCTTATGCTGAACGTGCTGAAACTGACGCCCAGGGCGCACCAGGCCGGGCAGGGGGTGGCCCTGACCATCGGCAATTTCGACGGTGTGCACCGGGGCCATCAGGCGATGCTGGAGCGGCTGAAGACGGCCGCGGCCCAACGGGGGCTGCCTGCCGCGGTGATGACCTTCGAGCCCCATCCGCGGGAATTCTTCACGCCGCAGCAGGCCCCGGCCCGGCTGACCACCCTGCGGGAGAAGCTGGAGCTGTTCAGGGAGCAGGGGGTCGATCTGGTCTTTCTGTGCCGTTTCAGCCGCGCCTTCGCGTCCCTGACGGCGGAGGATTTCATCGCCCGCATCCTGCGCGACGAAGTCCATGCCCGGTGGGTGCTGGTGGGCGACGATTTCCGCTTCGGTGCCGGCCGCGCGGGGGATTTCGCCCTGCTCCAGGCGGCCGGCGCACGCTATGGCTTCGAGGCGGAGACCCTGCCCAGCGTCACCGTCGAAGGGGTCCGGGTGTCCTCGACCGCGGTGCGGGAGGCCCTCGCGGCGGGCGACATGGAATGGGCGGCCAAGCTTCTGGGGCGGCCCTACAGCATCAGCGGCCGCGTGGTGCATGGCGACAAGCTGGGCGAGGCGCTGGGTTATCCCACGGCCAACATCCAGATGAAGCACAACCGGCCGCCGGTGTCGGGCATCTTTGCGGTAGAATTGTGTGGCCTCGACGGCCACTGCCTGCCGGGTGTGGCGAGCCTGGGCGTGCGGCCCACGGTCAAGCAGGACGGCGCGCCCACCCTCGAAGTCCATATCTTCGACTTCCACGAACGTATCTACGGGGCGCATGTGCGGGTGAACTTCCTGCACAAACTGCGCGACGAGGAAAAGTTTCCCACCCTCGATGCCCTGATCGCCCAGATCGAACGCGACGTGGCGCAGGCAAAGCGTTTCTTTAACGCGAGGACGCAGCGGGCCCAGGGTTAGCGGCCCGCTGTGCCTTGCGTCTGGATCGGATATGGCTGACTACAAAAAAACCCTGAACCTGCCCGACACGCCGTTTCCCATGCGCGGCGACCTGGCCCGTCGTGAGCCGGCCATGCTCCAGGACTGGCAATCCAGGCGGCTCTACCAGCGCATCCGCGAGGTGGCGAAGGGGCGCCCCAAGTTCATCCTGCACGACGGCCCGCCCTATGCCAATGGCGACATCCACATCGGCCACGCGGTGAACAAGGTCCTCAAGGACATCATCATCAAGAGCAAGACGCTGGCGGGTTTCGACGCGCCCTATGTCCCCGGCTGGGATTGCCATGGCCTGCCCATCGAACTGCAGGTGGAAAAGGCGTACGGCAAGGACATCGAGCCGGCGCGCTTCCGGCAGCTGTGCCGGGCCTACGCTGCCAGCCAGATCGAGCGGCAGAAGAAGGATTTCATCCGGCTTGGCGTGCTGGGCGACTGGGATGCGCCCTATCTCACCATGGATTTCCGGTTCGAGGCGGACATCATGCGCCTGCTGGGCGAGATCCTGGAGAATGGCTACCTGTATCAGGGCGCCAAGCCTGTGCACTGGTGTGTCGATTGCGGCTCTGCGCTGGCCGAGGCGGAAGTGGAGTACGAGGACAAGACCTCGCCGGCCATCGACGTGGCCTTCCCGGCGAAGGACGCGGCCGCACTCGCCGCGCGCTTCGGACTGGCCACGCTCGGCGAGCCCGCCTATGGCGTCATCTGGACCACCACGCCCTGGACCCTTCCCGCCAACCAGGCCATCTGCGCCCATCCCGACTTCTACTACGACCTGGTGCAGACCCCGAAGGGCGTGCTGCTGCTCGCCCGCGACCTGGTGGAAGCCTGCCTGCAACGCTATGGCGTGAGCGACTGGGAGGTGCTCGCCAGCGTCAAGGGCGCCGCGCTGGAGGGGCTGCTGTTCAGGCACCCCTTCTACGAGCGGGCGGTGCCGCTGATCCTGGGCGAACACGTCACCCTCGATGCCGGCACCGGGCTGGTGCACACCGCGCCCGGCCATGGTCTCGAGGACTACGTGGTGGGGCTGAAGTACCACCTGGCTGTGGACAATCCCGTGGGCGACGACGGCCGTTTCCTGCCGGACACGCCCCTGGTGGGCGGCCAGCTCGTGTGGGATGCCAATGAAACGGTGGTGCAGACCCTGACCCAGTCCGGCCTGCTGCTCAAGCTGGACAGGCTCCAGCACAGCTATCCCCATTGCTGGCGCCACAAGACGCCCATCATCTTCCGCGCCACGCGCCAATGGTTCATCGGCATGGACACGCCGGGCAGAAGCGCCGACGGCGCGGGGCGCAGCCTGCGCGAGCGTGCCCTCGACGCGGTGGAGCACACCCGCTTTTTCCCGGCCTGGGGCCGGGCGCGCCTGGAGGCCATGATCCGCAATCGGCCCGACTGGTGCGTCTCCCGCCAGCGCAGCTGGGGCGTGCCCATGCCCCTGTTCGTGCACCGCACCACGGGGGCGCTGCATCCCCGCACCCGGGAGCTGATCGAGGAAGCCGCACGCCGGGTGGAGCAGCGGGGCATCGAAGCCTGGTTCAGCCTCGACCCCCGCGAGCTGCTGGGCGATGAGGCCGAGCACTACCGCAAGGTCACCGACACCCTGGACGTGTGGTTCGATTCCGGGGTCACCCATGCCTGCGTGCTCAAGCGCCGGGAAGGCCTGGCCCATCCCGCCGATCTCTACCTCGAGGGTTCCGACCAGCACCGCGGCTGGTTCCAGTCTTCCCTGCTCACCGGCTGCGCCACCGATGGCCACGCACCCTACCGTGCCCTGCTCACCCACGGCTTCGTCGTGGATGGCCAGGGTCACAAGATGAGCAAGTCCAAGGGCAACGTGGTGGTGCCCCAGAAGGTGATCGACACCCTCGGGGCGGACATTCTGAGGCTGTGGGTGGCGGCCACCGATTACTCGGGTGAGCTGTCCATTTCCGACGAGATTCTCAAGCGCGTGGTGGAGGCCTACCGTCGCCTGCGCAACACCCTGCGTTTCCTGCTGGCCAATCTCGCCGACTTCGACATCGAAAAGAACGGGCTGCCGGTGGAGCAGTGGTTCGACATCGACCGCTATGCCTGGGTGATGACTTCCGATCTGCAGGCGGAGCTGGAGCGGCACTACGCCGAGTTCGAGTTCCACCACGTGGTGCAGAAGCTGCAGACGTTCTGCTCCGAGGATCTGGGCGGTTTCTACCTCGACATCCTGAAGGACCGTCTGTACACCAGCGGGCAGGATTCCCGGGCACGACGCTCCGCCCAGAATGCCCTCTACCACATCACCCACGCCCTGACGCGGCTTCTGGCGCCCATTCTCTCCTTCACGGGGGAGGAGGTGTGGGCCGTGCTCACCGGTGGCAAGGACGACAGTGTCTTCCTCCACACCTGGCACCGCCATCCCCTGCCCAGCCACGCGGCGGCGCTGCGTGCCAAGTGGGGCGCGGTGCGTGGGGTCAAGGCCGAAGTCCAGAAACGGCTGGAGGAAGTGCGCGTAGCAGGCGCCATCGGCTCGTCCCTGCAGGCCGAGGTGGAGATCCATGCCAGCGGCGCCAAGTACGCCGTGCTCAAGGAGCTGGGCGACGACCTGCGCTTCGTGCTGATCACTTCCCAGGCCCGGGTGGTGGAGGTGGCCGACCCCTCGCAGGAGCGGATCGAAGTCACCCCCAGCCCCCATCCCAAGTGCGAGCGCTGCTGGCACTATCGCGCCGACGTGGGCAGCGACCCGGCCCATCCCACGCTGTGCGGGCGTTGCCTTGCCAACCTGTTCGGGGCGGGCGAGCCCAGGCACCATGCCTGAGCAGCCGAACCGCCTGGCCCGCTGGTACGGGCTGGCCCTGGCCGTGCTGGCGCTGGACCAGCTCACCAAGGCCTGGGTGGCCAGCCGGTTTGCCTTGGGCGAGCAATGGACCCTGACACCCTTCTTCAACGTGGTCCGGGCCCACAACACCGGCGCCGCCTTCAGCCTGCTGGCGGAAGCCGGAGGCTGGCAGCGCCTGCTGTTCATCGCCATTGCCGGGGTGGCCGTCGCCGTGATCGCCCACCTGCTCGCGCGGCACCGCCAGGAGCCCCGCTTCTGCCTCGCCCTCAGCGGCATTCTCGGCGGCGCCCTGGGCAATCTGATCGACCGGGTGCGGCTCGGTTACGTGGTGGACTTCCTGGACTTCCACGCCGCGGGCCTGCACTGGCCGGCCTTCAACGTGGCGGACATGGCCATCACCGGCGGCGCCCTGCTGATCGTCTGGGACGGTCTGCGCCGGCCCCGCACCCCATGAGGACGGTCGCACCGGGCGACACGCTGCTGCTCCACTACCGCCTGTCGGCGGGAGAGGGGACGGTGCTGGAGAGCACCTTCGAGGGCGAGCCGCTGCTCCTCACCCTGGGGCAGGGCGAGCTGGAACCCAATCTGGAGCTCTGCCTGCTGGGGCTGCCGGAAAACGAGATCCACGTCTTCCAGCTCGAGCCGCCCCAGGCGTTCGGAGCCTGCGACCCCGCGCGCATCCAGCGGCTGCCTCTGGCCGCCTTTCCCGCCGACATGGGGGTGCAGGCGCGGGCGCTGGTGGAATTCGCCCTGCCCAACGGCAAAACCCTGCTGGGGACGGTGCTGGAGCGGACCGACCAGGAGGTGGTGGTGGATTTCAACCACCCCCTGTGCGGCTGTCCCGTGGAATTCGAGGTGAAGGTGCTCGAGATCAGGCGGCCGGAGACTCGGGCGCCGGAACGACGTTGATGGCGTGGGCGCCTTTCTCGCCGTAGGAAACGTCGAATGAAACCCGTTGTCCACCCCGCAGGGTGCGATAACCCTCCATGCGGATGGACGAGTAATGGACGAACAGATCCTCCCCTTGCTCGGGCTGGATGAAACCGTAGCCCTTGCTATTGTTGAACCACTTGACGATGCCTTCGGCCATGGTGTGCTCCTCCTCTTTCGGCTTCAGTCCCGGCGGTTGCCGTAAAGCGTTGTTATTATTGGAAACCGGGTTTATTTAAACCATTCGAGGCGAATATGCAAGTCTGGCTGGCCAATCCCCGCGGCTTCTGCGCCGGTGTGGACCGGGCGATCGAAATCGTCGAACGGGCCCTGGAACGTTTCGGTGCGCCCATCTACGTGCGGCACGAGGTGGTGCACAACACCTTCGTGGTGGAAAGCCTCAAGGCCAAGGGCGCGGTGTTCGTGGACGAGCTGTGCGACGTGCCGGAGGGCGCGACCGTCATTTTCAGCGCCCATGGCGTGTCCCGGGCGGTGCGGGAGGAAGCCCAGGCGCGCGGGCTAAGGGTGTTCGATGCCACCTGTCCCCTGGTGACCAAGGTGCACGTGGAAGTGGCGCGCATGCGCGCGGCAGGCAAGGAAGTCGTGATGATCGGCCACCGCGGCCACCCCGAGGTGGAGGGCACCATGGGACAGAGCGACGGGGGCATGTACCTGGTGGAAAGTCCCGAGGACGTGGCGCGGCTTGAGGTGCGCGATCCCGACAACCTCGCCTTCGTCACCCAGACCACCCTGTCCGTGGACGACGCCGCCCAGGTCATCGCCGCGCTCCAGGCCCGCTTCCCCCGCATCCAGGGGCCGCGAAAGGATGACATCTGCTACGCCACCCAGAACCGCCAGGACGCCGTCAAACGGCTCGCCCGGGAATGCGACGTGGTGATCGTCGTGGGCTCGAAGAACAGCTCCAATTCCAACCGCCTGCGGGAGGTGGCGGAACACCTGGGCACGCCCGCCTACCTCGTGGATGGCGCGGCCCAGCTCGATCCCGAGTGGTTCCGGGGCCGGCAGCGGGTGGGTGTCACGGCCGGTGCCTCGGCGCCGGAGGTCCTGGTGCAAGACGTCGTGCGACGTCTTCAGGCCCTCGGCGCCCAGGTGGAGGAACTGCCCGCCGCGCCCGAATCGGTCCACTTCCCCCTGCCCAAGGCCCTGGCGGAATGAAAAAACCCGCGCACGAGGCGCGGGTTCCGCCGGGGGTCTCGCCCCTCACTGGTCCACGATCTCCCGCCACATGACGCGGCGCTTCGCGCTGCTGCTGCCTCCGGTAGGCACGTCCCCGCCTTTTTGGGTCTGATCCGACTGTTGGGTGAGCCACTTGGGCTTGCCGTTGGGCAGCATGATCACCGTCGGTCGGCTGGCCAAGGCATTGCCCAAGGGTTGGGCGCTCGCCGAGAGGGTGGAGCCGTACACGGAACTGCTGAAGGCATAGTCGAAGAAATAGATCCAGCTGCTACCACCGGGCTGACAGGGGTCGGTGTTGGGCACGTTGGTGGTCACCACCAGGGTTCCCAGGGCGAGGAAGGGCGCGCCGATCACCCGCTGACCCAGGGTGCCCGTGGCGGCCGAGTTGGGGAAGTCCACGAACCAGCCCTTCTTGGTGTTCCAGTTGACGTTGTTGGTGGTGACCGTGGCGGTCCCGCCACTCACGGTGATGGTCTGCTGCACCAGATTGCTGCGCAGCGGGTTGATGAGCGGCGTGTTGGTCT
>JBBINK010000036.1:0-16380 GCA_037443925.1 Betaproteobacteria bacterium
GATCGGGGGCAGGAACAGATCGGGGTCAGGTCTTTAATTTATAGCTTAAGCTATAAATTAAAGACCTGACCCCAATCACAAGGTTATAAAACAGCCCGGGGCATGCGCCACCGGGCCGTCGCGTCAGGCGGAGAAACGCCGCCTACCAGCTGGACTTCTCCTCCTCTTTGCCGCCCGCGGCCTGCATCAGCGCCTTGCGGATGGCTTCCGGGCTCTTCATGATGTTCATGAAGCTGTTCTTGCCCATCATGGACAGATCCGGGAAGCTGATGGCGATGCGGAAGCGCGCGTACAGGGCATAGGCCTGATTGCCCGAGACCAGGATCTCGTAGGGCAGGTGAGCCGCCGACTTCACGTCCTTGAAGTCGATCTCGCTCATGATGTACTTGTCGTCCATGTATTTGTCGGCATCCGTCCTGGCCTTCATGGCGACGCCGAACACCGTCTCCTTCTTGCCGGGGATGTCGATGCGATAGACCTTGGTCACCCCCGCCACGCCCTTGGCGAGATTCTCCTCCACGGTCTTCACGCCTTCCTCATAGCTCTTGTACTCGGCCAGCTCAGAAGGCTCGTCGAACTTCTCCATGCCGAACATGTAGTTGTACTTGCGCAGCTTGGCGGCGGAAAGCCCCTTGGCGCCGAAGGTGTCGATCTTGCCCAGGGCCTTTTCCAGGGCCGCGGCCACGCCCGGCAAATCGTTCTTCATGCGGTAGGCGTTGGCCCAGTAGGGCGGGTTGGTGTAGGAGACCTGCACCTCGTTGCCGGCCTTCACCACCGCGACCCGCATGGCGGCGCCGAAGCCCCCCTTGTCGCTCTGGGCGGCGGTGCGTTTCAGCTCGTCATTGGTGACGGCGATGATGGTGGTGCCCGCATAGGGCGTGTAGCTGCCCACCACCTGGAAACCGGCGCCCGTGAGCGCCTTTTTCACCTCCTCCACCTTGGCGGCCTGATCCCCCGGGCCTTTGTAGGCCAGCACGAAGGGCTTGAGCAGATCCTCGGCCAGGGCCGAGGCACTCGCCGCCGCGAGAAACATGAGCAACAACCAGCGATACAGGACTTTCATGGGACGTCTCCTCTCATCATATTAATCAGGAAATCCCGCCTTCGCAGGGCGGGTAACGGCTCCGGCGGAAACCCGCCGGAAAAAAAAGCTGAAAGTCGAAACGTCAACTTTCAGCTTTTAATCTCACGTGGAAGTGGCCGTCAGAACTTCATGCCGTAGGCCACGCCGAAGGAGTCTTGGTACATGCTGAGATTGGCCTCGCCACCGCCAAAGCCAGACGGAATCGAACCCGAGCCATTCACCGTCTTCTTGAAGGCATGCATGTAGGCCAGCGACAGTTCGCCACCGTTCTGGAGTCTCCAAGTAGCGCCCAAGGTAATGTGATCTTCTACCACGCCGGGTGCCAGGATGTTGAACAGCGTCTCGGAGCTCGGAATGGGTTGGTCGGCCGTGCTATAGCCCGCGCGCAGGGGCAAATTCTTGCTAACATCGTAGCTCACGCCGAGTTTGTACACCGTCATGTCACGCCAGCCGAAGCCACCACCGTTATCCGTTCCGAGCTTGTTGCCCGAGACGGTCAGGTTAGCGATAGGATTAGCGATAGACTTGATGCTCCCGTAGTTGATGCGCTGGACGTCAGCCGCCACAGTGATCTGAGGCGTGGCCTTCCAGGCAAAGCCAATGCCATAGTTCTCGGGAATATCGAAATCACCCTGTTCGGCGAACAGACCCTTGTACTTGTCGAACTTCTGCATCCAAGTGCGGGACTGGTACGCCACACCAACGCTGAGAGTCGATGTGAGTTGTCCGGTCCAGCCCAAGCCAATGCCGTAACCCCAGGCGTCATCATAGCCGATATTGGTAACATTTCCTGGCGACGAAGAATAGCTGGCATTGTCGAAGTTTTGGATGCCATAGGCCTTAAAGCGCTGGTAGGCTACCTTCAACGTCACGCCCACAGCATGGTTTTCATTCAGCTTCATGGACAGGGTGGGGGAGATGAAAAGCTGCATCAGATCGACCCCAGCATTGCCGCTCGTCGTAAACAGAGGAATGCCCCTCTTGTAATCGGTGTTCATTCCTCCGTTGCCATAGACCGATACCCCGAAGGACATAGTGTTGGAGAGCATCTGGTTATAGCCGAACTCGGGGATGAAGAAGTTCTCGGTGTCGTTGCCGTCGTAGGTGCCATCTACACCGGGACCAGCGTTGCCGGTAATCGTGGACTCCCGCTGGGGCCGGAAATAGTCGAGGCCCACGTCCCAGCGGCTGCCCACCAGCACCATGTTGGCCGGGTTGGTGGCGGCGGCCAGGGCGTCCTGGCCCAAGGCGTAGCCGACGCCGGCCATGCCCTTGGATTTGATGCCATAGCCGTGGGAGAAATAACCATTCGTGGCGAAGGCAGGCGTCATCACGCCGGCCAGAACCAGCGCACCTGCGAGAGCGCGAAGTTTCATTGCTTTTCCTCCTAAGGGGAGCGATCTTGTTGATGATGAAGGTTCAACAACGCCAAGCGTCGTTGGTCCGATGATAAAAGAGCGCGGCGGCGCTGCCAACGAATTTTGGTCCATTTCGACTAGTCCGTCCGTGGGATTGTTGCATTTCTGCAACAATCGGCCGGCTGGCCGGGCCCCTCGCCCAGCTGGCTGCGCACGAGGGCCACATCCGGCGCCTCCAGGGGGAAGGGATAGGACAGGATGCGCGAGGGGGGCGAATCCCCATAGGGACGGTTGCAGGCGGACACGTCGGGCTGCGGGCCCGGACAGCCCGAGGTGCGGAAGGGCGTGCCCGTGGCGATGAGGGCCTCCAGGGCATCCCTGGGATAGCCGAAGTCGGTGAGGCGGCCGTGGGCGTCGAAGGCCATGCGATCCACCCGCCCGCCCCCATAGTCGATGAGATAGCGGGCGAGCTGCACCCGTCGCCAGGCGCCGGGGTCACAGGCCGGCCAGTCTTCCATGAGCGAGCCCCGCTCGGGGAAGAACGCGAACAGGTGGCTGTGGCCGCCCAGGTCGCGGATACGCTGGCAGACCTCGAGGAATTCCCGTTCGGTCTCGCCCATGCCGCAGATGAGGTGGACGCCGAACCGCTCCGGCCCGAACACTTCCGCAGCCCATTCGATGGCCCGCCAGTAATGCTCCCAGCGATGGGGGCTGTCCACGGTCTTGCCCCGGGTGCGCTCGAAGATCTCCGGCGTGGCCGCATCCAGGGCCACGGTGAAGATGTCGGCGCCCAGAGCCTTCAGCCGGACCAGATCGTCCCGCGTCATGGTGGTGGGATTGGAAAGGATGGACACGGGAATGTGGGGCAGGACGCGCACCCATTTTGCCAGCAGCACGTCGGTGGCGGCATCGGAATCGGGGTGGGTGATCATGGAAATGCACATGCGCTGGAAACGGCCCCGGTCCGCCCCCGCCTGCACGCGGGCGAGGATCTCGTCGTAGGCCACCGTGGGCCAGTCCACGCGGATGAAGTTGCGGTCGGGATAGTCCCGCGCCTCCTCGCGATGACGGGCGAGCCCGCAATAGGCGCAGTTGGCCCGGCAGCCCTCGGGATAGGTCACCAGCAGGTTGAGGCAGTGGGTGCAGTCGGTGCGATACATGCGGCCCGGAATCAGGCCGAGGGTGATGGCCGCCGCCGTGGAAAGCTGCACGTATTCCGGCGAACGCATCTCGGGCGTGCGCACGCGGCCATCGGGACGGTAGAACTGCACGGCTTGGAACTCACTCATGGCGCAGGCTCCAGGAAGTATTCCGGAAACACGGTCCAGGCGCGCCGGAAGGCGGCGTCGTCGCGGCAAGGCGCCGCCCACAGGGCCCGGCGCCGCCGGCAGGCGCGGTCCAGGCTCGGGCCGTAGGTGTCGGCAAGCTCGTCTTCGTAATCCTGCAACGCCCGTTCCCGCCCCGCGAGCCAGGCCGCGGCGGCGCGCCCCGCCGCCTGCCCCGAGGCCACCGCCACCGCGTCCCCAAACTGGACGAGGGCAACATCTGGCTGACCATCACCCTGCCGCCATCCACCTCACTGGAATCCACCAAGGACGTCGAGCGGCAGGTGCGTGCCATTTTGAAAAGCTACCCGGAGGTCAACAACGTCGTATCCCAGGTCGGACGTCCCGATGACGGCACCGACCCCAAGGGCCCGAACAATATCGAGATCCTCGCCGATCTGAAGCCAAAGAGCGAGTGGCGCTTCCACGACAAGGAAGACCTGGTCGCAGACATGTCAGAGAAGATCCATCGCAGCATGCCCGGCGTGCCAACCAATTTCTCGCAGGTGATCCAGGACAACGTGGAAGAGGCCTTGAGTGGGGTCAAGGGTGAGATCGTGGTGAAGATCTTCGGGCCTGATCTGGACGTGCTCGAAGACAAGGGCATGCAGGTGGCGAGCATTCTCAGCGGCATTCGTGGCGCGGCCGACGTCGCGGCAATCAAGATCGGGGGGCAGACGGAGGTGGACGTGCGTCTCGATCGGGAAAGACTCGCGCGCTACGGTATCAACGTCGCCGACGTCAACAGCGTGATCCAGACGGCCATGGCGGGAACGGTGGTCAGCACCTTCTACGAGGGCGATCGGCGTTTCGATGTGACGCTCCGACTGGACAAGCCTTACCGCGACGCCGTGGACGATCTCGCCAGGCTGCCCGTCGCCTTGCCCAACAGGGCTGGCACCATCCCTCTCGGCTCCGTCGCTAGCATCGAGGTGCGCCAGGGCGCGGCGCGCGTGAGCCGCGAGGCGGGTGGGCGCAACGTATCGGTAAAGGCCAATCTGCTCGGACGCGATCAGGGTGGTTTCGTGGATGAGGCCATGGCGGCAGTTGCCGCCCAGGTTCGGTTGCCCCCAGGCTACCGCATGACGTGGGGTGGTCAATTCGAGAACCAGCAACGGGCAATGAAGCGGCTCGAATTCATCGTGCCACTCAGTCTTGGCATGATCTTCATCCTGCTGTTTTGGACATTCCGGGCGGTACGTCTCGCAGTATTGGTACTGCTGATGGTGCCGTTCACATTGATCGGTGGGCTTGCCGGCCTGGCGCTGGCCGGCCTGCATCTTTCCGTCTCCGCTGCCGTGGGCTTCATTGCAGTGGCCGGAATTTCCGTGCAGAACGGCGTGATCATGGTGGAGCAGGTCCTTGAACTGGTCCGCAACGGCATGTCTTTCCGGGCAGCGGTCGTGGATGGTGCCGTTGGGCGCCTGCGCCCCATCCTCATGACCGCAATCATGGCGGGTGTGGGCCTGCTGCCGGCGGCCCTGTCGCACGGTATCGGCTCGGAGACGCAACGACCGTTCGCGGTGGTAATCGTTGGTGGAATCGTTACCGCCACAGTATTTACTTTGCTGCTGCTACCGTTGATGCTCCAGTCAGTAGAGCGGAGCCTTGGCCTGGATAACGAGCAAGCCTCATAACGACACACCACCAAAGGAGATCGGGCATGAGGTCGGTGATTCTGGATGGTGGCGAGGAGGCAGTGCTATTGATTCACGGGTTGGCGAGTAGCCCGGGGGAGATGCAGTACCTTGCATTGGGGCTGAACAAGATGGGTTTTACCGTGCATGTTCCTTATGTGCCGGGATATGGATTTGAGGCGAAGTCCACCACGCGCAGCCGTTGGGAAGACTGGTACCAGGCGATACTTAAGAAATATGAGCGACTGAAATCACGCCATGCTACCGTCTCGGTTGGAGGATTGTGCATCGGTGCGGTGTTGGCCCTGCGCCTGGCGACGGACGTGGGGGAGACAATCGCGGCGCTCAGTTTACTGTCCACGACCCTGTTTTTCGATGGCTGGGCCGTACCCTGGTATCAGTTCCTCCTCCCGCTCGGCTATCACACGCCCTTGCGTCATCTTTACGCCTATCATGAGCGGGAACCCTATGGCCTCAAGAACGAACAGCTGCGGCGCTGGGTAGCGCGGGAGATGCGCCTCAAACGCGTGTCCTGCGTCGGTGCGGCATCCCTTACCCTGGATGGGCTATACCAAGCTAGGCGACTCATTGCCGACGTCAAACGGCGTTTGCCCACAATCAAGACACCAACACTCATCATCCATGCCATCGAGGACGACATGGCCAGTGTGCGTAGCGCGGATTATGTGGAAGCCAAGATTGGATCAAGCCAGGTCCGCAAGATTTTGTTGCATGATAGCTATCACATCATCACGCTGGACAACGAAAAGGAGACGGTCTTGTGCGAGACTGGCAGATTTTTCAGGCTCCATGGGTTGCGTAGGGACACCCTGGCTCCAGGCCATATCGGCGACGAGATCACTGCTGGCAACCGAAAGGAAAGCACGGCGAATGTGTGATTGCCGCGAGCTCGATCGCCGCGAACGCCGATTGCGCGGCCTCACCCGGACTCGTCGGCTCGCGTCCGCGAACCTGTAATCAGGCCAGCGTTTTGCGTCCGACTGACTCCGGATTTAGAGGCGCCCAGGGCACCCCTGCCATTTGGCCAGCTTTCCCCCTTGTCCATCCAGGAGAGGGCTCTCACCTCCAAATGAATGCGCCCTGTCGGACGCACCAAAAAAAGCCCCGCATATGCGGGGCGCAGTGTACCGATCCGGATTGACTCAGGCGGAGATGCCCAGCTTCTCGCGCCAGCCCGGGTAGAGCTTGTCCGCATCCCAGGGGAAGGACTCGAAGGCGCGGGCGAATTCTTTGTGTTCCTTGGCCCATTCGATGGGATCGGCCTTGGCCTTCCAGCATTCATAGGCCTGGCGCAGGGAGATGGCACCCGCCGCCGGCCCGTCGATGTGGCCGTAGGAGCCGCCGCCGGCCGTGTTGATGACGTTGCCATGGCCCAGGTTTTCGAAGAAGCCGGGCAGCCTGAGCGCATTCATGCCGCCGGAGATGATGGGCGTGGTGGGCTTGATGCCGTACCACTTCTGGTAATAGACCGGGCCCTGGCACTCGTCGCGCTCGATCATGTAGGCGATGACACGGTCGTCACGCTCGCCTTCCATCTTGCCATAGCCCATGGTGCCCACGTGGATGCCCGAGGCGCCTTGCAGACGCGCCATCTTGGCCAGCACGAAAGCCGTGTAGCCCCGCTTGGACTGGGGGCTGGTCACCGCCCCGTGGCCGGCGCGGTGGTAATGCAGATACTGGTTGGGATACTGCCGGCGGGCGGTGGTGACCATGCCGGGGCCGCCCACGTAGCCGTCCACCAGGAAGGCCAGCTTGTCGGCGTCGGGGCCGAAGGTCTCCAGCGCGAAGTCGGCGCGGGCGCACATCTCGTAGTGGTCGTCGGCGGTGATGTTCAGGGAGAACAGCTTGGCCTGGCCGGTCTCGTCCATGGCGCGCTTCATGGCGTCATACACCAGGGGCAGGGTCTTCTTGAACGGCGCGAACACCTGGTTGCCCTGGGGCTCGTCGTTCTTGATGAAGTCGCCGCCTAGCCAGAATTCATACGCGGCCTTGGCGAAAGGCTCCGGACGCAGTCCCAGCTTGGGCTTGATGATGGTGCCGGCGATGTAGCCCCCGTCCTTGATCGGCCGGCCGAGGATGCGCCACAGGTCGGAGATGTCCTTGGACGGGCCGTCGAAGAGCTGGATCGCCCGCGGCGGCACGTAGAAGTCGATCATCTTGGCGTATTCCACATCGCCCATGCCCTGGTTGTTGCCGATGGTGAGCGTCAGGAAGGACACCATCATCATGCGGCCGTCGGTGACGTTGCGGTCGAACAGGTCCAGGGGGAAGGCGATGCGCATGTCCTCGTTCTTCTCGTCGATGTGATAGACGAGCGCATCCACACCCTTGGTGAATTCGTCGGTGGTGCACACCTCGACGTTGGTACCGGTGGAGGACTCGGCGGCGAAATGGGCGGCGGTGGCCAGGTAGTCATGGCCCGCCTTGGGCTTCATCTTGTAGGCGCACAGGATGTGCTTGCCCCCGGCGATGAGATCCTCCTCCTTGAGGCTGAGATCGGCATAGCGTGCAGACTGGTCCATTTGGCGACTCCTTGGAATGGGTTTGCGAATGCCCCCTATGGGCGCGTGGCTACTGTACGGTGGCCAGCCTATAAGGGCAATTCACGATTCCTGATACAATTCCAAAATATTACTTATGCTTCATCTCACCCTTCGCCAGTTGGAGATCCTCGAGGCCGTCGCCCGTTGCGGGAGCTTTTCCCGTGCCAGCGCCGAGCTGCACCTGACCCAGCCGGCCGTGTCCATGCAGGTCAAGCAGTTGGAGGAGGCGCTGGGGCTGGCCCTGTTCGAACAGGTGGGCAAGCGCATCCACCTCACCGAGGCGGGACGCGAGGTGCTGGCGACCAGCCGCGCCGTAGGGCGGGAGCTGGCCAACCTGGAGCAGACGCTGGCGGCGATCAAGGGGCTGCGGGGCGGCACCCTGACCATTTCGGTGGCCAGTTCCGCGAGCTATCTGGCCACGCGCCTGATCGCCGCGTTCCGGCAGCGCCATCCCGAGGTGCGCGTGAGCCTGAACGCGGTCAATCGGGAGACGCTGCTGCGCCAGCTCCAGGACAACGTGGTGGATCTGGTGCTGATGGGGCGCCCGCCGGAGGGCCACGACCTGGAAGCCACGCCGGTGCTGGACAATCCGCTGGTGGTCATCGCCGCGCCCCAGCATCCCCTGGCCGGACACAAAGCCATCCCCCTTGCGCGGCTGGCGGAGGAGCCCTTCGTGGGGCGGGAGCCCGGTTCCGGCACGCGCAATGCCGTGGAGAAGTTCTTCGAGGCGAAGGGCCTCACCCTGCGCGTGGCCATGGAAATGAACAAGAACGAGGCGATCAAGCAGGCGGTGCAGGCCGGCCTGGGCGTGGGCGTCGTGTCCCTGCACGGGGAATTGGCCAGGCGGGATCTCGCCATTCTCGACGTGGAAGGGTTCCCGCTGGTGCGCAAGTGGTATCTGGTGCAGCGCCGGGGCAAGCGCCTCGGTCCACCCGCCCAGGCCTTCGCCCAGTTCGTGGCCCGGCATGCGCTGCGCCTTGCGCGCTCGGTGGAGGCCATGGGCTAGCGCGCCACCCGCGGGGCGGGCAAAAAAAAGCGGCCCTCGCGGGCCGCCTTTGGTCAGGGCGCGTTCGCCTCAGTTGACCTTGGGATCCAGCTCGCCCTTGGCGTAGCGGCTGGTCATGGCCTCGAGGGACAGCACCTTGATCTTGCTGGCGTTGCCTGCGGTGCCAAAGGCCTCGTAGCGCGCCTTGCAGATGTCCTTCATCGCCTTGGTGGCGGCGGTGAGGAACTTGCGCGGGTCGAATTCCTTCTTGTTCTCCGCGAGGAACTTGCGGACGGCGCCGGTGGAGGCCATGCGCAGGTCGGTGTCGATGTTGACCTTGCGCACGCCGTTCTTGATGCCTTCCACGATCTCTTCCACGGGCACGCCATAGGTCTCGCCCATGTCGCCGCCGTATTCGTTGATGATCTTGAGCCATTCCTGGGGCACGGACGAGGAGCCGTGCATCACCAGGTGCACGTTGGGGATGCGGGCGTGGATTTCCTTGATGCGGTCGATGGCGAGGATGTCCCCCGTCGGCGGCCGGGTGAACTTGTACGCGCCATGGGAGGTGCCGATGGCGATGGCGAGGGCATCGACGCCGGTCTTCTTGACGAAATCCGCGGCTTCGTTGGGGTCGGTGAGCAGCTTGGAATGATCCAGCGTGCCTTCCGCACCGATGCCGTCCTCCTCGCCCGCCTTGCCCGTCTCCAGGGAACCGAGGCAGCCCAGCTCGCCTTCCACCGACACGCCGCAGGCATGGGCGATTTCCACCACCTTGCGGGTCACTTCCACGTTGTACTCATAGCTCGACGGCGTCTTGCCATCCTCGAGCAGCGAACCGTCCATCATCACCGAGGAGAAGCCCAGCTGGATGGAACGCACGCACACGGCGGGCGAGGTGCCATGATCCTGGTGCATGCACACGGGGATGTGGGGGAATTCCTCGATGGCGGCGAGGATGAGATGGCGCAGGAAGGGAGCGCCGGCGTATTTGCGGGCGCCGGCGGAGGCCTGCACGATCACCGGGCTGTCGGTCTCGTGGGCGGCCTCCATGATGGCGCGCATCTGTTCGAGGTTGTTGACGTTGAAGGCTGGCACGCCATAGCCATGTTCGGCAGCGTGGTCCAGCAGTTGGCGCAGGGTAATCAGTGCCATTGCGTTCTCCTCAGGTTTGATGATTCAACATTCGGTTCGAAGGCCGTGCCCAGCGCACGCTCATGCCTTCTTGTGATCACCCACGCGCACGATGCGCATGGTGTTGGTGCCGCCCGACTTGCCGATGGCTTCACCGAAGGTGATGATGATCAAATCGCCGTCGCGCACCGCGCCACGTCGGCGCAGTTCGTTCTCCGCCTCGACCAGGAGTTGTTCCCGATCTTTCGTCGTGGTCTTGAAGTTGACCGGATAGACGCCGCGAAACAAGGTCAACTTTCTACGGGTTTCGACTTCGGGTGTCAAGGCGTAGATGGGCACCTCGGAATGCAGCCGGGACATCCACAGGGCGGTGGAGCCGGACTGGGTCAGGGCGCAGATCGCCTTCACCTTGATGTGGTTGGCGGTGAACATCGCGGACATGGCGATGGCCTCGTCGGCACGGTCGAACTGCTTCTTGAGCTTGTACTGGCTGAGGAAGGAGATGTCCACTTCCTTTTCCGCCTCGGCACAGATGCGGTCCATGGCGGCGATGGTCTCGACGGGGTACTTGCCGGCGGCGGTTTCCGCCGACAGCATCACGGCGTCGGTGCCATCGAGCACGGCATTGGCCACGTCGGAGACCTCGGCCCGCGTGGGGATGGGGTTCTCGATCATGGATTCCATCATCTGGGTGGCGATGATGGCCAGTTTGTTCTTCTGGCGCGCCAGGCGGATCATTTTCTTCTGCAGTCCCGGCACGGCGGCATCGCCCACCTCCACCCCCAGGTCGCCACGGGCCACCATGATGGCATCGGCGGCATCGATGATCTCCTCCAGGGCCGCCACGGCCTCGGCGCGCTCGATCTTTGCCACGACCTGGCCCCGGCCGCCGGCGGCCCGCAGCAGGCTGCGCGCCCGTTCCACGTCCTCGCCGCTGCGCGGGAAGGACACGGCCAGGTAGTCGGCCTTGAAGGCAGCGGCGGTCTTGATGTCCTCCATGTCCTTCTCGGTGAGCGCCGGCGCCGACAGGCCGCCGCCCTGGCGATTGATGCCCTTGTTGTTGGAAAGCACGCCACCCTGGATGACGGTGCAGATGATCTCCGGCCCCTTGACCTCCTCCACCCACATGGTGATGCGGCCGTCGTCGAGCAGGAGGGTCGCGCCGCGGGAGACGTCCTTGGGCAGGTCCTTGTAGTCGAGCCCCACCCGTTCCTGGTTGCCCAGGGTGCAGTTGGCGTCGAGGATGAAGCGGTCGCCGCTCTTGAGGGTGATGGAGCCGTGTTCGAACTTGCCAATGCGGATCTTCGGACCCTGAAGGTCGGCCAGCACGCCCACGGTCTTGCCCCGCGCGCGGGCCAGGGACCGGATCATGTCGGCACGCCGGATGTGGTCCTCGGCGGTGCCATGGGAAAAGTTGAGCCGCACCACGTCCAGGCCGGCCGCGATCATCTTGTCCAGGACCTTCGGATCATCGGACGCGGGGCCGAGGGTGGCGACGATTTTCGTTCTGCGCTGCATCGAATTCCTTAAAGCGCAACGCAAAGGCGCGAAGGGCGCGAAGAAAGACCGGGAACAGGGGTTCCGGCTTTCCTGGCGAACTCGGCCGCCTTTGCGTTTCCGTGTTTGGCTTGTGGGTTTGGGCGCCCCAGGCTCAACCCTTGGCCCGTTCCTCGAGAATGGCCACCGCGGGCAGGGTCTTGCCCTCCAGGTATTCCAGGAAGGCGCCACCGGCCGTGGAAATGTAGGACACCTTGTCGTAGATGCCGTATTTCTGGATGGCGGCGATGGTGTCGCCACCCCCGGCCAGGGTGAAGGCCTGGGTGTTGGCGATGGCCTCCGCCACCTTCTTGGTGCCTTCGCCGAACTGGTCGAACTCGAACACGCCCACCGGGCCGTTCCACACCACGGTGCCCGCCTTCATGATGATGTCCGCGAGTTCCTGGGCGCTCCGGGGGCCGATGTCGAAGATCATGTCGTCTTCGGCCACGTCCTTGACATCCTTGAGCACCGCCGGTTCGTTGGCGTCGAATTTCTTGCCCACCACCACGTCCACGGGGATGGGAATGCGCGCCCCGCGCGCCGACATTTTCTCCATCAGCCCCTTGGCCGTGGGCACCAGGTCATCCTCGCACAGGGATTTGCCCACGTTGTAGCCGGCGGCCTTGATGAAGGTATTGGCGATGCCACCGCCCACCACCAGCTGGTCCACCTTTTCGGACAGGGATTCCAGCACCGTGAGCTTGGTGGACACCTTGGAGCCCCCGACGATGGCCACCATGGGACGGGCCGGGTTGGCCAGCGCCTTCTCCAGGGCCTCCAGCTCCTGCATCAGCAGCAGGCCGGCGCAGGCCACCGGCGCATACTTGGCGATGCCATGGGTGGAAGCCTCGGCGCGATGGGCGGTGCCGAAGGCATCCATCACGAACACGTCGCACAGCGCCGCGTACTTCTTGGCCAGCTCGTCGTCGTTCTTCTTCTCGCCCTTGTTGATGCGGACGTTTTCCAGCACCACCAGCTCACCTTCGGCCACGTCGAAGCCGCCGTCCACCCAGTTGCGGATCAGCCGCACCGGCTTGCCCAGGCGCTGCGAGATGTTGTCCGCCACCGGCTTGAGCGAATTCTCCTCGGAGAACTCGCCCTCGGTGGGACGGCCCAGGTGGGACGTCACCATCACCCGCGCGCCCTGCTTCATGCAGTATTCGATGGTGGACATCGAGGCGGCGATGCGCGCGTCCGACGTGACCTTGCCATCCTTGACCGGCACGTTGAGGTCGGCGCGGATGAACACGCGCTTGCCCTTGAGATCGAGATCGGTGAGCTTGATGACAGCCATGGTTCTCTCCTGATTGCGATAAGGTGTAGGCGATGGATCGGCTTCCATTGCCTACGCCTCACCCGGGGGTGGGGCGCGGCCGCCGGGAAAAAAGGGCGGAGGCGGTCGCCCGCCCCACGCCCTGTGTTCCCGCCGCCTTACTTGGCGATGTGCTCCACGAAGCGCAGCATGTTGCAGGTGTAGCCGTATTCGTTGTCGTACCAGGCCACGACCTTGACGAAGGTGTCGTCGAGGGCGATGCCCGCCTCGGCGTCGAACACGGAGGAGTAGCCCACGCCGCGGAAGTCGGTGGAGACCACTTTCTCGTCGGTGTAGCCCAGGGTGCGGCTGATGTCGCCTTCCTGGGAGGCCTTCTTCATCGCGGCGCAGATGTCCTCATACTTGGCGGGCTTTTCCAGCTCCACCGTGAGGTCCACCACGGACACGTCGGACGTGGGCACGCGGAAGGCCATGCCGGTGAGCTTGCCATTGAGCTCGGGCAGCACCTTGCCCACGGCCTTGGCCGCGCCGGTGGAGGAGGGAATGATGTTCTCGAGGATGCCGCGGCCGCCGCGCCAGTCCTTCTTGGACGGGCCATCCACGGTCTTCTGGGTGGCGGTGGCGGCGTGCACGGTGGACATCAGGCCGCGCTTGATGCCCCAGTTGTCGTGCAGCACCTTGGCGATGGGGGCCAGGCAGTTGGTGGTGCAGGAGGCGGCGGAGACGATGGCCTGGCCGGCATAGCTGTTGTGGTTGACGCCATACACGAACATGGGCGTCTTGTCCTTGGAGGGCGCGGACATCACCACCTTCTTGGCGCCGGCCTTGAGGTGGGCCTGGCAGGATTCCTCGTCCAGAAAAAAGCCGGTGCATTCGAGGACGATGTCGGCACCGGCTTCATTCCATTTGAGGTTGGCAGGGTCCTTCTCCGCTGTCAGGCGGATCTTCTTGCCGTTGACGATGAGATGGTTGCCCTCCACCTTGATGTCGCCCTGGAAACGCCCGTGGACCGAGTCATAGCGCAGCATGTAAGCCAGGTAGTCGGGCTCCAGCAGATCGTTGATGGCCACGACTTCCAGGTTGGGGAATTCCTTGGCGATGGCGCGAAAAGCCATCCGACCGATCCGCCCGAAGCCGTTGATGCCGACCTTGATTGCCATGTTCATTTCTCCTTGGGTAGTGAAGACAATAGGCTTTGCCGGCAAGCGCGGGAGGTGCGGCACGGCGAACCGCGCGCGGCCCGGCCGGGCTTTCCCGCCGCCGGCAAATGGCCTGGTTTACAGAATGCTTTTGACGGTGTTCACCACGTTCTCCACGGTGAAGCCGAATTCCTTGAACAGATCGTTGGCCGGGGCGGATTCGCCGAACCGGTTGATGCCGATGATGGCGCCGTCGCTGCCCACGTACTTGTACCAGCCGTCGGTGACGCCGGCCTCGATGGCCACGCGCTTCACCCCCTTGGGCAGCACGCTGTCCTTGTAGGCCTGGTCCTGGCGATCGAAGGTGGTGGTGGACGGCATGGACACCACCCGGGTCGGGATGCCGGCCCCATCCAGCACGGCCTTGGCGTCGAGGGCGAGCTGGACTTCCGAGCCGGTGGCGATCAGCACCACCTTGGGATTGGCCGCATCGGCGAGCACGTAGCCACCGCGCCGGATGGCCTCGATCTGCTCGGGCGTGCGCTGCTGGAACTTGAGGTTCTGGCGCGACAGGATGAGGCTGGTGGGCCCGTCCTTCTTCTCGACGGCGGCAACCCAGGCCTGCATGGTCTCCACGGTATCGCAGGGACGCCACACCTCCATGTTGGGCATGAGGCGCAGGGTGGCGGTCTGCTCGATGGGCTGGTGGGTGGGCCCGTCCTCGCCCAGGCCGATGGAATCGTGGGTGAACACGTGGATGACCCGCTGCTTCATCAGGGCCGCCATGCGCAGCGCATTGCGCGAATACTCGGAGAACATCAGGAAGGTGCCCCCGAACGGCAGCACGCCGCCATGCAGGGCCATGCCGTTCATGATGGCGGCCATGCCGAACTCGCGCACGCCATAGCTGAAGTAATTGCCGATCTTGCGGCCGTGGGTGTGATGGCAGCCGGTCCAGTTGGTGAGGTTGGAGCCGGTCAGGTCGGCGGAGCCACCCACGAATTCCGGAAGGATGGGCGCCAGGGCATTGATGGCGATCTGGCTCGCCTTGCGGGTGGCGACGGTCTCGGCCTTCTCGTTGATGGCGGCGAGGGCCTTGGCCACGTGCTCCTTCCAGTTGGCGGGCAGCTCGCCCTTCATGCGGCGCTCGAATTCCGCCGCTTCGGCGGGATAGGCCTTCTTGTATTCGGCGAACTTGTTGTTCCAGAGGTTCTCCAGCCCCTGACCCTTGGTGCGGCAATCCCATCCCTCGTAGATGTCCTTGGGGATCTCGAAGGGCGGGTAGTTCCAGCCCAGGTGCTTGCGGGTGGCCTCCACTTCCTCCGCGCCCAGCGCCGCGCCATGCACGTCGTGGGTGCCCTCCTTGTTGGGAGAGCCCTTGCCGATCACGGTCTTGCAGCAGATGAGGGTGGGCTTGTCGGTGGAGGCCTTGGCCGCCTTGATCGCCTCGTCCACGGCCACCGGGTCATGGCCGTCCACGTTGCGGATCACGTTCCAGCCATAGGCCTCGAAGCGCCCGGGCGTGTCGTCGGTGAACCAGCCCTCGACATGGCCGTCGATGGAGATGCCGTTGTCGTCATAGATGGCGATCAGCTTATTGAGCCCCCAGGTGCCGGCCAGGGAGCAGGCCTCGTGGGAGATGCCCTCCATCATGCAGCCATCGCCCAGGAAGACATAGGTGTAGTGATCGACGATCTCGTGCCCGGGCTTGTTGAACTGCTGGGCCAGGATCTTCTCCGCCAGCGCCATGCCCACGGCGTTGGAGATGCCCTGCCCGAGGGGGCCGGTGGTGGTTTCCACCCCGGGGGTGTAGCCATACTCGGGATGCCCCGGCGTCTTGGAATGGAGCTGGCGGAAGCGCTTGATCTCCTCCATGGGCAGGTCATAGCCCGTCAGGTGCAGCAGCGCATACAGCAGCATGGAGCCGTGGCCATTGGACAGGACGAAGCGGTCGCGGTCCGGCCATTTGGGATTGTTGGGATTGTGGCGCAGGTGGTGGTTCCACAGCACTTCCGCGATTTCCGCCATGCCCATGGGGGCGCCGGGGTGGCCGGAGTTGGCCTTTTGCACGGCGTCCACCGCCAGGATGCGGATCGCGTTGGCCAGTTCTTTGCGAGTTGCCATGTCAGAACATCCTTATTTGTTGAGAAACCTCGTCCGCCGGCGGCTGCTCGGCCGGCCGGACCTGTCCGTCGCGTCAATGTGCTGGGCGGGTGGTATGGGAGAAAACCGGGGCGCCAGCCATGCCCCGCTGGTGCGCGGAGTCTTGTTAAGCGAAAGCTTAAATTATCCCCTACCCGGCCAAAGCTTGGCAACAGGAGATTAGATAAGAACTTTCAATG
>JBBINK010000037.1:0-15689 GCA_037443925.1 Betaproteobacteria bacterium
GCCCCCGTGGACAGCTCGCCGAACACCAGCTTTTCCGCCGCCCGCCCGCCCAGCAGCACGGCGATCTTGTTCTCCAGATCCGCCCGGGTCATCAGGTAGCGATCCTCGGTGGGCCGCTGGATGGTATAACCCAGGGCCCCGATGCCACGGGGAATGATGGAGACCTTGTGCACCGGGTCGGTCCCGGGCAGCGCCAGGGCCACCAGGGCGTGCCCCATTTCGTGGTAGGCCACGGTCCTGCGTTCCTGCTCGTTCAGCACCCGGTTTTTCTTTTCGAGGCCGGCGACGATGCGCTCGATGGCGGCGGTGAAGTCGGCCAGCTCCACGGCTTCCGCCTTGCGCCGGGTGGCCATCAGGGCCGCCTCGTTGACCAGGTTGGCGAGATCCGCGCCGGAAAAGCCCGTGGTCAGGGCCGCCACCTGCTCCAAGTCCACGTCCGCGGCCAGCTTGACCTTGCGGGTGTGGACCTTGAGGATGTCCAGCCGCCCTTTCTTGTCGGGGCGGTCCACCAGCACCTGGCGGTCGAAGCGCCCGGCGCGCAACAGCGCGGGATCGAGGATTTCCGGACGGTTGGTGGCGGCGAGGATGATGAGTCCCACCGAGCTGTCGAAGCCGTCCATCTCCGTGAGCAACTGGTTCAGGGTCTGCTCCCGCTCGTCATGGCCGCCGAGGGGGCCCGCCACGCCCCGGGCCCGGCCCAGGGCATCGAGCTCGTCGATGAAGATGATGGCCGGGGCCTTTTCCCGCGCCTGCTCGAACAGGTCGCGCACCCGCGCCGCGCCCACACCCACGAACATCTCCACGAACTCGGAGCCGGAGATGGAGAAGAAGGGCACGCCCGCCTCGCCCGCCACGGCCTTGGCCAGCAGCGTCTTGCCCGTGCCCGGCGGCCCCACCAGCAGCACGCCCTTGGGGATGCGCGCGCCCAGCCGGCCGTATTCCTGGGGATGCTTGAGGAAGTCGACGACTTCGGCCAGCTCCGCCTTGGCCTCGTCCACCCCGGCGACGTCGTCGAAGGTCACCCCGGTGTCCTTCTCCACATAGACCTTGGCGCGGCTCTTGCCGATGGTCATGAAGCCGCCCATGCCCTGCTTTTCCGCGAAGCGTCGGAACAGGAAGAACCACACCGCGAAGAAGGCCACCGCCGGCAGCACCCAGGACAGCAGATCGCGCAGGAAGGTGCTCTCGATGACCCGCGTGTAGGGCACGCCATAGGGGGCCAGACGCGCGGCCAGATCCGGCTCCACCCGGTTGGCCACGATCACGGTCTTGCCCCTGGCGTCGGGCACCTTGAGCTTGCCCGTGATGAGCCGGTCGCTGACATAGACCTCGGCCACCCGGCCGTCCTTGAGGGCCTGCTCGAATTCGCTGTAGGGCACCGGCTCCACCGTGCGGCTCGTCTGCCACCAGTTCTGCAGCATCAAAAGCAGCATCAGGGCGACGATCCAGTAGATGACGTTCCACTGTGTCTTCTGTTCCATACCGTTCCTTTCTTTCTGCTAACGCCAGATGCCGCCCAGACGCCAGCGCGGCGGACGCACCGCGCCCTGGGGCCAGGTCCACGGCTCGGAGGGGAGCGCGTCCCCTGACGTGCCCAGGCTGCGCAGCCGGGCGATGCGATCCTCCGTCGCCGGGTGGGTCCGCAGCCACGAGGGCTCGGGATTGCCCCAGCCGGGCCAAAGCCAGGCGCGCCAGGAGCGGCTGGCGCGCTCGATCTTGGCCAGCGCCGAGGCGAGACCCTCCGGGTCGCCGGTGAGCGCCACCGCCGCGAGATCCGCATCGTACTCCCGCACCCGGGACAGGCCGAGCTGGGCCAGCAGCGCGATGTGGGGCGAAACTAGCAGCAACACCAGCCCCGGCCATTGCACGTCCACGGCCCCTGCGACCCAGGCCGGAAACGACACCAGCACGAACACCTGGGCGAGGAAGGCGAACAGGCTGGTGAGCCGGCTCACGTAGTCGGCAAGCCCCATGACGCGCAGATCGCCCTGGGCGATGTGGGCGATCTCGTGGGCGAGCACGCCCGCGATCTCCCGCAGGGTGAGCCCCCGCAGCAGTCCGTCGGTGAGGGCGATGTGGGGGTCGCTGCGGCTACCCACGGCGAAGGCGTTGACCACCGGGCTCGGCACCCAATGGAGCCGGGGGCTGCGCTCGAGGCCCGCCCGCTCCGCCAGCCTCGCCACCAGCCGTTCCAGCGCGGGCGCCTCACCGGGCGCCAGCGGTCGGGCCCGGTACAGCGCCAGCGTCAGGCGGCCGGCCGCGGCCGGCTCCACCGCCAGCGCGAACAGACTGGCCGCCAGGGCCGTCCACAAACCCGTCTCGCCGAGGAGCAGCCAGCCGGCCCCGGCCGCGATCGCCACCAGCAGCGCCACCAGCGCCAGGCTCTGCAGCCGGTTGGTGAGGGCGTGTTGCCGCCAGCGGCTCACGGTCAGTCGGCGTCGAGGCAGCGCAGACGCAGCCTGAGGCGATCGGCCTCTTCCATGAGATCCGCCACCAGCGCCGCGAGCTCCGGCACGGCGTCGAAATCCCGTTCCAGGCTGCGCATGCGCCGGGCCCGGACGAGCGCCTCTTCGGCGAAGCGCCACACGCCGCCCACGCTTTCCGCATGGGGGAACAGGCCCGCCTCCAGGTGGGCGAGCAGCCACTCGGTCTCCACGTCGCAGGCCGCGGCCACCTGCTCCAGGGTCAGCCAGCTGTCGGACAGCAGGGTGCCGATCAACACATCGTCTTCGTTCATCATCCTCTCCCCGCGCGCGGATCGAAGGCGAGTTCCCGCGCCATGGTTTCATACAGTTCCCGCGCCCGCGGCGTGTCCGCCGGCGGCAGCACCACCTGGATGGTCAGCAGCAGATCGCCCGGCGGGTCGGAGGGAATGCCCTTGCCCCGCACGCGCAGCTGCTTGCCGGACTGGGCCCCGGGCGGGATGCGCACCTTGACCGCGCCGCTGGGCAGTTCCACCGGCACCACGGCGCCCAGCGCGGCTTCCCAGGGGGCGACCGGCAGGGTCATGAGCAGGTCCCGCCCCTGCACCTGGAAGCGGGGATGGGGATGGAAGTGCACTTCCAGCAGGAGATCCCCCGGGGGGCCGCCCGCGACCCCGGGCGCGCCCTGTCCCGCCAGACGGATGATCTGACCCTCGCGCACGCCCTTGGGGATGCGCACGTTCAGCGTGCGGGTGTCCAGCACCACATGGCCGGTGGGATCCAGGCGGGGTGCGCGCAGCGTGATCTGGCGGGTGGCGCCGGTGAAGGCGTCGGCCAGGTCCAGATAGACCTTGGCATGGTGGTCTTCGCCCTGGGCACGGAAGCCGCCGCGGCGCGCGCGCCCGCCCAGGCCGCCGAACAGCTGCGCGAAGAAGTCGGAGAATTCCGCCGTTTCATGGGGCGAGAACCCGTGGGTGGAGAACTCGAAGCCCGCATCCCAGTCGGGTGGCGGCCGGAATTCCTCACCGGACCGGTAACCCTGGGCGGCGAGCCGGTCGTAGGCCGCGCGCTTCTCCGGATCGGAGAGCACGGCATAGGCCTCGTTGACCTCCTTCATGCGCTGGTCCGCGTCCGGTTCCTTGGAGACGTCGGGGTGGTACTTGCGGGCGAGTTTGCGGAAGGCCTTCTTGATCTCGTCCGCCGTCGCATCCCGGGATACGCCCAGCACTTCGTAATAGTTCTTGAATTCCATGCCTAGCCCTTGTTGGTTTCGTGGCGCGACGCCATCGGCAGATGGGGGCGTGGGCTCGCGGATCAAGCCCTTGAATTCGGCGCCTTTCCGCCAAACTATCGGGATGGGAGCCTGCCGTCAAACGGTCATACCGGATTCCGGTTCCTCTGCTTTAATGAAAATAGGTCATCAGGAGAGGAGTGCACCATGAAGCTCGGCAATCTCAAGGAGATCGGCCATCTGTGGGACAGCATGACGGAAGGTTGGCGCCACCTGTGGGAGTCGGCCCGGGGTGCGCTCACCCGGTTCCGCCCCGGCGAGAAAACCAACCTGCCCAAGCCGGAAGAGGTCGAGGATGAATCCTTCCTGCCCGCTCTGGGCTGGGGCATGCTCGGCGGCGAGGTGTTCGAGGACGACGAACGCATCGTGGTGCGTCTGGAAATCCCCGGCATGGACAAGTCCGACCTGGACATCCAAGTGCAGGACGACGCCCTGATCGTTTCCGGCGAGAAGCGTTTCGAGCGCGAGGCCACCGAAGGCCGGTGGCACACGCTGCAATGCGCCTACGGCAGCTTCCGCCGCGTGGTGCCCCTGCCGGCGGCGGTCAAAAGCGAGCAGGCGCGGGCGAGTTACCGGAACGGGGTGCTGCGCATCGAGCTACCCAAGGTCGAGCCCGGACGCCGCAAGCCCCGTTCCATACCCGTCGAATGAACCCTTTCCCAACGCTCTGAAGGAGAAGACACCATGATGCCTGTTTACGACGTGGCACAAGGCAAGGTCATCGTGCGCAATCACTATGGGGAACTGGTGGAGCTGGATGAATGGTCCGCCGACATCGCGCGCAAGATCGCGGCCGAGGAGGGGCTCACCCTCACCGATGACCATTTCCAGGTCCTCAACTTTCTCCGTGATTACTTCATCAATCAGAACGGCAGCACGGAGGATGCGCACCAGATCCTGCGCTCCACGGAGGAATACTTCGCCGACCGTGGCGGGCGCCGCTGGCTGTATCAGCTCTTCCCCGGCGGGCCCATGGTGCAGGGCATGAAGATCGCCGGGCTGCCGGTCCCGCCCCACGCGACGGATCCCCACTTCGGTTCCGTCAGCTGAGGCCAGGCCGGCCGCGCGCCCGCTAGCCGGCCTCCAGCCGCTGGCGGGCGCGGGCGATGGCCGCCCGCACCGCCTCGGGGGCCGTGCCGCCGATGTGGTTGCGCGCGGCCAGCGAGCCTTCCAGGCTGAGCACGGAGAACACGTCCTCGCCGATCAGGGGCGAGAAACCCTGGAGTTCGGCCAGGCTGAGGTCGGCCAGATCGCATCCTTTCCGTTCGGCGTGGCGCACCGCGCGGGCGACGGCCTCGTGGGCGTCACGGAAGGGCAAGCCCTTCCTGACCAGGTAGTCGGCCAGGTCCGTTGCGGTGGCGAACCCTTCGCGTGCGGCGCGGCGCATGGCCTCCGCGTTCACCGTGATGCCCCCCATCATGTCCGCGAACAGCGTCAGCGCATCCTTCAGCGTGTCCACCGTGTCGAACAGCGGCTCCTTGTCTTCCTGGTTGTCCTTGTTGTAGGCGAGCGGCTGGGCCTTCATCAGGGTGAGCAGGGCCATGAGGTGGCCATAGACGCGGCCGGTCTTGCCCCGTACCAGTTCCGGCACGTCCGGGTTCTTCTTCTGGGGCATGATGGAGGAACCCGTGCAGAAACGGTCCGCCAGCCGGATGAAGCCGAAGCGCGGACTCATCCACAGGATGAGCTCCTCGGACAGCCGTGACAGATGCATCATGATGAGGGCGGCGGCGGCCGTGAATTCGATGGCGAAATCCCGGTCGGACACCGCATCCAGGGAGTTCTCGCACACCGCCTCGAATCCCAGCAGCTCGGCCACCCGTTCCCGGCGGATGGCATAGGTGGTGCCTGCCAGCGCCGCCGCGCCCAGGGGCAGACGGTTCACCCGCCGGCGGCAGTCGGCCAGCCGCTCGCCATCCCGCGCGAACATTTCGTGATACGCCATCAGGTGATGGGCGAAGGAGACCGGCTGCGCCACCTGCAGGTGGGTGAAGCCGGGCATGATGGTCTCGGTGTGGCGTTCGGCCAGATCCAGCAGGGCCCTGCGCAGGGCGCGCAGGCGGCCCTGCAGGGTGTCGATGGCATCGCGCAGATAGAGGCGGACATCGGTGGCCACCTGGTCGTTGCGGGAACGTGCCGTGTGCAGGCGCTTGCCCGCATCCCCCACCAGCTCGGTGAGGCGGCGTTCGATGTTCATGTGCACGTCTTCCAGATCCACCGACCAGGGAAAACGGCCTTCGTCGATTTCGGCCCGGATGCGGGCCATTCCCTCCTCGATGGCTTTCAGATCCTCCGCCGTGAGGATGCCCGCCTCGTTGAGCATGCGGGCATGGGCCAGGGAACCCTCGATGTCGAAGGGGGCCAGCCGACGGTCGAAGGACACGGACGCGGTGAACCGCTTGACCAGCTCGTCCACCGGTTCGGAAAAGCGCCCCGACCAGGTGCCGGAGGGAGGTTTTTCTTCTTGCATCAAGGATATGCCTTAACCAGAATAGCCAGGGTGGCAAGTATAAATCATCCCTACCCGGTCACGATCCCCGATTTCACCAATCTCGGTGTCATCCTGCGCACCCTGGTGCTGGCCAATCTGATGGGCGTGGCGGCGGCGCTGGTGCAGGCGCCCACCCTCGGCCAGGGCATGGCCGCCCTGCCGGACGTGTCCTACCATCTGCAGCCGGTGGTGCTGATCAGCCTGGGCGTCCTGTTTCTGCTCCACCGCGGGCTTTCCCGCCTGCCCTACCGCTGGGGTGTGGCGGCGGTGCTGCTGCTGGTGGCCCTGGTGGCGGCCCTGATCCAGGTCTGGATCCTGAGCCTGCTGCCCGCGGTGGCGGCGCCTTCCCTCGCCCGCGCGGTGGTGTTGGCCGCTGCCGGCGCAGGCGTCATCCTCGGCTATTTCCACATGCGGGCACGCATCCTGTCCCCCGCCGTGACCGAGGCCCGGCTGCAGGCGCTGCAGGCCCGCATCCGGCCGCATTTCCTGTTCAACAGCATCAACGCGGTGATCAGTCTGGTGCGCAGCGACCCCAAGCGCGCCGAGCGCGCCCTGCTGGACATGGCGGATCTGTTCCGGGTCCTGATGTCCAACAACCGGGAGCTGGTCACCCTGGAACGCGAGCTCAACCTGTCCTGGCAGTACCTGGAGCTCGAGCAGCTGCGTCTGGGCGACCGCCTCAAGGTGGTCTGGCACATCGACAAGATGCCCAAGGACGCCCTGGTGCCGCCCCTCGTCCTCCAGCCACTCCTGGAAAATGCGGTCTACCATGGAGTGGAGCCCGTGGCGCAACCCGGGGAGATCAGCGTGAACATCTACAGGCATCGCGACCAGGTGCACCTGGTGGTCAAGAACCCCTGCCCCGCCGAGAGCAGTCACCATTCGGGCAACCGCATGGCGGTGCGCAACATCCGCGAGCGTCTCGCCCTGCACTTCGATGCCGAGGCGACCATGAAGGCCGAACGCCTCGGCGACACCTACCAGGTGCACATCGTCATCCCCTACACGCGGGCGAAGTCCCATGGCTGAGGAGCCGATCCGCATCCTGATCGTGGACGACGAGGCGCCGGCCCGGGCGCGGCTGAGGGATCTCATCGCCGACTGCGCAGCCAGCATGGCGGTGGAGGTGGCGGGGGAGGCGGCCAACGGGCGGGAGGCCCTGGAGGCGGTGTGCGCGCTGAAACCCGACGTGGTCCTGCTGGACATCCGCATGCCCGAGATCGACGGCATCGAGACCGCGGAACATCTGATGAAGCTGGATGCCCCGCCCGCGGTGATCTTCACCACCGCCTATGATCACTACGCGCTGCAGGCCTTCGAGGTCAACGCCATCGACTATCTCGTCAAGCCGGTGCGGGAGGAGCGCCTGAGCGCGGCGCTGGCCAAGGCGCGTCTGCTCGCCCCCGCGCGCCTGCAGGCCCTCAAGGCCGCCGCCGGCCGCGCCCGCACCCACCTGTCCATCACCGATCGGGGGCGCATCGTCCTGGTGCCGGTGCGCGACATCGTCTACCTCCGGGCCGAGCTCAAGTACGTCACGGTGCGCACGGCGGAGAAGGCCTACCTGATCGAGGAATCGCTGACCCGGCTGGAAGAGGAATTCGGCCCCCGCTTCGTGCGGGTGCACCGCAACTGCCTGGTGGCGCGGGAGCACGTGCTGGGTTTCCGGCGCGTGCGCCTGGGCGCGGAGGAAGGCGAGCCGGCGGGCAGCGGCTGGGTGGTGATGCTGAAGGGGGTGAGCGAGACGCCGCCGGTGTCCCGGCGGCAGCATCACGTGATCAAGGAATTCAGGAACGGCTAATTGGCCGCCGTGCGGCCTTCGCCGCGCAGTCGCGCGAGCGCCGAGTGGATCGCCTCGTCCAGCGGGCCGCCATAGAAGTCGGGATTGCTGATGCCCACCAGGGGCGCAGCCGCTTCACGCCCCCGGGCATCCAGGAACTTGACCGTGGGGGTCATGCTGATCTGGTAGCGGGCGGCGAACTCGGCATGGGTGGTGACCCTGCCGTCGAAGTCCACCAGCCGCATGGGGCTGGCCGCGTCGATTTCCACCATCACCACCTTGTTGTCGTATTCCGGATTGCGCGTGGTGGGGATGAGGAAACCGTCCCGCACCTGGGCGCAGTAGTGGCAACCCGCCGAGCTGAACAGGACGAGGATGGGCACGCGCCGCTCGCGGGCCTCGCGGGCCACCTTGGTGAGGTCGCGGGCCATGGGCAGCACGCCCCGCTCCACCGCCGCGGCGGGCTGGGCGGCCACCACCCATGGTAGAATGCCGGCCAGCAACGCGAGTCTGAAGATCGCGACCCTCTGTTTCCATGTCTGCATGACGCTCGTCTCCGTTCGTTTCCCGCCTCTTGCCTGAGGCTGTTTCGTGTCTGTTTGGTTCCGGCCGGACCCTAGGAGAACATCATCAGCGAACTGATCATCGCCTCCCGCGAAAGCCAGCTTGCCCTGTGGCAAGCGCACCACGTCAAGGCCCAGCTCGCGGCATTATACCCGGACTGGCAGGTGTCCATCCTGGGCATGACCACGACCGGTGACCAGATCCTGGACGCGCCCCTGGCCCGCATCGGCGGCAAGGGGCTGTTCGTCAAGGAGCTGGAAGTGGCCATGATGGAGGGCCGGGCCCACATCGCGGTGCATTCCATGAAGGACGTGCCCATGGTGCTGCCCGAGGGCTTCGTGCTCGCGGCCATCGGCCGGCGCGAGGATCCCCGGGATGCCTTCGTTTCCAACGCCTATGGGGCGCTGGCCGAGCTGCCGGCGGGCGCCCGGGTGGGCACGTCCAGCCTGCGCCGGCAGGCCCAGATCAAGGCCCGCTATCCCCATCTGTGCATCGAGCCCCTCCGGGGCAACGTCCAGACCCGGCTGCGCAAGCTGGACGAAGGGCAGTATGCGGCCATCATCCTCGCGGCGGCGGGGTTGAAGCGGCTGGGACTCGAGCATCGCATCACCGCCCTGCTCGACCCCTCGGAGAGTCTGCCGGCGGCGGGGCAGGGGGCGCTGGGCATCGAGTGTCTGGGCTCCCGCGCCGATCTGGTGGAGCGCATGCAGGCGCTCAACGACCCGGACACCGCGGCCTGTGTCGGCGCCGAACGGGCCATGAGCCGGCGGCTGGCCGGCAGCTGCCAGACACCTCTGGGCGCTTATGCCACCCTCGAGGCGGGCGTGCTCACCCTGCGCGGCTTCGTCGCCGACCTGGATGGCCGACGCCTGATCGAAGAACGCATCTCGGGCGCGCCCGCCGATGCCGAGGCGCTGGGCATCGCCCTCGCGGAGCAGCTTTTGGCCCGCGGGGCGGACCGGATCCTGGCCGAACTCGGGGTCGTCCCGTGAGCGCAGCGCCGCAGGAGGCCGGGCCCCTGGCGGGCCTGGGCGTCCTGGTCACCCGTCCGGCGCACCAGGCGCAGCACCTGGGCGAGCTCATCGCGGCGGCGGGAGGCAGGCCCATTTTCTTTCCCGTGCTGGAAATCGTCGATCTGCCGGACCTCGGGCCCCTCGACGCCCTCATCGACCGGCTGGATACGTTCGACCTGGCCATCTTCATCAGTCCCAACGCCGTGGCCAAGGCCATGAACCGCATCCGTGCGCGTCGCACGCTGCCCCCCGGGCTGGCCATCGCGGCCATCGGCAAGGGCAGCGCCCGCGCCCTGCGGGAAGTGGGCGTGTCCCAGGTGATCGCGCCGGAGGGGCGCTTCGACAGCGAGGCGTTGCTTGCCCTGCCCGCCCTGGCGGACATGGCGGGGCGGCGGGTGGTGATCTTCCGCGGCGAGGGCGGCCGGGAACTCCTCGCCGAGGAGCTCAGACGCCGCGGGGCCCAGGTGGAATACGCCGAGTGCTACCGGCGGGCGCGGCCCACGGCCGATGCCGGCCCGCTGCTGCACCTGTGGGCGCGGGACGAGCTGGATGCCATCACCGTGACCAGTGCCGAAAGCCTGCACAACCTGTTCGACCTGGTGGGCAAGCTCGGGCAGCAGTGGATGAGGAAAACGCCGCTGTTCGTGCCCCACGAGCGCATCGCCGACGCCGCGCGCGGTCTTGGGCTTGCCCAGGTGATCGTCACGCCGCCGGGCGACGAAGGCCTGGTCGCGGGACTGATCGCATGGCGCAAGGGGCAATCCCCTCGCTAGAATGACGCCATGAACGAATCCCAGCCTGCTTCCAATCCGGGCGGCGAGCCCACGGTGGCACCGGCGGCCCCACGCCGCTGGGTCACGCCTTCGCGCCTGCTGGCCACGGCGGCCCTGGCGGTCGCGCTGGGGGTGTGGCTGCACACCGCGCGGCAGATCCATGGGCTGGAAGCCGAGCTGGCCAAACGCCTGTCCGCCTTCGAGGCACGCAACAACGAAAGCCGGCTGCTGGCGGGGCAGGCCAGCGAGGCCATGCGCGAGCTGCAGGTGAAGATCGGCGTGCTGGAGCAGAAGATCCAGGAGTCCCAGGATCAGCAGCTCGCCCTCGAGGCCATGTACCAGGAGCTGGCGCGCGGACGGGACGAGGCGACCCTGGCCGAGATCGAGCAACTGGTGTACTTCGCCAGCCAGCAGCTCCAACTGTCGGGCAACGTCAAGGCGGCCCTGATCGCGCTGCAGACGGCGGAGGGGCGTCTTGGGCGCATGGACAAACCGCAGTTCCACACCCTGCGCAAGGTCATTGCCAAGGACATCGAACGGCTGCGTGCATCCCCGGCCGTGGACGCCACGGGCATCGCCCTGCGCCTGGATGAACTGATCGAGCGCATCGACGAGCTGCCGCTGCTGCCGGGGCACCCCGCGGGTCAGGCCAAGTCCGCCACGGCCAAAGCTGTGGCGGAACAACCCTGGTGGAAACGCTTCGGCGCCGAGGTGTGGGCGGATTTCACCCAGCTCATGCGCATCCAGGACACGGGGCGCCGGGAGCTGCCCCTGCTGCCGCCCGAGCAGGCCTACTACGCCCGGGAGAGTCTCAAGCTGCGCCTGCTGACCGCGCGCCTGGCCTTGCTCGCCCATGACGAGGCGAGCTACCGCAGGGATCTCAACGCGGCCCAGGAGTGGGTGCAGCGCTATTTCGACACCCATGACAAGGACGTGAAGGCGGCGCTCGCCCTGCTGCAGCAGCTGGCGGGCAGCCCGGTGCGGGTGGACGTTCCCGACATCTCCGCCAGCCTCGACGCGGTACGCAACTTCAAGCTGGCGCCGGAACGGAGCCCGCGGTGAAGGTCCTGACCTGGTTTTTGGCGGTCGTCGCCCTGGCCATCGGCCTGGTGCTGGCCATCCGCACCAACGTGGGCTACGTGGTGCTGGTCTATCCCCCCTACCGCATCGATTTTTCCCTCAATTTCCTCATCGTCGCGCTGTTGGTCGCCTTCTCCCTGTTCTATGGCCTGGTGCGGGTGGCGGTGCACGCCTGGCGCCTGCCCGGCTATGTGCGCCGGTTCCGCCGGGAGCGGCGCCGTGAGAAGGGACGTCGCCTGACCCTGGAGGCGGAGCTGGCCTTCGCGGAAGGGCGCTGGGCGCGGGCCGAGCGTCTGGCGAGCCAGGCCATGGAGCTGGGGGAGGCCGTGCTGCTCAATGCCCTGCTCGCCGCACGGGCCGCCCATGCGCAGCGGAACTTCAAGGCGCGCGACGACTATCTCGCGCGGGCCGAGCGCGCCAGCCCCGGCGAGGCGACGGTGCGGCTGATGACCCAGGTGGAGCTGCTGCTGGATGCGCGCGAGGTGCAGGCCGCCCTGCCGCTATTGGCCCGCCTGAAGGCGCTCGCGCCCCGGAACACCGGCGTGCTGCGGCTCGAGCTCAAGGCGCAGCAGCTCGCGCGGAACTGGGATCAGGTGCTCGCGACCCTGGCCCAGCTGGAGAAGCGGGAGGCCATCGAGCCGGTACAGGCCGAACAGCTGCGGGTTCACGCCCACCTGGAAAACATCCGGCGCAAGGCCCATTCGCTCGAGGCCCTGCAGGGCTACTGGGAGCGCATGCCGGCCGACGACCGGCTCGATACCAAGATCGCCACCGCGGCCGCCCGCGCCTTCCTGGGCCTGGGGGCCACGCGCCAGGCGCGGGAGGCCATCGAAGCCAGCCTCGAACGCCAATGGGACAGCGGCCTGGCCGCCCTGTACGGCGAGTGCGCCGATCGCGACGCCATCAAGCAGATCGAGCGGGCGGAGAAATGGTTGCCGGCCCACCCGCGCGACCCGGCGCTGCTGCTGACCCTGGGTCGCCTGTGCGCGCGGCAGGAACTTTGGGGCAAGGCGCGTTCCTACATCGAGGCGAGCCTCGCGGTGGAACCCACCCGCGAGGCCCACGTCGCGCTGGCCCAGCTGCTCGAGCGCATGAACCAGCCCGACGAAGCCTGCCGGCATTACCGCGAAAGCCTCGCCCTGGAGTCGGCTGGCGCGAGCGCGGCGCCGTGACCGGCGGCCCGATCAGCCCGCCGCCGGTTTGGGCGCGCTGTCCTTGGCGGGCGTGAAGGCGTCGGAGTAGAAGGCTTCTTCCGGCAGGCCCGCGGCCACGAGCCGGCGATGGGCATCGTTCACCATGTTGGGCGAGCCGCAGGCATAGACCTCGAAGGCCGCCATGTCGGGATGGTCGGCCAGGGCGCAGTCCTGTACGTGGCCCGTGCGGCCGGTCCACCGATCCTCCGGCGCGGGTTGGGAGAGCACCGGCACGAACCGGAAATTCCCGTGCTCCTGCGCCCATTTCGTGGGCAGGTCCAGCATGTACAGATCGTCCTTGTGGCGTCCTCCCCAGTAGAGGGTGATGGGACGCTGGATGCCCACGTGGAAGGCATGTTCGACGATGCTCTTGATCGGCGCGAAGCCGGTGCCGGTGGCCAGCATGATGATGGGCTTGTCGCTGTCCTCGCGCAGGAAGAAGGTGCCCAGCGGACCCTCGAAGCGAAGGATGGCCTTCTCCTGCATCTGGGTGAAGACATACTCGGTGAAGGCGCCGCCGGGCACATGACGCACGTGCAGCTCGAGCAGCGCGTCATCGTGGGGCGGATTGGCCAGGGAAAAGCTGCGGCGCTTGCCGTCCTTGAGCAGGATGTCGATGTACTGGCCCGCGAGGAACTGCAGCCGCTCGCTGGCGGGCAGCTTGAGATAGAGCACCGCGACGTCCGCGGAAACCTTCTCGATCTTCTGCACGCGGCAGGGGATGGTCTTGACCTGGATGTCCCGGGCGGCACCCACCTCGCGGGATTCGATGACCAGGTCGGACAACGGCCGCGCGCAGCAGAACAGGGCGAACCCCTGGGCCTTCTCCTCGTCGCTGAGCGCCGTGCTCTGATACTCGCCGTAGTCCACCTGGCCGGAGAGGATCTTCCCCTTGCAGGAACCGCAGGCGCCATTGCGGCAGCCATAGGGCAGCGTGAAGCCGTGGCGCAGCGCGGATTCGAGCACGGTCTCGTCGGCTTCCGCCTCGTAACTGTGACCGCTGGGCTGGATGGTGATATGAAACGGCATGGCGATTCCTTATAATCCAGGGCCCTCCCCGGATGGCATGAACATGAGACGGTTGTTGATCGTGGGTTGCGGCGACGTGGGCCTGCGCGCGGTGAAGCGGCTTCTGCCGGCATTCCATGTCTATGCGCTCACGCGCAATCCGGCGCGCGCCGCATCGTTGCGGGCCATGGGCATCACACCCATCGTGGGCGATCTGGACCGACCCGAGACGCTCACCAAGCTGGCCGGGCTGGCCCATTGTGTCCTGCACTTCGCGCCGCCCCAGAGCGAAGGCGAAGTGGATAGCCGCACGCACCACCTGCTGGCAGCGCTGGATAGGGGCGAGATGTTACCACAGCGCCTGGTGTATATCAGCACCACCGGCGTGTATGGAAATTGCGGGGGCGAGTGCGTCACCGAGACCCATCCCGCTCGCCCGGCCACGCCCCGGGCGCGGCGGCGGCGTTCGGCGGAAATCCAGTTGCGCGAGTGGGGGATTCGCCGTGGCGTGACCGTGTGCATCCTGCGGGTGCCGGGCATCTATGCCCGCGACCGCCTGCCCCTGAAACGCCTGCAATCCGGCCTTCCGACCCTGGTGCCGGAGGAGGACAGCTACACCAACCACATCCATGCCGACGATCTGGCGCGCATCGCCGCGGCTGCCGTGTTTCGCGGCCGGCCGGGCCGGGTGTACAACGCGGTGGACGATTCCCACATCAAGATGGGGGATTGGTTCGACCTGCTGGCGGTGCGGCACAACCTGCCCAAGCCCCGGCGCGTGACCCGGCGCGAGGCGGAACAGGCCTTGCCGCCCAACCTCCTGTCGTTCCTGAACGAATCGCGCCGGGTCTCCAATCGGAGACTGAAACGGGAGCTGCGCGTGAAGCTCGCCTACCCCACCGTGGAGGTGGGCACCCGCTGATTCCCCGCCGCCGGCCCGTGCCCCGAGCGGGTGCGCGTGGCCGGGGCGATCAGTCTTCGCGGCGGAACTGGCCTTCGATGACGTCGCGCCGCCCGGTCGGGGCGCGCGTCCCGGGGCGCGGCCAGAGCAAGGCCAGCAGCGCGAGGCCGTCCGAGATCACGCCGGGAAACGCGAGCAGCATGCCCGCCAGCACCAGGCGACCCGAGGCCAACAGCGCCTGAAAGGGGTCGGCCCCCTGCCTCAACGCATCCAGAAGGCGGCCGGCGAGGGCGAAGCGCTCCTGCTGGATGAGCGCGAGGGCCACGGCCACGTCGGCCAGCAGCCAGGCCAGAAGCCACCAGCCGATGTGCTGGGCCAAGAGCACCATCACCACCGCTTCGAGGGCGGGGAAACCCAGTAAAATGAGCGGAATCAGAAGAATACGCATAAACGAGACGGAGGGCGCGGATGGAAGGCTTGCTGGTCGTGTCGAACCTGCCCGATGAGGACAGCGCGCGGGCATTGGCGCAGGACGCCGTGGAGGCGCGCCTGGCGGCCTGTGTCAACGTGATGTCACCCTGTGTGTCAGTCTATCGGTGGCAGGGCCGGCTGGAAAGTGCCACCGAGATTCCGGTGCTGTTCAAGACCACGCGCGAGCGCTATGCCGAGCTCGAGGCATTCATCCGCGCGCGCCATCCCTACGAACTTCCGGAGATCATCGCAGTCCCAATCGCAACCGGACTGCCCGCCTATCTCGACTGGCTGGCCACAGAGACCCGGCCGGCTGCCCAACCATAACAAGGAACAGGAACCGTCATGAGATTGCTTGCCGCCCTTGCCTTGCTCCTGGCCCTGGCCGCCCATGCCCAGGAGGAGGGTGACCTGCTGGAGCCGGAGAAGGCCTTCGCCTTCTCGGCGCGTGCCGTGGACGCCAGCACGATCGAGATCCGCTACCGCGTGGCCGACGGCTATTACCTCTATCGCGACAAGTTCCGCTTCGAGATCGAGCCCAAGACGATCGTTCCCGGCACGCCCCAGCTTCCGCCGGGCAAGGTGAAGCAGGACGAGTTCTTTGGCCGGGTGGAAACCTACCGGGGAACGGTGACCATCAAGCTGCCCCTCACCCGTCCCGCACCGGGCCAGACGCTCACCCTCAAGAGCACGTCCCAGGGCTG
>JBBINK010000037.1:15711-15948 GCA_037443925.1 Betaproteobacteria bacterium
GCTATCCGCCCCTGACCCAGACCACCCCGATCACCCTGCCGGCGGCCCAGCCGGCCGCCGCGCAAGCCGCGCCCGCCTTGTCGGCCCTGAAGGCGCTGGGCGGCGAGCTCGGCGGGGCGGGGGAGCTGCTGCCGCCGGAGCAGGCCTTTCGTGTCGCCGCCAGGGTGGAGGACGCACGCACCGTCACGGTGGAATTCGTCCCCGCCCCCAGCTACTACCTCTACCGGGACAAGCTGA
>JBBINK010000038.1:0-2337 GCA_037443925.1 Betaproteobacteria bacterium
GGCGCCGGGGTGGTGTCGAAGATCATTGAATAACGGTGGGACGTGGGGCGCGGGGAACGTTTCCCCGCGCCTTGCGTTTCCCGCTTACGAGTGAAAGGCCAGTAGCTCAATTGGCAGAGCGGCGGTCTCCAAAACCGCAGGTTGGGGGTTCGAGACCCTCCTGGCCTGCCAGACACACCGGGGCGGCGAGCGGCGCGGCAGGCAGACACCCTCCGCCGTGCCGCTGACCCGGCCCTGAAGGCAGACAATGGCAGACAAAATCAAACTGGTCCTGGCGGGCCTGCTCATCGTGGCGGGGCTGGCCGGGTTCTATGCATTGGGTGCCCAGCCGCTGGTGCTGCGTGTATTGGCGGTGCTCGGCGGCGTGGCGGCCGCGGCCGTGGTGGCCTGGTTCACCGCCCCCGGCCGCCAGTTCGTGGGCTTCGCCCGGGAATCCGTGGCCGAGGCGCGGCGTGTGGTGTGGCCCACCCGCAAGGAAGCCATGCAGACCACGGGCATCGTGTTCGTGTTCGTCGTGCTCATGGCGTTGTTCATCTTTGCGGTGGATGCCTCGCTGGGCGCCATCGTGCGCATGTTGATGGAACGGGGAAGCTGATGGCCAAGCGCTGGTACGTGGTGCACACCTATTCCGGCTTCGAGAAGAGCGTGAAGCGCGCCCTCGAGGAGCGCATCAAGCGTGAGCATCTGGAAGACAAGTTTGGCCAGATCCTGGTCCCGGTCGAGGAAGTGGTCGAGATGAAGGCGGGCCAGAAGCACACCAGCGAACGGAAATTCTTCCCGGGCTACGTGCTGGTGGAGATGGAAATGGACGACTCCACCTGGCATCTGGTGAAAAGCGTCCCCAGGGTGACGGGATTCGTTGGTGGATCCGCCGCCAAGCCCACGCCGATCAGCGAGAAGGAAGTCCAGGCCCTGATGCAGCAGATCCAGGAGGGCGTGGAAAAACCCCGGCCCAAGGTGCTGTTCGAGGTGGGCGAGGCAGTGCGCGTGACCGAAGGGCCGTTCACCGACTTCCATGGCACCGTGGAAGAGGTCAACTACGACAAGAACAAGCTGCGGGTGTCGGTGATGATCTTCGGCCGTTCCACGCCGGTGGAGCTGGACTTCAGCCAGGTGGAGAAGGCCTGAGCCCCGCCCGGGCATCGGATCAGGGCCCGCCGAAGGCCCCGACTTCGGCAAGAGGAGCGTCAGTAGGGCGACCGAACGCGCGTTAGGACTCACTTCAGACAAGGAACGCCAGCATGGCAAAGAAAGTCGTCGGCTACATCAAGCTGCAGGTGCCGGCGGGCAAGGCCAACCCTTCGCCCCCCATCGGCCCCGCCCTCGGTCAGCGCGGTCTGAACATCATGGAATTCTGCAAGGCCTTCAATGCCCAGACCCAGGGCATGGAGCCGGGCCTGCCCATTCCGGTGGTGATCACGGCCTATGCGGACAAGTCCTTTACCTTCGTGATGAAGACGCCGCCCGCGAGCGTCCTGATCAAGAAGGCGGCCAAGGTGGAGAAGGGCTCGTCCAAGCCCCACACAGACAAGGTGGGCAAGATCACCCGCGCCCAGGCCGAGGAAATCGCCAAGATGAAGATGCCGGACCTCACGGCAGCTGATCTCGAGGCCGCGGTGCGCACCATCGCCGGCAGCGCCCGCAGCATGGGCATCGAAGTGGAGGGTGTCTGACATGGCCAAGATTTCCAAGCGCCGCCAGGCCCTGTTGGCCAAGGTGGACCGCAGCAAGCTCTATCCGGTGGACGAGGCCCTGCGGCTGGTCAAGGAGACGGCCACGGCCAAGTTCGATGAATCCGTGGACGTGGCCGTGAACCTCGGCGTGGACGCGCGCAAATCCGACCAGCTGGTGCGCGGTTCCATCGTCCTGCCCAAGGGCACTGGCAAGACGGTGCGCGTGGCCGTGTTCGCCCAGGGGCCCGCGGCCGATGCCGCCCGGGAGGCGGGTGCCGACATCGTCGGCTTCGACGACCTCGCTGCCCAGATCAAGGAAGGCAAGCTGGACTTCGACGTGGTCATCGCCACCCCCGATTCCATGCGTGTGGTGGGCCAGCTGGGCCAGATCCTGGGCCCGCGGGGACTGATGCCCAACCCCAAGGTGGGCACGGTCACCCCGAACGTGGCCGAGGCGGTGAAAAACGCCAAGGCCGGTCAGGTGCAGTACCGTACCGACAAGGCGGGCATCGTGCAGTGCACCATCGGCCGGGCGTCCTTCTCGCCGGAGGACCTGAAGGCCAACCTGCTGGCCCTGGTGGACGCGCTCAACAAGGCCAAGCCGGCCGCCGCCAAGGGGGTCTATCTTAAGAAGATCGCCGTGTCCAGCACCATGGGCATCGGC
>JBBINK010000038.1:2368-15663 GCA_037443925.1 Betaproteobacteria bacterium
TGTCGGCCTGAGCCTGCCAGGCGGCAGGCGCGAAGCCGTCCACCAGGGGCGGCTTCGGGCCCCGCCCGAGCGGGGCCGTTGTAAGAACTTTGGGCCTGGTCACTCGACCGGCCGCGGCATCTCCGCCGGTTACCGAGCGCAACTCCGGTAACCGGCGGGGATGGGCGGTCGGGTTGGGTGAACGGGGTTATCAAAGACCGTTGGGGCCGAGCCGAGACCGGCCGGGCCATGGACCAGGTGTGAACCTGGCGCTGGGTCTGGCCGCCACGGCGACGCTTAATCCGGCTCATGGGGGAGTCGGCCCGGGGTGCGGTTCAGTCCGCACTGCAGGCAGGTTTTCCGCGTTGAACCGCCCAACGCAGATGGCGTACCCAAGACAGGATCATCGTTCGTTCGAAGATGTTCTCCTATCGAAAGGTCGCCGATTCGCGGCGCAGTACCGGCCGCATTCGACGTAAGGAGTAAGACCGTGGCTCTCAACATGGAGAAGAAGCAGGAGGTCGTGGCCGAGGTCTCCGCCCAAGTGGCGCGGGCCCAGGCCATCATCCTGGCTGAATACCGCGGCCTGAAGGCGGGGGACATGACGGCGCTGCGGGCGAAGGCCCGCGAAGCCGGCGTGTACTTCCGCGTGCTCAAAAACACGCTGGCCCGGCGCGCCGTTGCGGCCACACCGTTCGCTCCCCTCGCGGAGAAGATGGTGGGCCCTCTGGCGTTCGCGATCTCTGCCGATCCGGTGGCCGCAGCGAAAGTGCTCAATGAGTTTGCCAAGGGCAACGAAGCCCTCGTGATCAAGGCGGGTGCGATGCCCAACGTGGTCATGGGGCCGAAGGAGGTGGCGAGTCTGGCCACCCTGCCTTCGCGCGAGGAGTTGCTCGCCAAGCTCATGGGCACCATGCAGGCGCCGATCGCACAGTTCGTGCGGACGCTCAACGAAGTGCCGGCGCGTTTCGTGCGCACGCTCGCGGCCATCCGCGACAACAAACAGGCTGCTTGAACCAACCCTTTTCGACATCTGACTGGAGAACATCATGGCTGTATCCAAAGCTGAAATCCTCGACGCCATTGCCAACATGAGCGTCCTCGAGCTGTCCGAACTGATCAAGGAAATGGAAGAGAAGTTCGGTGTGTCCGCTGCTGCCGCTGCGGTGGCCGTGGCCGCCGCGCCCGCCGCCGGTGGTGCCGCCGCCCCTGCGGAAGAGAAGACCGAATTCACCGTCATGCTGAACAGCGCCGGCGAGAAGAAGGTCGAAGTGATCAAGGTGGTGCGCGCCATCACCGGCCTGGGCCTGAAGGAGGCCAAAGACCTGGTGGACGGTGCGCCCAAGCCCGTGAAGGAAGGCATTCCCAAGGCCGAAGCGGAGGCGATCGTCAAGCAGCTCACGGAAGCCGGCGCCACTTGCGAGATCAAGTAAGCGCGGTTTTGCGGCGACTGGCTGGTGGCCCGCAAGGGTCGCCGGCCTTTTGCCGCTTCTGGGGCCGAAATCAGAACTGAGTGGATCGGGTCCGCTCACTTGTGATTTCGCCGGGGTGTGTGCCCGGGTCGATTTCCGAACCCTGAACCGGAGATGCCATGACCTACTCGTTTGCCGAGAAGAAACGTATCCGCAAGAGCTTCGCCAAACGCGCCAGCGTGCTCGAGGTGCCCTATCTGCTCGCCACGCAGCTGGATTCCTACCGCGCGTTTCTGCAGGAGGGCGTGCCCCCCGGCGAGCGCAAGGCGGAAGGGCTGGAAGCGGCATTCCGCTCCATCTTCCCCATCGTTTCCCACTCCGGCAACGCGCGTCTCGAGTACGTGAGCTATGTCCTGGGTGACCCCCCCTTCGACGTCAAGGAATGCCAGCAGCGCGGCCTGACCTATGCCGCGCCCCTGCGCGTCAAGGTGCGGCTGGTGATCATGGACCGGGAGGCCTCCAAGCCCACGATCAAGGAGGCCAAGGAGCAGGAGGTGTACATGGGCGAGATCCCGCTCATGACCAACAACGGCTCCTTCATCATCAACGGCACCGAGCGCGTCATCGTCTCGCAGCTGCACCGCTCGCCCGGTGTGTTCTTCGAACACGACCGCGGCAAGACCCATTCCTCCGGCAAGCTCTTGTTCTCCGGCCGCATCATTCCCTACCGCGGCTCCTGGCTGGACTTCGAGTTCGATCCCAAGGATTACCTGTATTTCCGCGTCGATCGCCGGCGCAAGATGCCGGTGACCATCCTGCTCAAGGCTTTGGGCTATACGCCGGAACAGATCCTCCAGATCTTCTTCCAGTTCGACACCTTCCACCTGGGCAAGAAGGGCATCGAGTTCGAGCTGGTGCCCGAGCGCCTGCGCGGGGAGGTGGCCCGTTTCGACATCGTGGCCAAAGGCAAGGTCATCGTCCCCAAGGACAAGCGCATCACCGTCAAGCACATCCGCGAGATGGAAGCCGCCGGCCTGAAGAAGATCGTCGTGCCCGAGGACTTCCTGCTCGGCCGCATCCTGGCCACCAACGTGATCGATCCCCAGACCGGTGAGATCCTGGCCAATGCCAATGACGAGATTACCGAGGACGTGCTGAAGAAGCTGATGGCCGCGGGCATCGCCACCATCCAGACGCTCTACACCAACGACCTCGACCACGGCCCCTACATCTCCCAGACCCTGCGCATCGACGAGACGGCCGACATGATGGCCGCCCGCGTGGCCATCTACCGCATGATGCGTCCCGGCGAGCCGCCCACGGAAGAGGCCGTGGAGGCCCTGTTCAACCGGCTGTTCTTCTCCGAGGAGACCTACGACCTGTCCAAGGTGGGCCGGATGAAGTTCAACCGCCGCGTGGGCCGCACCGAGCTCACCGGCCCGGGCACGCTCACCCCCGAGGACATCGTGCAGGTGATCAACCTGCTGGTCGAGCTGCGCAACGGCCGCGGCGAGATCGACGACATCGACCACCTGGGCAACCGCCGGGTGCGCTCCGTGGGCGAGCTGGCGGAAAACCAGTTCCGCGCCGGCCTGGTGCGCGTCGAGCGGGCGGTGCGCGAGCGGCTCGCCCAGGCCGAGTCCGAGAATCTCATGCCCCACGACCTGATCAACGCCAAGCCGGTGTCGGGCGCGGTGAAGGAGTTCTTTGGCTCCAGCCAGCTGTCCCAGTTCATGGACCAGACCAACCCCCTGTCCGAGATCACCCACAAGCGCCGGGTCTCGGCCCTGGGGCCCGGAGGCCTCACCCGGGAGCGGGCGGGCTTCGAGGTGCGGGACGTGCATCCCACCCACTATGGCCGCGTCTGCCCGATCGAGACGCCCGAGGGTCCGAACATCGGCCTGATCAACTCCCTGGCCCTGTACGCCCGCACCAATGAGTACGGCTTCCTGGAGACGCCCTATCGCAAGGTGGTCAATGGCAGGGTGACCGACGAGATCGAATATCTCTCGGCCATCGAGGAAGGCCAGTACGTGATCGCCCAGGCCAACGCCGAGCTGGACAAGAACGGCCGTTTCAAGGAGGAATTCGTCTCCTGCCGGCACTGGAACGAGTTCACGATGGCGCCCCGGGAAAACGTCCAGTACATGGACGTGGCGCCGGCCCAGATCGTCTCGGTGGCGGCCTCGCTCATCCCCTTCCTGGAGCATGACGACGCCAACCGGGCGCTGATGGGGTCCAACATGCAGCGGCAGGCGGTGCCCTGCCTGCGTCCCGAGAAACCCCTGGTGGGCACGGGCATCGAGCGCACCGCGGCCGTGGATTCGGGCACGGTGGTCACCGCCACCCGCGGCGGCGTGGTGGACTACGTGGACGCCACCCGGATCGTGATCCGCGTCAACGACGACGAGACCGCCCCGGGCGAGGTGGGCGTGGATATCTACAGCCTGACCAAGTTCACGCGCTCCAACCAGAACACCAACATCAACCAGCGCCCGCTGGTGAAGATCGGCGACGTGATCAGCCGTGGCGACGTGATCGCCGACGGCGCCTCCACCGACATGGGCGAGCTGGCCCTGGGCCAGAACATGTTCGTGGCCTTCATGCCCTGGAACGGCTACAACTTCGAGGACTCCATCCTCATCAACGAGCGCGTGGTGGCCGAGGATCGCTACACCTCCATCCACATCGAGGAGCTGTCGGTGGTGGCGCGGGACACCAAGCTGGGGCCCGAGGAGATCACCCGGGACATCCCCAATCTGTCCGAGCGTATGGCGGCGCGCCTGGACGAATCCGGCATCGTCTACATCGGTGCCGAGGTGCAGGCGGGCGACGTGCTGGTGGGCAAGGTCACGCCCAAGGGCGAGACCCAGCTCACCCCCGAGGAAAAGCTGCTGCGCGCCATCTTCGGCGAGAAGGCGTCGGACGTGAAGGACACGTCCCTGCGCGTGCCTTCGGGCATGTCCGGCACGGTGATCGACGTGCAGGTGTTCACCCGCGAGGGCATCGAGCGCGACAAGCGCGCCGCCCAGATCATCGAGGACATGCTGAACGAGTACAAGAAGGATCTGGCCGACCGCATGCGCATCGTGGAGGAAGACACCTTCGGCCGCATCGAGCGTCTGCTTGTGGGCAAGGTGGCCAATGGCGGGCCCAAGAAACTCGCGAAGGGCAGCAAGATCACCAAGGCCTACCTGTCCGAGATCGGCCGCTACGATTGGTTCGACATCCGCCTTGCCAACGAGGAGGCCGCAAGCCAGCTCGAGCTGCTCAAGGAAAGCCTGGAGGCCAAGCGGCGCGAATTCGAGCAGATGTTCGCCGAGAAGAAGAAAAAGCTCACCAGCGGCGATGAGCTGCCGCCCGGCGTGCAGAAGATGGTCAAGGTCTATCTGGCGGTGAAGCGCCGTCTGCAGCCCGGCGACAAGATGGCCGGCCGCCACGGCAACAAGGGCGTGATTTCCAAGATCGTGCCGGTCGAGGACATGCCCTACATGGAAGACGGCACGCCGGTGGACATCGTGCTCAACCCCCTGGGCGTGCCTTCGCGCATGAACGTGGGCCAGATCCTGGAAACCCACCTGGGCTGGGCGGCCAAGGGGCTTGGTCAGCAGATCGCCAAGATGCTGGAGGACGCGCAGAACCTGACCGTCGCCCAGCTGCGCAAGTATCTCGAAAAGATCTACAACCGCACCGGCCGCCCGGAGCGCCTCGATGAGCTGTCCGACAAGGAGATCGTGGAGCTGGCCGTCAATCTGAAGGATGGCGTGCCGTTCGCCTCGCCCGTGTTCGACGGCGCGACCGAGGAAGAGATCAAGGACATGCTGGAGCTCGCGGGTCTGCCGCGCTCCGGCCAGGTGACCCTGTACGACGGCCGCACCGGCGAACCCTTCGAGCGTCCGGTCACCGTGGGCTATATGCACGTGCTCAAGCTGCATCACCTGGTGGACGACAAGATGCACGCCCGCTCCACCGGCCCCTACAGCCTGGTGACGCAGCAGCCCCTGGGCGGCAAGGCCCAGTTTGGTGGCCAGCGTTTCGGCGAGATGGAGGTGTGGGCTTTGGAAGCCTACGGCGCCGCCTACACGCTGCAGGAAATGCTCACGGTCAAGTCCGACGACGTCACCGGTCGCACCAAGATGTACGAGAACATCGTCAAGGGCGATCATCGAATCGACGCCGGCATGCCCGAGTCCTTCAACGTGCTGGTGAAGGAAATCCGTTCGCTGGCCATCGACATCGATCTGGAGCGCAACTGAACCAGTGAGGGGTAAGGCGCGGGGAACGAGGCATCCGCCCCTCCCGCGTCCGCGTCTCACGCCTAATGCCTCGCGGAGGAACCATGAAAGCACTGCTCGATTTGTTCAAACAGGTCACCCAGGAAGAGGAATTCGATGCGATCCGGATCGCGCTGGCTTCCCCGGACAAGATCCGCTCCTGGTCCTACGGCGAAGTGAAGAAGCCGGAAACCATCAACTACCGCACCTTCAAGCCGGAGCGGGACGGCCTGTTCTGCGCCAAGATCTTCGGGCCGGTGAAGGACTACGAATGCCTGTGCGGCAAGTACAAGCGCCTGAAGCACCGCGGGGTGATCTGCGAGAAGTGCGGCGTGGAAGTGACCCTGTCCAAGGTCCGGCGCGAGCGCATGGGGCACATCGAGCTGGCCAGCCCCGTGGCCCACATCTGGTTCCTCAAGTCCCTGCCCTCGCGTCTGGGCATGGTGCTGGACATTCCCCTGCGCGACATCGAGCGGGTCCTCTATTTCGAGGCCTATGTCGTGGTGGATCCCGGCATGACCCCTCTGAACCGGGGCCAGCTGCTCACCGAGGACGACTATCTCGCCAAGGTCGAGGAGTACGGGGATGAGTTCAAGGCGGCCATGGGTGCCGAGGGCGTGCGCGAGCTGCTGCGCACCATCGACATCAATGCCGAGGTGGAGAAGCTGCGCGCCGAGCTCGCCGCCACCGGGTCGGACACGAAGATCAAGAAGATCGCCAAGCGCCTCAAGGTGCTCGAGGCTTTCCAGCGCTCCGGCGTGCGTCCCGAGTGGATGATCCTGGAAGTGCTGCCCGTGCTGCCGCCGGAGCTGCGGCCGCTGGTGCCCCTGGATGGCGGCCGCTTCGCCACCTCCGACCTCAATGACCTCTACCGCCGGGTGATCAACCGCAACAATCGCCTCAAGCGCCTGCTCGAACTCAAGGCGCCCGAGATCATCGTGCGCAACGAGAAGCGCATGCTCCAGGAAGCGGTGGATTCCCTGCTGGACAACGGCCGGCGCGGCAAGGCGATGACCGGCGCCAACAAGCGTCCCCTGAAATCCCTGGCGGACATGATCAAGGGCAAGGGTGGCCGCTTCCGCCAGAACCTCCTGGGCAAGCGGGTCGACTACTCGGGCCGCTCCGTGATCGTGGTGGGTCCGCAGCTCAAGCTGCACCAGTGCGGCCTGCCCAAGAAGATGGCCCTGGAGCTGTTCAAGCCCTTCATCTTCCACAAGCTGGAAGTCCTGGGCCTGGCCACCACCATCAAAGCCGCCAAGCGCATGGTGGAGCAGGAAACCCCCGAGGTGTGGGACATCCTCGAGGAAGTGATCCGCGAGCATCCGGTCCTGCTCAACCGGGCGCCCACCTTGCACCGCCTGGGCATCCAGGCCTTCGAGCCGGTGCTGATCGAGGGCAAGGCGATCCAGCTGCATCCGCTGGTGTGCGCGGCCTTCAACGCCGACTTCGACGGCGACCAGATGGCGGTGCACGTGCCCCTGTCCCTGGAGGCCCAGATGGAGGCGCGCACCCTCATGCTGTCCTCCAACAACGTGCTGTCGCCGGCCAATGGCGACCCGATCATCGTGCCCTCCCAGGACATCGTGCTCGGCCTCTATTACATGACCCGCGAGCGCATCAATGCCCGCGGCGAGGGCATGTATTTCGCCGACGTGGCGGAAGTGTCGCGTGCCTATGAGACGCGCCAGGTGGACCTGCACGCGCGGATCACGGTCCGGATCAAGGAGTACGAGATCGGCCCCGATGGCGAGAAGATCGAGAAGGTCACCCGCTATAACACGACTGTCGGCCGTGCCCTGCTGTCGGACATCCTGCCGCCGGGACTGCCCTTCGAGTTCGTCAACAAGACACTCAAGAAGAAGGAGATCTCCAAGCTGATCAATGCCAGCTTCCGGCGCGTGGGGCTGCGCGAGACGGTCATTCTCGCCGACAAGCTCATGTACACCGGCTTTTCCTTCGCCTGCCGCGCCGGCATCTCCTTCTGCGTGGACGACATGCTGGTTCCCCAGGAGAAACACAGCATCATCGCCGCCGCTGAGGAGGAGGTGAAGGAAATCGAGCGCCAGTACGCCTCCGGCCTGGTGACCCAGGGCGAACGCTACAACAAGGTGGTGGACATCTGGGGCCGCGCCGGCGATCTCGTGGCCAAGGCCATGATGGAACAGCTGGGCAGCGAGGAGGTCATCGACCGCGACGGCAACAAGGTCAAGCAGGAATCCTTCAATTCCATCTACATGATGGCCGATTCCGGCGCCCGCGGTTCCGCCGCCCAGATTCGCCAGCTCGCCGGCATGCGCGGCCTGATGGCCAAGCCCGATGGCTCCATCATCGAGACCCCGATCACGGCCAACTTCCGTGAAGGGCTCAACGTGCTGCAGTACTTCATCTCCACCCACGGCGCGCGCAAGGGTCTGGCCGACACGGCGCTCAAGACCGCCAACTCCGGCTACCTCACCCGCCGTCTGGTGGACGTCACCCAGGATCTGGTGATCACCGAGCACGACTGCGGCACCGAGAACGGCGTGCCGATGAAGGCGCTGATCGAGGGGGGCGAGGTCATCGAACCCCTGCGCGAACGCATCCTGGGCCGGGTCGCGGCCACCGACATCCTCAGCCCGGACAACGGCGCGGTGCTGTTCCCGGCGGGCACCCTGCTCAACGAGGACGTGGTGGAGGCCATCGAGGCCGCCGGCGTGGACGAGGTCAAGGTGCGCACGCCTCTCACCTGCGAGACCCGCTACGGCCTGTGCGCCCAGTGCTATGGGCGCGATCTGGCCCGGGGCAGCCTGGTGGCGGTGGGTGAGGCGGTGGGCGTCATCGCCGCCCAGTCCATCGGCGAGCCGGGCACCCAGCTCACCATGCGCACCTTCCACATCGGCGGTGCGGCCTCCCGCGCGGCCGTGGCCAGCCAGATCGAGGTGAAATCCAACGGCACGGTGCGCTTCGGCCCCACCATGCGCTACGTCACCAACGCGCGGGGCGAGCAGGTGGTCATCTCCCGCACCGGCGAACTCATGGTGCAGGACGATGCCGGGCGCGAGCGCGAGCGGCACAAGGTGCCCTACGGTGCGACCCTGCACCTGCTGGACGGCAACCCGGTCAAGGCCGGCACGGTGGTCGCCACCTGGGACCCCCACACCCGGCCGATCATCACCGAGTACGCGGGCAAGATCCGCTTCGAACACGTGGAAGAGGGCGTGACCGTCGCCAAGCAGATCGACGAGGTCACGGGCCTGTCCACCCTGGTGGTCATCGACCCCAAACGCCGCGGCACGGCGGCGGCCAAGGGGTTGCGGCCCCAGGTCAAGCTGATCGACCCCCAGGGCAAGGAAGTCAAGCTGGCCAACTCGGAGACCCCGGTCAACATCAGCTTCCCGGTGGGGGCCATCATCACCGTCAAGGATGGTCAGGACGTGGCGGTGGGCGAGGTCCTGGCGCGGATTCCCCAGGAAACCTCCAAGACCCGCGACATCACCGGCGGTCTGCCGCGGGTGGCCGAGCTGTTCGAGGCCCGCTCGCCCAAGGATGCCGGCCTGCTGGCGGAGGTCACCGGTACCGTCTCCTTCGGCAAGGACACCAAGGGCAAGCAGCGCCTGATCATCACCGACCTCGACGGCGTGGCCCACGAATACCTCATTCCCAAGGACAAGCACGTCACCGTGCACGAGGGCCAGGTGGTCAACAAGGGCGAGACCATCGTCGATGGCCCGGCCGATCCCCATGACATCCTGCGCCTGCTGGGTGTGGAGGCGCTGGCGCGCTACATCACCGACGAGGTCCAGGATGTCTACCGGCTCCAGGGGGTGCGCATCAACGACAAGCACATCGAGGTGATCGTGCGTCAGATGCTGCGCCGTGTGAACGTGGTCGATCCCGGCGACACCCGCTTCATCCAGGGTGAGCAGGTGGAGCGGGCCGAAGTCCTGGAGGAGAACGACCGGGTCGTGGCCGAGGGCAAGCGCCCCGCCACCTACGAGCACGTGCTGCTGGGCATCACCAAGGCCTCCCTGTCCACCGATTCCTTCATCTCCGCCGCCTCCTTCCAGGAGACGACGCGGGTGCTCACCGAAGCGGCGATCATGGGCAAGCGGGACGAGCTGCGTGGCCTCAAGGAGAACGTCATCGTCGGCCGGCTCATCCCTGCCGGCACGGGGCTGGCGCATCACAACAACCGCAAGCGCCAGCGCCTGGGGCTCGATGCCGCCAGCGGCAGCACCGAGATCACCCTGGTGGACGAGACGGGTGGCCCGGGGCACGAGGAGGTGGCCTGAGGGCTCCGGGGCGCCCCGCGCAGTAGTTGACAACGGCGCGGGGCGCCTCTAGAATCCACGGTCTTTTCAGCAGCCCGGAATATAAACCGCCCCGCCAGGAACGAACCGGGGTCGGCTCGGGTGATGGATCAAACAGACGTCGGGACGGCGCAAACCAGCGCGCCGTCCCTTCGTTTTTAGCCAAAGGAACATGCTTTATGCCAACGATCAACCAACTGGTGCGCAAAGGACGCAAGGCGCCGACCTCCAAGAGCAAGGTGCCTGCGCTGGAAGGCTGCCCGGCCAAACGGGGTGTCTGCACGCGCGTGTACACCACCACCCCGAAGAAGCCCAACTCGGCGCTGCGTAAGGTGGCCAAGGTGCGCCTCACCAATGGTTTCGAGGTGATCAGCTACATCGGCGGCGAGGGGCACAACCTCCAGGAGCACTCGGTGGTGTTGATCCGCGGCGGGCGGGTGAAGGACCTGCCTGGCGTGCGCTACCACATCGTGCGCGGCAGCCTGGATACCGCCGGGGTGAAGGATCGCAAGCAGGGCCGTTCCAAATACGGCGCGAAGCGCCCGAAGGCTGCGTGACGGCCGTTGCATCACTGAATCTGACAGACCGAGGAAAGCATGCCACGTCGTAGAGAAGTTCCCAAACGCGAGATTCTTCCCGATCCGAAGTTCGGCAGCGTGGAAGTATCCAAATTCGTCAACGTGCTGATGATCGGCGGCAAGAAGTCCGTGGCTGAGCGCATCATGTACGGCGCGCTGGAGCAGATCGCCAAGAAGAGCGGCAAGGACCCGGTGGAGGTGTTTTCCCAGGCGCTGGCCAATGCGCGACCCATGGTCGAGGTCAAGAGCCGGCGGGTCGGTGGTGCGAACTACCAGGTGCCCGTGGAAGTGCGGGCCTCCCGCCGCATGGCGCTGGCCATGCGCTGGCTGCGTGACGCGGCCCGCAAGCGCAGCGAGAAATCCATGGGCCTGCGTTTGGCGAACGAACTGATGGACGCGGCCGAAGGCCGTGGTGGCGCCGTGAAGAAGCGCGAGGAAGTGCACCGTATGGCGGAGGCGAACAAGGCCTTCTCCCATTTCCGCTTCTGACGGGCGGGTTGAACCAAGGCAAAGATGCAAGGCGCACAGCAAACCTCTCCGGCATTCGGTTTCCGTGTGGTCGTTGCATTGCAGAATTCGAGGCTAGTTTAAAGTGGCACGTAAAACTCCCATTGAGCGATACCGCAACATCGGTATCTCGGCGCACATCGACGCCGGCAAGACCACGACCACCGAGCGGATCCTGTTCTACACCGGTGTGTCCCACAAGATCGGCGAGGTGCACGATGGCGCCGCCGTCATGGACTGGATGGAACAGGAGCGGGAGCGGGGCATCACCATCACCTCCGCCGCCACCACCTGCTTCTGGAAGGGCATGGATGGCAGCTTCCCGGAGCATCGCATCAACATCATCGACACCCCGGGCCACGTGGACTTCACCATCGAGGTGGAGCGCTCCATGCGTGTGCTGGATGGCGCCTGCATGGTGTACTGTGCCGTGGGCGGCGTGCAGCCCCAGTCGGAAACCGTGTGGCGGCAGGCCAACAAATACAAGGTGCCGCGGCTCGCGTTCGTGAACAAGATGGACCGCACCGGCGCCAACTTCTTCCGCGTGGAAGAGCAGATGCGCAGCCGGCTGAAAGCCAACCCCGTGCCCATCCAGGTGCCCATCGGCGCCGAGGAAAACTTCAAGGGCGTGGTGGATCTGATCCGCATGAAGGCCATCCTGTGGGACGAGGCATCCCAGGGCACCAAGTTCGAGCTCGCCGACATTCCCCCCGAGCTGATGGAGACCTGCAAGAAGTGGCGCGAGAAGATGGTCGAGTCCGCCGCCGAGGCCTCCGAGGAGCTCATGAACAAATACCTCGAGGAAGGCGATCTGTCCGAGGCCGAGATCAAGCAAGGACTGCGTGCCCGCACCATCGCCTCCGAGATCGTGCCCATGCTGTGCGGCTCCGCGTTCAAGAACAAGGGCGTGCAGGCCATGCTGGACGCGGTGATCGAGTTCCTGCCTTCGCCGGTGGACATTCCCCCGGTCAAGGGCGAGCTGGAAAACGGCGAGCCGGCCGAGCGCAAGGCTTCCGATGACGAGCCCTTCTCGGCGCTGGCGTTCAAGATCATGAGCGACCCCTACGTCGGCCAGCTCACCTTCTTCCGGGTCTATTCCGGCGTGGTGACCTCCGGCGACACCATCTACAACCCGGTCAAGGGCCGCAAGGAGCGCATCGGCCGTCTGCTGCAGATGCACGCCAACCAGCGCGACGAGATCAAGGAAGTGCGGGCGGGCGACATCGCTGCCGCAGTGGGCCTGAAGGAAGCCAGCACGGGGGATACCCTGTGTGATCCGGCCAACCCCATCGTGCTCGAGCGCATGGAATTCCCCGAGCCGGTGATCCACGTGGCCGTGGAACCCAAGACCAAGGCCGACCAGGAGAAAATGGGCATCGCCCTCAGCCGCCTGGCCCAGGAAGACCCGTCCTTCCGCGTCCGTACCGACGAGGAATCCGGGCAGACCATCATTTCCGGCATGGGCGAGTTGCACCTGGAGATCATCGTCGACCGCATGAAGCGCGAGTTCGGCGTGGAAGCCAACGTGGGCGCCCCCCAGGTGGCGTACCGCGAGACCATCCGCAAGTCGGTGGAAGTGGAAGGCAAGTACATCAAGCAGTCCGGCGGCAAGGGCCAGTATGGCCACGTCGTGCTGGTGCTCGAGCCCCAGCCGGAAGGCGGCGGCTACGAGTTCGTGGACGAGATCAAGGGTGGCGTGATTCCCCGGGAATTCATCCCGTCCGTGGACAAGGGCATCCGCGACACCATGAAGAGCGGCGTGCTGGCCGGCTTCCCCGTGGTGGACGTGAAAGTGCGGCTGATCTTCGGTTCCTACCACGAGGTGGACTCCAGCCAGATCGCGTTCGAGATGGCTGCGTCCATGGCGTTCAAGGACGGCATGCGCAAGGCCAACCCGGTCCTGCTCGAACCGATGATGGCGGTGGAAGTGGAAACGCCGGAAGACTACATGGGCGACGTGATGGGCGACCTGAACCGGCGTCGCGGCATCATCCAGGGCATGGAAGACATCCCGACCGGCAAGGTGATCAAGGCCGAGGTGCCCCTGGCGGAAATGTTCGGCTATTCCACCGACCTGCGTTCCATGACCCAGGGCCGTGCCACCTACTCCATGGAGTTCAAGCACTACTCCGAAGCGCCGAAGCACGTGGCTGACGCGGTGATCAACAAGAAATAGTCTCAACCTTTCGAGAGGATCGATTATGGCAAAGGAAAAGTTCGAGCGTAAGAAGCCGCACGTGAATGTGGGGACGATTG
>JBBINK010000039.1:0-3927 GCA_037443925.1 Betaproteobacteria bacterium
ATGAATATGAGGACAGGCTCGGAGATTTCAAGTATAAGATGGCCGGATCAATAATCAGCGAATCGTCTGCATCGACTTCATTTGGCCCGGCGAAAGGGGCCGCCATCAGCTGCTCGCGTGGGGGCAGAAATTTTTCGATGGCAAGGAAGCCGGCGGAAGTGTAGGCGGCGTGAATGTGAGTAGGACGGCCGTTCCATTGGGGACAGTCGAGTGTCTTCAACGTTTCCAGACGCTCGTGTTCTGCCTCGATGCGTGCACGTTCGGCGAATTTGCCAAGGTCGTGCATTAACCCTGCCAGCGCCACCCGGCAGGAAGCGGAAAGAAGATCGTCAGCCATGGTTCCTCCCTATTTCCGGGGCGAAGCATGCCACGGAGATGGCTTTGGGGTGTCATGCGGCAAGCTTGCCATTCACTGCGCCGGCTTCCAGCAGCGGACGGGACGGCGTGCCGGCTCGGTTTGCCAGGATAGTTTGCCATGAAGAGGTGTCTGGTCGGCAAGCACGTCAACCCAGCCGTGTTTATGTAGGAACACGATGCCGGCACGCTGCGACGCGTGCACGCATGTCAAGGTATGGCCCGTGTTTTCGAGCCCCTCGTGAAGCAAACGCATTCCGTGGGAAGACAACCGGTCCGTCGATGTCTTCTGCGTCCTTTTGTTACCATCCGCTTCGGGAGGAATGGAGATGCTGAATGCGATCTGGGCCGGGTTCGTGCTCGTGGCTTTGGTTGTGGCGTTGGTGCAGGCGTTCGTCTTCGGCCGTGGGGATGTGTTCGCGGCGCTGATGAAGAGCCTGTTCGACAACAGCCGGCTCGCCTTCGAGGTGGCGCTGGGGCTGACCGGCGTGATGAGCCTGTGGCTGGGGTTGATGCGGATCGGCGAGGCGGGCGGCTTCCTGGCGGGCCTGACACGCGTGCTGTCGCCGCTGCTCACGCGCCTGATGCCGGAGGTGCCGGCTCGCCATCCGGCGCAGGGCGCGGTGGTGATGAACCTGTCGGCCAACGTGTTGGGACTGGACAACGCCGCCACGCCTTTGGGGCTCAAGGCCATGCGCGAGCTGCAGAGCCTCAATCCCCATCCCGAGACGGCCACCAATGCCCAGATCCTGTTCCTGGTGCTCAACGCGTCGTCGGTGACGCTGCTTCCCCTGACCATCTTCACCTACCGGGCCCAGTTGGGAGCGGCCGATCCCACGGATGTGTTCATTCCCATCCTGATCGCCACGTCGTGTTCCACGCTGGCGGGGCTGCTGGCGGTTGCCGTGGTGCAGCGCATCCGCCTGCTCGATCCGGTGGTGCTGGCCTATCTCGGCGGCGGCGCGGCGCTCATCGCCGGTCTGGTGTGGCATTTCTCGGCGCTCGATGCGGCGACGCTGCAGCGGCAATCGGCCCTGCTTGGCAATGCCATCCTGCTGGGGCTCGTGGCGGCCTTTCTGATCGGCGCCCTGTGGCGGCGGGTGCCGGTGTACGAGGTGTTCATCGACGGGGCGAAGGAGGGTTTCCAGGTGGCCGTGGGCATCATTCCCTATCTGGTGGCCATGCTGGTGGCGGTGGGGCTTTTGCGGGCGAGCGGGGCGCTGGACCTGGCCCTGGACGGCATCCGTGCCCTGGTGGTGGCGGTCGGTGGCGACACCCGCTTCGTGGATGCGCTGCCCACGGCGCTGGTGAAGCCCCTGTCGGGAAGCGGCGCGCGCGCCATGATGGTGGAGACCATGCGCACCTTCGGCGCCGATTCCTTTGCCGGACGGCTGGCATCGGTGATCCAGGGCAGCACCGAAACGACGTTCTACGTGCTCGCCGTCTATTTCGGCGCGGTGGGCATCAAGCGCGCCCGCCATGCGGTGGCCTGCGCCCTGCTGGCCGATCTGGCCGGCGTGGTGGCGGCTGTGGCGGTGTGTTATCTGTTCTGGGGCTGAAGGGGAGGGCGTCCCGCTCATGCGTGCCGGCCGGGGCGGCGCAGGCGCGGTCGTGCCGTCGCCGGGCCGCTGGGCGCGCGCACCGGCCGGGATGTCAGACGCCCAGCTCTTCCACCCAGGCCAGCGCCTGGAGGTGGGCGGCGTTCACGCGCTCGGGTGAAAGGGTGAGGGATTCGGCCAGCTCCCGGATGCGGGAGGTGTGGCCGCTCTCGCAGGCCTCGGCCAGCTGCAGGAAGGGGCCATAGACGCCTTCGCGGTGCAGCAGCGCGTCGGCGATGGGCTCGGGCAGGTGCAGCTTCTCGAGGATCTGGTCCATTGGCATTTCCAGCATGGCATCCAGCAGGGAGAAGATGCCCACGATGAACAGATTGTCGCGCTCGTGCTTGTCGAGGAAATCCTGTCCCAGAAGCTCGGTCAGGCGGCCGCGGGTCACGGCGGTCTTCATCAGCGCCGGCGGCGTGGCGCCGTCGCTTGCGGTCACCACCAGCAGGGTCAGCCAGCGGTAGAGCTGCTGATAGCCCAGGATGGCCAGCGCGTGCCGGATGGACTGGATCTCGCAGGACAGGCCGAACCCCACCGAGTTGATGTACCGCAGCAGCTTGAAGGACAGGGCCACGTCGCGCTTGAAGCCCTTTTCGATCTCGGCGATGTCGGCGTTGGACCGCACCTTGTTGAGCAGTTCCAGCACCAGGGCCTGGCCCGGATTGATCACGCGGGCGGTCAGCGTCTCGGGGCGGGCGAAGTGGAATCCCTGGAACAGATCGAATTTGTGGTTTCTGCAGAGGTTGAACAGGGCCCTGGTTTCCACCTTCTCCGCGACCAGTTTCACGGGATGCCGGCGCGCGGCCGCCACCAGGCCGGCCAGACGGTCCGCCGGCGTGGCCAGGGCGTCGATCTTGATGTAGGTCACCAAGGGAAGCAGCACGTCCCATGCGGGGTCGCCGTCATAGGCGTCCAGTGCCAGCGCGAAGCCCTGCTGACGCAGGCCGTGCAGACGTTCCACCCGTTCCGGGGTGAGATGGGCGTCCTTCAGGATCTCGAGCACCACCTTGCGCGGGGGCAGAAGTTCCAGGAACTCGCTGTCGAGAATGCCGGAGGAGACGTTGAGAAACGCCAGCCGGTCGCCGAACAGCCATTCCGTGCCCATGTTGTTCAGGGTGTTGACCAGGACACGGGTTCCGGCGATGAGATCGTCGCTGACTTCGGCGCGGGTGGCGGCGGCATCGTCACGGAACAGCAGCTCATAGCCGATGATGCGCTGCTGGGCATCGACGATGGGCTGCCGGCCGATGAAGACCTCCTCGTGGGAGGAGCCGATGGCGGCGGGGATCATTGAGTTCATGCGTGAGCTTCCTGTTTTCGATGCGCCTGCACCGGGGCGGCGTGCGCCTTTCAGACGGCGGCCCGGAACAAGCTGGCCTGGGGACTCGGCGTGTCACCCGACAGCAGCGCCTCCATGTCCAGGACCAGCACCACCTGGCCGTCGCCGGACAGCGTCGCACCGGCCACGCCATGGGGCTTGATGTCGGACAGGGGCTTGATCACCACGTCGTCGCGCCCGATGAAGCCGTCGATGCCCAGCACGAAGGCGCTTTCCGCCGACTGCATGAGCACGCCGAAGGCGGGCGGCCCCTGCTCGGGCCAGCCGATGAGACTGGCCAGCGTCTTGACTGGCAGCACCTCGTCGCGCACCACCAGGGTGGCGCGCCCGGAGACCTGCTGCACGTCCTGCGGCGCGATGGGGATGATCTCGCGCACCATGGACAGGGGCACGGCGAAGGGCTGCGCGCCGAGACGCACGGTGAGCACGGGCAGGATCGCCAGCGTGAGGGGCAGGGTGATGGTGAAGACGGTGCCTTGCCCCACCACGGAACGGATGTCGATGCGGCCATTGAGCTTGACGATGTTGGTCTTGACCACGTCCATGCCCACGCCGCGGCCCGACACGTCCGAAATCTGGTCCTTGGTGGAAAAGCCGGGCAGGAAGATCAGGTTCAGGCTCTGGCGCTCGTCC
>JBBINK010000039.1:3937-15420 GCA_037443925.1 Betaproteobacteria bacterium
GACTGTTTGCGGTCTCGACGTCGATCAGGCCCTTTTCCAGCGCCTTGCGCCGCACCACGTCCGGACGGATGCCGCGGCCATCGTCGGCGATCTCGATGATGATATGGTCGCCCACCTGCTGGGCCGAAAGCCGGATCACGCTCTTGGCCGGCTTGCCGGCGGCGGCGCGTTCCTCCGGGCTGTCCACGCCATGATCCACCGCGTTGCGGATCAGGTGGACCAGCGGGTCGTTGAGGTCCTCGATCATGGTTTTGTCGATCTCGGTCTCCTCGCCCTCGAGGACCAGCTCCACGTCCTTGCCCAGCTGCCGGGCGAGATCGCGGGCCAGACGGGGATACTTCTGGAACAGCCGGCCGATCGGCTGCATGCGGGTCTTCATCACCGCGTTCTGCAGATCGCCCACCAGCAGGTCGAGCTGGCTGACGGCCTCGTCGAGGGCCTTGAGCGTCGCGGCGTCGGTCTTGCCCGCCAGGATGTCGGCGCGCAGGCAGGTGAGCCGGTTCTTGGTCAGGCCGATTTCGCCGGAGAGATTGAGCACCTGATCCAGGCGCGCCGTGTCGATGCGGATGGTGGTTTCCTTGGCGGAAGCCACCGCGGCAGCCGGCTTGGGCGCGGCGGGTTTGGGCTCGATGCGCGTGGGGAGGGCGGAAGGGGGCGCGGGCTTGTCCTTCTTCTCGGCCACGGGTGCCGGCGACGGGGCGTCCTCGCCGCGGCTGCCCAGCAGGGCGTGGTAGAGCACGCGCCAGTCCGGGCCCTGTTCGGCGCCGGGCGTGGCAGCAGCCTGTGGCGGGTCGTCCACCGGCTCCTGGGGCGTGTGCATCGCCTGGCTTTGCCAGACCTGCATCGCCTTCTCGCCGGCCAGCACCGCATCCAGCTCCAGCATGAGATCCTTGTCCGCGGGCTCGGGCATGCGCGCCTGGGCCAGATAGCCGAACATCTGGCGCACGGCCGCGGTGGCGGCCAGGATCACGTCCATGATCTCCGGCGTGAGGGTCATCTCGCCGTTGCGCAGCTTGTCGAACAGGTTCTCCGTGCGATGGCACAGCTCGACCAGCGGAGTGGCGTTGAGGAAGCCGGCGCCGCCCTTGATGGTGTGGAAGCCGCGGAAGATCTGGTTGAGCAGTTCCCGGTCTTCCGGGGATTTCTCCAGCTCCACCAGCTTGTTGTCCACGTCGGAGAGCAGATCGGCCGCTTCCGTCAGGAAGTCCTGCAGCAGATCTTCCATGCCCTCGAATGCGCTCATGGCGAATTCCCCTCTAGGCTATGCCCCCGGCTCAGAAACCGAGGCTCTCCAGCAGTTCGTCCACCTGGGCCTGGCTGGTCACGATGTCGGCGCGGCCCTCGGCATTGACCACCGGCCCGTTGAGCAGCCCGCTCTCCAGGGTCGGACGCTTGTCGGCGGGGGTGCTTTCCACCAGGACCTTGAGCAGCTCGTTTTCCATCTCCTTGGCCATGTCGATGATCTTCTTGATCACCTGGCCGGTCAGATCCTGGAAATCCTGGGCCATCATGATTTCCATGAGCTGGGCGTTGGTGGCCGAGGTCATGCGCGGCACGTCCTGCAGAAAGCCCCGGGTCTCGGTGACCAGCTGCTTGAAATCGTCCACCGACAGCTCGTTGCGGAACAGGCTGTCCCATCGCGCGGCGAGGGCGGTGGACGTGGCCTCGAGCTCTTCCTGGATCGGCTTGGCCACGTCGGTGGCATTGAGCACCCGCTCGGCGGCCTGCTGCGTGAGTGCGGCGATGTAGGCCAGGCGGTCCCGCGCGTCGGGGATCATGGAATCGACCGCCTTCTCCAGGCTCTTGTCGAAACCCAACTGCTTGAGCGTCTCGTGCAGCTTGCGGGTGAGCTGGCCGATCTGGCTGTAGTAGGGCTCGTTGATGCCGCCGCAGCCCTGACCCTCCTGGGAGGCCGGCGCCGGGGTGGAGGGCTCGGCGGCAGCCGGCTCGGAGGCCGCCATCTCGGCCTGGGCGTTGGCCCGCACGATGCTGTCGAACAGGGCTTCGAGCTCGTCGCTGTCGCCATTTGCCGGGTTGCTCACTTGGCACCTCCTTGTCTTTCGAAGATCTTGTTGAGCTTCTCCTCGAGGGTGGCGGCGGTGAAGGGCTTGACGATGTAGCCGGAAGCACCGGCCTGCGCCGCCGCGATGATGTTCTCCTTCTTGGCCTCGGCCGTGACCATGAGCACCGGCAGGTGCTTGAGGTTGGCGTCGGCACGAATCTGCTGCAGCAGTTCGAGCCCGGTCATGTTGGGCATGTTCCAGTCGCTCACCACGAAGTCGTAGTGGCCGTTGCGCAGCTTCTGGAGGGCCACCGCGCCATCCTCCGCTTCCTCCACGTTGCTGAAGCCCAGCTCCTTGAGCAGGTTGCGGATGATGCGCCGCATCGTGGAGAAATCGTCCACCACCAGGAATTTCATGTTCGGGTCAGCCATGTGCTGCTCCTCGGTTCATCTTCTGTCTGAGCCCCTTTGTTTTATCGTGTAATGCCTCGACCGCTGCGTTCAGTGAAAGAAGGGCCGGAGCGTGTCTGCCAAAACGGCAGGATCGAATTTCGCCACGTAATGATCCACACCCACCGCCTGGCCCATGGCGCGATTGGCCTCGGAGGAAAGCGAGGAATGCATGATGACCGGAATGCCGTCGAAGCGGCGGTCCGACTTGATCTGTTTGGTGAGCACGTAGCCGTCCATCTCCGGCATCTCGGCGTCGGTGAGGATGAGGCTGATCTGCTCCCGCAAGGGCACGCCCTCGGCCTGGGCGCGGCTGGCCAGCGCCTGGAGCTTTTCCCAGGCTTCCAGGCCGTTGGTGGCCTGCTGGTATTTCACGCCCAGGGTTTCCAGCACGCGGGTGATCTCCTTGCGGGCCACCATGGAGTCGTCGGCGAAGAAGACCAGGTGCTCCTTCTCCGATTGCAGGGGCTCCAGGGGCGGAACTTCCTCCTCGCCGATGGCCTGGGCCAGGATCTGCTCCACGTCCAGGATGGACACCAGCTTGCCGTCGGGCAGTTCGGTGATCGCCGTGATCATCGACTCCGGCCCCGTGAGCATGGAAGTGGGCGGCTTCACCCGATCCCAGTCCACGCGGATGATGCGGTCCACGTCATGGACCAGGAAACCCTGGGTGTGGCGGGAAAACTCCGTCACGATCATGGTCTGGCCGGTGTCTTCGGGCGCGCCCTCGATGTTGATGAACTTGGCCAGGGAAATCACGGGAATGATGTTGCCGCGCAGGGAGATCACGCCCTCCACGCCCGGTGGCGTGTTGGGCGTCTTGGTGATGGGAGGGGTCTGGCAGACCTCCCGCACCTTGAACACGTTGATGCCGAAGACCTCGCCGGTGCCCAGGGAGAACAGCAGGATCTCCATCTTGTTGGAACCAGCCAGCTTGGTGCGGGCATCGACACTTTCCAGCAGGGCAGGGTTGGCAGGCATATCCATGATCGACTTCCTGTTGCGTTCGATGGGAATCAGGCGGCGGCCTTGACCTTGCCCTTGAGGATGCGGGCCAGGGTTTCGGCCAGGCGCTGCGGCTCGAATTTGGACACGTACTCATCCACGCCCACGGAGCGGCCCAGCTGCTGGTTGGACATGCCGGACAGCGAGGAATGCATGATCACCGGAATGCCGGCAAAGCGGGGATCGCTCTTGATGTTCTTGGTGAGGATGTAGCCGTCCATCTCCGGCATTTCCACGTCCGTGAGAATGAGCTGGATGAAGTGGCTGACGGGCAGGCCCGCCGCCTCCGCCTGCTCGGCGATGCGCTGCAAGGCCTCCCAGGCCTGCCGACCGTTGTTGGCCATGTGGTAGTGCACGCCCATGGCGTTGAGGGTCTTCTCGATCTGCTTGCGGGCGATGGCGGAATCGTCGCAGAAGAAGATCGTGCGCGGCTCCTCCGTCTCCAGCGGTTGGACCGCGCTGTACAGGAACTCGTCATCGGCGTGGGTGGTCTCGGCCAGGATCTTCTCCACGTCCATGAGCATCACCAGGCGACCGTCGGCAAGCTCCGTCACCGCCGTCACCAGTCCGCCCATGTGTCCGGCGAACATTTCGGGGGGCACGCGGATGGACGACCAGTCCAGACGCAGGATGGTGTCCACGGCTTCCACCAGGAAGCCCTGGGTGCGGCCGTTGTATTCGGTGACGATCATGATCTCCGGCTTGTTGTCCGTCTGGATGCCGGAAAACTTCACCAGATCCACCACCGGCACCAGGACACCACGCAGGCTGACCATGCCCTCGACCGCGGGCGGCATCTCGGGCGCGCGGGTGATCTCCGGCACCCGCATCACTTCCCGCACCTTGAAGACGTTGATGCCATAAGTCTCCCGCCGGCCCGTGCGCAGATCGGTGCCGAGGGTGAACAGCAGGATCTCCAGCTTGTTGGTGCCGGCCAGCTTGGTGCGGGCGTCGATGTTCTTGAGCAATTCCGACATGGTTGGACTCCTGGGCTAGGCGGCGTGATGGCCGGCTCCGGTGCAAAGAATGTCGCTGTTGGCTTCGCCGCTGGCCGCCATGCGTTCGAGGTTGGCCAGCACGTCCATGCTGGCTTCTTCCATCTTTCTGAGCTGGGCCAGCGCTCCGTCGCGATCACCCGCGTAGAAGGCCTCGATGGCCGCCACGCCGGCGCTGTGCACCACCTTGTGGGGCGGCTCGATTTCGCGGTAGCCGGGCAGCTGGCTGAAGCAGGCATGGCCATCGCCCTCGTAGTACCACTTGCCGAGCCGGCAGGCGGTGTGGCTGGCGAAGTCCTGGGGCCGCTTGTCCGACAGCCCCATGAACACCTTGTACACCTCGAACTTGAAGACCAGGTGATCCACCTTGGCCAGCTCCACGAAGCTGCGCAGGGCCGAGGCGGAGATGGCCCCCTCCATGCTGCGGGACAGTTCGATCAGGTGCTGCAGAGCCTGGCTGGCGTCCTCGCCCTTGCGGCTGAAGCTGGAGGATTCCCGCGCCTCGGCTTCCATCTGCTCCTTGGCGCCCTGGATCTCGCTCTGGATCGCCCCCACCAGGTTGGAGATTTCGTTGGTGGCGTTGGCCGTGCGCTCGGCGAGCTTCCTGACCTCGTCGGCCACCACCGCGAAGCCGCGCCCCTGCTCGCCGGCACGGGCCGCCTCGATGGCGGCATTGAGCGCCAGCAGGTTGGTCTGGTCGGCGATCTCCTTGATCAGCTTGACGATGCCCCCGATCTGGCCGGCGCGCTCATTGAGCTTTTCCACGCTGTGGGCGGTCTGCACGGTCTGTTCCGCCACCTGGTGCAGATTGCTGGCAATGTCCTGCATCACGGCACGGCTGGTGTTGGAGGCGCTGGCGGCGGTGATGGCGTGTTCCTTCTCCGCCTTCATGTTCTGGGCGAGGCTGGCCAGGGTGCGCTGCATTTCCAGGAAGGACGTGCCGAAGCGCTGCATGTTCTCGAACAGGCCGGCGCGGAAGCGGTTCTCGGCTTCCAGCTCGGCTACCCGGGCCGCCAGGGCCGCCTGTTCTTCCTTCGCCTTGTCCAGGGCCATGGCCAGCCGGCTTTTCTCGGCCGTCACCGCATCGAGCTGGCTGCGCAGGCTTTTGATGAGTTCCTTGCTCTTGCCGAACATTCTTGTGCCTCCTGGTTTTTCTGGTCGTATCACGATGCGAGACGGAAGCGGTCCACCACCCGCTCCAGATTGTGGGCTTGCTCCCGCAGCGCGTGCACGGCGGCGCTGGTCTCCTTGAGCAGCTTGCCGTTGGATTCGGCCAGGGCGGCGATGTGCTCCACCTGGGCCGTGATCTGCGCGCTCTGATCCGTGTGGGCGCGCGTGGCGGCGGCGATCTCGTGGATGCGGCGCACCGCCTCGGCCACACTGCGGTTGATCTCGGCGAGGGCCTGGCCGGCCTGATTGGCATGGCTCACGCCTTCGCTGACCTGGCTGCTTCCTTTCTGCATGGTGGCCACCGCGCGCGCCGTTTCGGACTGGATGGCCTCGATCATCCCGGAAATCTCGGCGGTGGCATGGCTGGTCCGCTCCGCGAGCTTCCTGACTTCATCGGCCACCACCGCGAAGCCACGTCCCTGCTCGCCCGCCCGGGCTGCCTCGATGGCGGCATTGAGCGCCAGCAGGTTGGTCTGGTCGGCGATGTCCTTGATCACGGCCAGGATCTGTCCGATCTGGGTCGAGCGCTCACCCAGTTGGGCGATCATCTCGGCGGATTCCGCCACGGTTGCGGCCACGTCCTGGATGCCCCGCACGGCGCTGGACACCACGGCGTTGCCCCGTTCGGCGGTGGCACGCGCCTCGCCGGCGCTGCCCTCGATTTCTTCGGCGGTGGCGGCGATCTGCTGGAAGGCGCGGTTGAGGGACTCGATCGCGGCGGCGGCCCGGGCGGCTTCCCGCGACTGGGCCTCGGAGCTGGCGGTCACCTGGTCCGCCACGGCGGCAAGCCGGTTGGCGGTGCTGCCCACGCTGTGGCTGGCGGTGCTGACCTCGCGCACGATGCCGGAGAACTGATCGGTCATGCGGTTGAAGCTGTCGGCGACACTGCCGATCTCGTCGTCGGCCTCGGCCTCTACGCGCGTGGTGAGGTCGCCTTCCGCGAGCCGGGCCGCGGCCTGCTGCAGGCGCGCCACACCGTGGTTCACGGAGCGCGTGAGGAACAGGCCGAGCAGGGTGGACAGGACCACGCCCACGGCGATGGCACCCACGGCGATGCCGCGGACCACGCGGGCCTGGGCCTGGGCGCGGGCGAAGTCCTTCTCCGCGGCCTTGACCTGGAATGCGATCAGATCGTCGATGGCGCCGGACTGGGTGGCGTAGAGGGTATCGACGGTCTCCTTCCTGAGCTTGTCCGCTTCGGCGAATTTCTCCGCCTGCAGCAGGTCCATTAGGGGCACGAGCCCCTTCTCGCCAAAGGCCCGGCGCGCCTCGGCAAAGGCCTCGAACAGGCGCTTTTCCTCGCCCGTGGGGGTGCGCGCCCGGTAGGCGTTCATGAGCTGTTCCACCTGGAACATGTTGCTGCGCACCTTGTCCAGGTGGGCGAGGATGTCGAAGGCGTCGGTCTCGTGGCGGGCGGCCAGAAGCTCCATGCGGTTTTGCATCTGATGGTTGCGGATGCTGTTGAGCTGATGGATGGTCACCAGCCGTTCCCTGTAGATGGATTCCGCGACCTCGTTGGCGGCATGCAGCCCCCACAGCCCGGTGACGCCCACGGCCACCATGAGCAGCGAGCTGGACACGACGAGGATGGTCAGCTTGGTGCGGAGGGTGAGATCGTTGAGGGCGGTCATGGGACGAAGGACTCCAATCTTCGGTGGTCTGCCCCTGTAACGGCACGGCCCCTCGGAACTTTAGGGCCGCACAGCCGCGTGCCGGCGGCCTGGGGCAGGGCGGCGTCCTCGCCCTTCGGCTGCGGCCAACGCGTGATTCGGGCGCTGCGCAACGGCGGCCGTGGGCCCCCGCCCGCAGGAGAGGCTTATAATCGGGCCATCTCTCATTGGTTGGCGGGCCATGGCCGAACGACCTCCTCTCGATCCCCGCGAGCTCGAGCAGGCCTTTTCCCTGTTCAGCGTGGCTTCCGAGCAGCTTGCGCGAAGCTACGCGGAACTCCAGCAGAAAGTGGCGAACCTCACGGCCGAGCTGGCGGTGGCCAATGGCGCCCTCAAGCGCCAGTTCGAGGAGAAGGAAGCCCTGTCCGAGCGCCTGGCCGGCCTGCTGGATGCCCTGCCGGCGGGGGTGGTGGTGCTCGATGGCGATGGCCTGATCGTGCAGACCAATCCCGCGGCGGAAGAGATCCTGGGCCGGCCGTTGATCGGCCAGGCCTGGACCCGCGTGCTGGGCGAGCGGCTCAAGGCGGCGTCCACGCCGGGGGAATGGGAAATGGCCGACGGCCGGCGGCTGAGCCTGTCCGCGCGGGCGCTGCCGGCCTTCGGGGGCGAACTGCTCCTGGTGCACGACGTGACCCAGGCCCATGCGCTGCGTCTGGAACTGGCACGCCATCAGCGTCTGTCGGCGATGGGGGAAGTGGCGGCGCGGCTCGCGCACCAGCTGCGCACGCCGCTGGCCACGGCGCTTCTGTACGCGAGCCAGCTCGGCCGGCCGGCCCTGGCGGAGGAGGACCGGCTGCGTTTTTCCGGCAAGGTGCTGGAACGTCTGCGCCACCTGGAACACCTGATCCAGGACATGCTGCTGTTCGTGCGGGGCGAGGCGGCGGGGCGCGAGCCCCTGGCCGTGTCCGGACTGCTGTCGGACCTGTGTCAGGTGATCGAGCCCCAGATGGCGGCGCGTGAGCTCGGGTTCCAGGTGCGGGACGATGCCGGCGGGGCCGTGGTGATGTGCAGCCGCGACGCCCTGGCCGGCGCCCTCATGAGCCTGCTGGAGAACGCCATGCAGGTCTGCCGCCCCGGCGATGCGGTGGGCCTGGCGGCAGCGGCCGGTGGGGACGAGGTGGTGTTCCGGGTGTGGGACACGGGCCCGGGCATCGAGCCCCAGCATCTCGAGCGGGTCTTCGAGCCCTTCTTCACCACGCGCCCGGAAGGCACCGGCCTGGGGCTGGCCATCGTGCGCAGCGTGGCCGATGCCCATGGCGGTGAGGTCACGGTGCGCTCCCGGCCGGGGGAGGGCAGCGAATTCACCCTGCGCCTGCCCTTGGCTAAAATGGCCTGAACCGGAGTGAACCCAGCATGCCTTCTGCGCCCCTGCCCATCCTGATCGTGGAGGACGACCGCGACCTGCGCGAAGCGCTGGCGGACACCCTCCAGCTCGCAGGCTATCCGGTGCGCCTGGCGGAAGACGGCGAGAGCGCCCTGGCCGTGCTGGCGGAAGGGCCGGTGGGCCTGGTCGTGTCCGACGTGCAGATGCGGCCCATGGACGGCCATGCCCTGCTCAGGGCCATCAAGGCGCGCCATCCGGACGTCCCCGTGCTGCTCATGACGGCCTACGGCATGATCGAAAAGGCCGTGCAGGCCATGCGCGACGGAGCCTGCAACTACCTCACCAAGCCCTTCGAGGCCGACCGCCTGCTGGCCGAGGTGGCCCGCTACATGCTCACCGCCGTGGAGGAGGGCGAGGTGGTGGCCGAGGACGCCATGTCGCGGGAGCTGCTCGCCTTGGCGCGCCGGGTGGCGGCGTCCAATGCCACGGTGCTCATCACCGGCGAATCGGGCACGGGCAAGGAGGTCATGGCGCGCTATCTGCACCGGCATTCGCCCCGCGCTGGCAAGCCCTTCGTGGCCATCAACTGCGCGGCCATTCCCGACAACCTGCTGGAATCCACCCTGTTCGGCTACGAAAAGGGCGCCTTCACCGGCGCCAGCGCCGCCCAGGCCGGCAAGTTCGAGCAGGCGGACGGGGGCAGCTTGCTGCTCGACGAGATTTCCGAGATGCCCCTCGCGCTGCAGGCCAAGCTGCTGCGCGTCCTCCAGGAACGGGAAGTGGAGCGCCTGGGCGGCAAAGGGCCGATCGCCGTGGACGTGCGCATCATCGCCACCTCCAACCGCGACATGGAGGCGGAAGTGGCCGCGGGACGCTTCCGCGAGGACCTCTACTATCGCCTCAACGTCTTTCCGCTGCATCTGCCTCCGCTGCGGGAACGACGCGAGGACATCCTGCCCCTGGCGCGCCACATCCTCGCGCGGCTGGCGCGCAGCGCAGGCCGCGCGGTCGTCACCTTCTCGCCCGAGGCGGAGCTTCGATTGACGCAGTATGGCTGGCCCGGTAACATCCGCGAGCTGGAAAACGTGATCCACCGGGCGCTGATCCTGGCGCCGGGCAGCGTGATCGAAGCGGCGCATCTCCATCTGCCGGCGGCAAAAATTGCCGGTTTGGCCGGCGCGCAGCCAGCCCGCGAGCCTCCCCAGGACATCAAATCCCTCGAGCGCCAGCACATCATGGAAGCGCTCGCCGCGGAAGGCGGATCCCGCAAGCGCGCCGCGCAGCGGCTCGGCATGAGCGAGCGGACCCTGCGCTACAAGCTGGCCCGCTACCGGGAGGAGGATGCCGCGGCCGGCGACGGCCCCTCGGCCTGACGCGGGCACGGATATTGCATTTTTCGTCCTGAATGCCGATAGTTTCACCGGAAGGGACAACACCATGGACTCCAAGGGAATCGATCAGCTCCTCGGCCAGATGCGCGCGGCTTCCCAGCTCGCGGCCGGGGGTGCGAATGCCCAGCCGGCAGGTGTGGAAGGGGGCGAATTCGCCGCCCTGCTCAAGGCCTCTCTGGCCCAGGTGAGCGAAAGCCAGGCGGAAGCTGCGCGTCTTTCGAGCAGGGCGCGCCCAACGTCAACCTCGAAGACGTGATCATCTCCCTGCAGAAGGCGGATGTCTCGTTCCAGACCATGGTCCAGGTGCGCAACAAGCTGGTGGAGGCCTACCAGCAGATCATGAATCTTCAGGTCTAGGTATCGATGAGGGCGGGCGGCGGCAAGGGCGGCGCGACGGGGCATCCGGCCCCGGCGGTGCCGCCGCCGCCGTCTTTGCATGGGGGGAACGCCGAGGCGAAGGGTGCCCGATGAGCTGCGGCCTGTTTTCCACCACCCACAGGGGCGTTGCCGCCCTGGCCCCGGCTTCCCCGTCCGCCGGCCCCAGGCAGTCTGACGCGAGATTCGGCCCGACATGGCGTTAGCGACCCAGCCCTCGCTGCTTGCGCAGCTTTCAGCCTTCAACCAGCTTTCCAGCGGCCAGAAGCTGGGCCTCATCATCGGCATCGCCGCCATCATCGCCCTGGTGGTGGGGGGTGTGCTGTGGTATCGAACGCCCACCTACCAGGTGCTGTTCTCCAATCTGTCCGACCGGGATGGCGGCGCCGTGATCGCGGCGCTGCAGCAGATGAACGTCCCCTACAAGACCGAAGGGGCCAGCACCATCCTGGTGCCCATGGAGCAGGTGTACGAAGTTAGGCTCAAGCTCGCCTCCCAGGGCCTGCCCAAGGGCAGCGTGGTGGGCTTCGAGCTGATGGAGGGGCAGAAGCTCGGGGTGAGCCAGTTCGTGGAACAGGTCAACTACCAGCGCGCCCTGGAAGGCGAGCTCACCCGTTCCATCCAGTCCCTGTCCGCGGTGCAGGGCGCGCGCGTGCACCTGGCCATCCCCCGGCCTTCGGTTTTCCTGCGCGACCAGCAGAAGCCCTCGGCTTCGGTGCTCCTCAACCTGGGCGGTGGACGCAGGCTGGATCCGGCCCAGGTCAGCGGCATCGTGCACCTGGTGGCCTCGAGCGTTCCCGACCTGTCGCCGGAGAACGTCACGGTCGTGGACCAGAACGGCAATCTCCTCACCGGGCCGGAGACCGCCTTCCGCAAGGCGGGGCTGGACCCCAGCCAGCTGGAATACCTGCACCAGGTGGAAGCCTCCTACGCGAAGCGGATCGAAGCCATCCTGGCGCCCATCGTCGGGCCCGACAACGTGCGCGCCCAGGTGACGGCCGAGCTGGATTTCTCCCAGAGCGAGCAGACGGCGGAAAGCTACAAGCCGAATCCCGCGCCCCAGGAGGCGGCGGTGCGCAGTCTGCAAAGCCGGGAGACCAT
>JBBINK010000040.1:0-15220 GCA_037443925.1 Betaproteobacteria bacterium
GACGCAGGATGTCGTAGGCCGTCGTGACGTGGAAGTAGAAATTGGGAAGGGCACGCTGCAGCAGGAAATCCAGGCCACGGTAGGTGTTGACGGTCTCACCGCGCCGGATCACCACTTCCCTGTCCTCGCTGCCATCGATCTGCTCCGGCCGGAACGATTCGAGAAAGGCAAGGGTGTCGCGCACGCGCCGCTCCAGGTCGGCGAAGCTCTTCTCGTCGTTGGCGAACTCGGGCGCCTCCACGCCCGCCAGACGCGCCGCGGCGTTCTTGGCGTGGTCGCAGGCGACCTGCACCTGCTTGGTGAAATGGAACATGTCGGGATAGAGGCGGGCCTCGAGCAAGGCCCGGGGATCGATGCGGCGCGCTTCACAATGGGCGGCACCCTTCTCCAGGATGTGCAGCAGGTTGCGCAACATCCGGGACAGCGGGGGAATGACGATTTCATACATGCTCACGGCCATGGTCTTCTCTCCTGTGCAAGGCGAAGGAAGCATGATAGCCGCAAGCCGCGCTGCCACACAGGGCCCCGCGCTGCCCCACGGGGCGGGCAAACCGTCCCCGCTCCACCCCGGGGGCTAGGAGGGGTAGACTGGCGCATGGCCAGCCGGCGCCCTGCGCCCCGACTGGGCCGGGATGAACCCGTCATCGAGCGAGAAAGGAAGGAAACGAGGTAAGAGCCCATGCAGATCGGTCCCCGCGAAATCGTCACACCCTACCGGCCCATCCCCCTCGAGGTGCCCGAGGGCATGAAGCCCAACGAGTTCTTCAACAGCACGGAGAACCTCAACGATCTGGTCCACAACAACGGCCTGCTCAAGAATCCGGAGGATCTGCTGCTCTACCGCAAGGCGCTGGGGCACAGCAACGTGTTCGATGCCTCCATCATCTACAACACCTCCCAGCGCATCCTCGATCCCCTCGGCCGGCCCGTGCGCCGAACCCAGGTGCCCGATCCGGTGAAGCATGTCTGGAACCGGATGAACCAGATCATGATCGACTACATGCTGGAGCGTTATCCCGATCCCGAACGCCACCTGGTGCTGGCGGGCGAGGCCAGCCTGGACGCCACCTGGCCGCTCACCGCGCCGGGCGTTCCCAGCATCCGCATGCTCCACAACCACTTCATCGTGTTCGACATGGCCGAACTGCGGGCCGCCCCCCTGGCCGACCCCGACAATCCCAATCTCACCGACGGCGGCCAGCACTCCCTGTTCCAGGCCTACATGCGCGACGTGTATCGGGCCTTCTTCGACGAGCTGGATCTGCGCCTGCTGCGTCCCTGCAGCGATGGTGGCTGCAGGCTGGCCCTCACCGGCTATCCCCAGGGTCTGCCCAGCTGGGAGGTGCCCGGTGGCGCTGCCGCGCTCAAGGAAGTGCGTTTCTGGAAGGAGTACGACATCCTGCTCAAGGGCTTCCTGGATTTCTACCGCACCTTCTTCAGCCAGGTCTCCACGCGCAATGCGCCCATGCTCAAGGATGTGTATTTCCCGGATCTGGTGGAAAACAAGCTGCTGTTCAACAACGATTTCCTCAAGACGGCGAAGATGGTGCGCGATCGCTGCATCCGCGATGCCCGCTACGCCAATTCCATTCGCTGGCAGCCGGCGTTCAAGCAGCTCATCTACCGCGACGACCACGGCCGCCTGGTGGTGACCATCAGCCAGAATTCCATCGGCAATGCGATCACCGAGCTCTTGGGCGTGGTGGTCAAGCGGGTGCCGGATGCCGAGGCTTACGCCCGTTTCGAGCCGCGGCTCATCGAGCAGCTCCTCGAGGTGCGGCGGCGCCTGGTGGAGGCCGACCTGGGCGAACCCATCGCCACCGCCCACTGGGGCCTGGACTGATGGGCCCGCAGCCTTCCTTCCGCGCCCCGGCTGCTATAGTGGGATAGGGCATGCGCCCGCCCGCTTCGCCATCTTTCGCAAAGAGGAGCCATCATGATCCGCAACCCCCTCGACGTCTCCACCCTGGTGTCGCCCAGGCTGTCGGCCCTGCTGGAAAGACTGGTCAACGATCCCAATGCGGATGAGCCGCCCACGCTCGGGACGGCGCGGGACTTCCTGCTGGGGCTGCTGCCGCCTTCGGTGACCGAGGCGGAACGTCTGCACCATTTCGACGTGAGCGAATCGCTCCTCGATGAGCTCAACACCCTGATCGAGGAATATGGCGCCGACGCGCCGGCGGCGGACTTCGTTCGGGCCACCGCCAGCGAACCCCTGTCGCGGGTGATCGAAACCCTCCTCGACGACGAGAATCGCGACGGGGCGCCCACCCTGGAAGCGGTGCGCGAGGCCATCGTGGACGGTCTGGGCGCGCGCCTGGTGGGCGAGGGCGTCCTGGACGAGGACGAGGACGAGGGCCTGCTGTCGGAGATCGAGGGCCTCATCGAGGAATACGGTCCCGACGCCCTGGCCGAGAACTTCGTCCGCTACGAGTGAGCGGGGAGGATGCCATGGCACGCTCCACCGATTGGCCCGAGGCCGGGGTCACCTGGCGCGGCATGAGTCTGGAGGCCCGCGAGGCCATGATTCGGGAAGCCGCCTATTTTCTCGCCGAGCGCCGGGGTTTCGCGCCCGGCCACGAGCTCGACGACTGGTTGCAGGCGGAAGCCGCGATCGACCGCGATCCGCCTCCACTTAAGGCGCCCGAAGCGGAAATCCAGCAAAGCGGCGTGGTGGGCCCGGGCATCGACGATGCCCTCAAGCGCCTGGTGCGCCAGCATCCCCAAAGAGCCATTCCGGACGTGGAAGGGATCGAGCCCGAGCAGGCGCCTGCCCGGGAATAGCGCTCACCCGCCCAGGGGCCGCCTTGCCGGCTCGCCGGCTTCCACCAAGACGCGCCCCAAGGGCGCGAGGCGCGGTCCCGGCGCCATCCACCCCTCGGCCACCGGATTCGCGGGGGGCGTCTGGACAAGGGGTGCACACGGGAAAGGCCGCCATGATGCAATCCGATCCGCTGCTGTTCGCCCCCCGCGGAACGCGGGGTCTGGCGGAGGCCATCGCCCGGAACCTGGACCTGCCCCTCGCCCCCGTGGAGGAACGGGAGTTCGAGGACGGGGAGCACAAGACCCGACCGCTGATCGCGGTACGCGGCCGGGACGTGTACGTCATCGAATCGCTCCACGGCGATGCGGCCATGAGCGTCAACGACCGGTTGGTGCGTCTGCTTTTCCTCGTCCAGAACCTCAAGGATCAGGGCGCCGCCCGCGTGACCGTGGTCGCGCCGTACCTCGCCTATGGCCGCAAGGACCGGCGCACCCAGCCCCATGACCCGGTCAACAGCCGCTACCTCGCCCAGCTGTTCGAGGCGGCCGGAACCGACCGCATGCTCAGCATGGACGTGCACAATCCGGCCGCCTACCAGAATGCTTTCCGCATCCCGGCGGAGCAGCTGGAAGCGCGTGTCCTGTTCACCACCCACCTGGCTCCCCGGCTCGCGGCCGAGGCGGTGTCCGTGGTCTCGCCCGATGCCGGCGGCGTGAAGAGGGCGGAAGCCTTCCGCCGGACGCTGTCCCGGCTGCTCGGCCGGCCGGTGGGGGCCGCCTTCGTGGAGAAGTACCGTGCCCGCGGGGAGGTCTGGGGCGAGGCCCTCGTGGGCGAGGTCGCCGGCCGCACCGCCGTGCTGGTGGACGATCTCATCGCCACCGGCACCACGCTGGCGCGCGCGGCCCAGGCCTGCCGCGCCGCCGGGGCCCGGCGGGTGATCGCGGCGGCGACCCACGGGGCCTTCACCCCCGGCGCCGCCACCCTCCTGGCCGGGGAGGCGCTGGACGAACTGGTGATCACCGACACGATCTGGCCGCCCCGCAGCCTGCCGGACACGGTGGCCGGCAAACTCACGCGCATCGAAACCGCTCCCCTGTTTTCCGCGGCCCTGCGCCGTCTGGCCGGCGACGGCAGCCTGAGCGACCTGCTGGAACCGCCCACGCCCTGAGCATCCCCGCCGACGGTAGGGCGAAACCGGCGATGCCGCCGGCGGTCGAACGGTTTCCCGAACTCCCTGCGAAAGGAAGCATCATGAACCCGTGGCTCGAGGATTTCCGCCCCTACGCCTATCTCATCGTGCTCGCCGGGCTGGTGCTCGCCGCCTGGGGCGCGCTGCTGCCCCACTACGACGCGGGATATCGCCTGGACGGCACACGCCTGGTGGCCCTCATGCTGCCCTTCGTGGCCTATGCCAGCCTCACCGAGAGCCTGCGCCCAGGCTGGCTGGCCGCGGCCGGCGCGGTGATCCTGGCCGCCACCCTGGCCGTGGCCGTGCCCCTGCGGACCCCGGTCGGGGCGCGCTCGGATGAGCCGCTGGCCGTCGCCTTGCCCCTGCTGGTGGCCCTGGTCGTGCTGACCGTGGCCTATCTGCTGGGCCGCCGGCGCGAACCCTGAAGGGACGGCACCGGACCGATCCGCCCCATTCTAGCGGCCGCCCTCGGGCTGCGCGCGCCATGGCCGCCGCGCGGGTTCCCTTCGCGGCAGGAGACCATTATGCTTCGGGTTTCCATCCCGATCCGTCGGCGCCGCTGTCAGCCGCGATGCACATACCGGTCAGCGAACTCATCGTGCGTTTCCTGGAACGCCTGGGCGTGGGGCGCATCTTCGGCATCCCGGGATCCCACATCCTGCCGGTCTACGACGCCCTCTACGATTCCCCGATCCAAACCGTGCTGGCCAGGCACGAGCAGGCGGCGGCGTTCATGGCTTGTGGCCACGCCCGCGTCACCGGCGGCATCGGCGCCTGCATCACCACCGCCGGGCCCGGCGCCACCAACCTGGTCACGGCCATTGCCAGCGCCTACGTGGACCGCCTGCCGGTGCTGGCCATCACGGGCGAGGCGCCCACCGCCATGTTCGGCAAGGGCGGCCTGCAGGAAAGCTCGGGTGAGGGCGGCAGCGTCGATCAGGTCTCGCTGTTCGCCGGCATCACCCGTTATCACCGGCTGATCGAACGCACCGACTATCTGGCCAACGTGCTGGTCCAGGCGACCCAGTGTCTTTTGTCCGACACCCCCGGGCCGGTGGTGCTGAGCATCCCCTTCAACGTACAGAAGGAGCCGGTGGATGCCACGCTGCTGGATGGGATCGCCTTCACCCGGCACGGCCGCCCATGCCTGGCCACGCCGGCCGACGTGGAACGCAGTCTCGATCTGCTCGCCTGTGCGCGCCAACCCGTGATCGTCGCCGGCCATGGCTGCATCCGCTCGGGTGCGCGCGCGGCGCTGACCCGCCTGAGCAGGCGCCTGGGCATTCCCGTGGCCACCAGCCTGAAGGGCAAGGGAGCGGTGGACGAACGATCGCCCCTGGCCCTGGGCAGCCTGGGTGTCACCTCCTCCGGTCAGGCGCTGCGCTATCTCAGGGAACACGCCGACCTGGCGGGCGAGAAGAACATCCCCCTGAAACGGTTGGCGCAAGAGCCGTGGCTGATGCGGGAGGCCGGATCCGGCACGCGGATCGCGATCGAGAAGCTCTTTGCCAGCCACGGCATCGAGCTCAGCCCGCGCCTGGAGCTGGGCAGCAACGAGGCGATCAAGCAGGCCATCCTGTCCGGGCTGGGGATCTCCGCCCTGTCCAGCCACACCCTGGCCCTGGACCAGGCCGGCCAGTTCGCCGTGCTCGACGCCGAAGGCTTCCCCATCATGAGCCACTGGTACGTGGTCTATCCGGCCTCCCGCCCGCCGTCGGTGGTGGCGCGCGCCTTCATGGACTTCCTGCTCAGCCAGAAGGGCCATGCCGCGCCGGCCGCACTGCCGTCGGCGGAACCTCGCCGGTCGCGTCGAACGCGCGCGTGATCGGCGGCGGCAGCCGCCCCGGGGCCGGCGCGCGGCTCAGTCCGGCCAGACCCGTGCGGGATGCTCGAAACCCGTGCCTGGCCTGGGGGCCGGCTCGGGCGCCGGGCTGGGCCCGGCCGTGTCCGGCGCGGGCGCCTTCCCGTTCCCCGGGGACGGCTGCTGTTTCAGCCTGCGGAGGCCGCCTGCCAGTTTGCTGCTTGCCTTGCTCATGAACGCGTGATCTCCTCGATGATGGCTTCGACATCCTGGACGGCGGCCGCGCCGCGCCTGCCCAGGGCATAGACGCTGACACCTTCCAGCGCCGCGGTGCGATAGGCCGCGCGGCGGGACAGCCCCTTGGACAGGGCCGGTATCCCGAACTCGGCCAGGGCGTCGTGCAGGGCATGGGACATGGCGTTGCGCGGATCCAGCTGGTTGAGGACCAGGTAGGCCTCGAGGGCGGGATTGTCCCGGGCCGCCTCGCCGATCAGGGTCGCCATGCCCATGGCCGCCCACAGATCGATGGGCGATGGCTGCACCGGCACCAGCACCCGGTCCACCGCCCCGAGCACCTGGCGCAGGAGCGCCGAGGCCGGATCGGGCGGGCAATCCACCAGCACGTAGCGATGGTCTTCCGCCAACCGGCGGAGGACGGCGGCAACCGAAGCCCCCTCCAGGCGCCGCACCGGAGGCAGATCGCCGGCCGCCTCGCCCACCCGCGCCCATTGGCTGGCCGACCCCTGGGGATCGGCGTCCAGCAGCACGGTGCGGCCCCGGCGCCCGAAGCCGGCGGCCAGATTGACCGCCAGGGTGGTTTTGCCGGTGCCCCCCTTGTGGTTCGCGATGGCGATCCGCCAGACGGTCATCGCGTCACGGCTGGCCGTCGATCAGCGCATCGATCTGCTTCGCCAGGGCGATGAGCTCCGGACCGAAAGCCTTGCCGTCGGCATCGAGGCTGATGCTGGCGTAGGTCTTGCCGAAGCTGACGCTCGGATAGTGCCCCGCCGCCTCGGCCAGCTTCGCCACGCCGTCCAGGAAACGGCGCGTTTCCTGGTAGGAGGCGAACTCGAAACGCCGAATCAGCATGGGCGGCAGATCCTGGCGCTGCCAATGGGGAATCGGATCGTCGTCAGGCATGGCATGTCTCCTCGGGTTTCAGGGCCGCTTCCATTTTCCCCAGCTCGTCCAGATGCTGCACTTCGTCGCGCAGGATCCGTTGGAACAGGGCGTGATGCTCGGCATCGCGGACCCTGGCGCAATAGGCCGCCGCCTCTTCGTACAGCCTGACGGCTTCGATTTCCAGCAGCCGGTCGATGGCGATCATTTCTCCCAGCGAACGGCCCAGCCTCACCGGCGCCAGGTGGGCGCCGTGGGGCGCGACACCCAGCCGGAGCAACGCCTCCATCAGGGCTTCCACGTGACCCAGCTCTTCCTGCACGTCCTGGCGAAAGTGCGCGCAGTATTCGGCCATGTCCCACAGGTCACACAGCTTGGATTGGGCCATGTATTGCTGGACGGCCGCCAGCTCGTGGTCCAGCGCCCGCGTGAGATAGCCGATCAGTCTCGGGTCCATCGCCATGTCCACCCCCGCAAGGGATCAGGCTGCGCGTGCCGCGATGCAGGCGACCTCGCCGTCGCGGCCGCCGTCCGGCGCCCGGCTGGCGTCGGGCAGGATGCGCTCCACCTCGCCGTGCACCCGCGCGATGATGTGGGCGGCCACCAGACCGTCGCCCACCCGCTCGCAGGCGTCCGCACCCGCGCGCACCGCGGCGTTGACCGCGCCGGTCTCGCCCCGCACCATCACCGTCACATAGCCGCCGCCGACGAACTGGCGGCCGATCAGGCGCACCTCCGCGGCCTTGGTCATCGCGTCGGCCGCCTCGATCGCGGGCACCAGCCCGCGGGTTTCGATCATTCCCAGTGCAATACCGGTCGTGTTTGCCATGATGTTTCTCCTGTCTCTACGGTTTGAAAAAGCGGCTTTGCCCTATGCGCGGAGCGCTTCCTCCGCATCCCACTGATCGATGATCCCGAGGATCGTCAGATCGGTAAGAATCCTGTAATCGCCGGCGCCATAGCGGGCGGCCGAGCCGCCGGCGGTGAAAACCCATTTGCCTTCCGGCACGCCCACGGGGTCGACCGCCACCGAGAGCTTGCCCTTCTGGTCGGCCAGAACCCGCAGGGAGGCGGCATGCAGGCCAGGAATACGGCGCGTGCAGACCAGGCTCGACACCACACGCATGATCTCCATATCCCTATTCCTCCCAGTGGTCGATGATGCCGACGATGGTCAGATCGCTGGGGAAGTCCTTGCTTCCCGCGGCCTCGCGGGCCGCCGAGCTGCCCACGCAGATCACCCAGTCGCCCGGGATGCAGCCGACGGCGTCCACCGCCACCTGGCGCGCACCCCCGGCCTTCTCACGCACCACCAGCAGCGGCCGGTGGCCCATTTCCTTGACCCGGTTGGTCGATACCAGCGTTTTCTCCACTTGCATGATCTTCATCGCTTCACCTCGACGTCCTAGCCAATGCGATCGTCATCGACCGCCTCCAGCAGACTGCCGGGCTGTGTGGCCTGCACACTCATGCCGCAGTAGATCAGGCCGTCCTTGACCAGTGCCGGATAGCGGCTCTCGATCGCCGCCTTGACGCGGCGGCAGCGCTCGATGCTGCGCTCACGGGAACCGGGAACATGCCCGTCGTAGCGGTAGTGGATCGCCACCGGCACGGGCAAGCCGTGCTCGATGTTCAGACGGGTGAAGATCCGGATGCCCACATCCATGTCCGGCGCGCCTTCCTCGACGGTGTGCAGGTGCACGAAGTACTTCAGGTTGCGCAGGTGCACCTGGTCGAAACCGTCGCCGATGCTGATGAAGCGTTCGGCATGGCCGATGTCGGCATAGCGGCCACGGTGGTAGGCGCACACGTAGTCGATCTGGGACAGGTTGTTCACCAGCAGCCGCTCGATCAGGCGGCGCATGCCGGACCCCGGCTCGCTGCGGCCGTGCCGGCGCACCGCGTCGTCGATGGCCGCCGTCACCAGCCGGCGCGCTTCGGTCACCGGGCAGTCGGCCGTGGCCTGGTAGAGCGCCATGTTGTCCACGAAGCAGTCGAGGCTCATCTCACCCTGCGCGTCGGGCAGGTGCACGCGGATCGCATCGTTGTCGGTGTCCACGCCGATGAGCAGGGTGGCCACGGACGCCCCACAGCAGAAGCCGTTCTCGATCGCCGTGCGGAAGGCCAGCAGGCGGTCCAGCGCGGCCTGCGCCGCCTTGCGGTCGTCGCTGCCGTGGGCCGCGCAGCCTTCGTGTCGGGGGTCCGAGCTGCTGAAGTGGTAGACCGCGATCTTGAGATAGCGCGTCGGGGCGTCGGCCGTGTTGGGAACACCCTCGCGGAACCGCCTCAATTCCGTCTCGGTCCACTGCTTCACGTTCCCTTCCACATCGAACAGCGTGCCGGCATAGGACTGGTGCCGGCGCACCGCCTGCCGCGGCAGGCGCAGGATGTACTTCAGAAGCCCCTTGAGCCGGCCGTCGGAGCAGGCGCTCACATCCAGCTCGTGAAAGCCGCATTCGACGAAGAAGCGCAGCATGGCCTGCGCCTCGCCGTTGGCGTGACGCTCCTCCTCGACGGCGGCGTTGGCCAGCTCGCGGAAGGTGTGCAGGACGCTGTAGCCATAGAGCGTACGCATGTCCAGGGTGGTGACCCAGGCGTCGGCCAGCACCGTCGCCGGCAGTTCGAAGCCCAGGCGCTCCCGCGCGATGGCCTGGGCACGGGCCTCGAAATCCACCTCGTGCTGCAGCGCGGCGATGGCCTTGAGCGTCGGCACGATGGCATCGAAACGGGCGAGCACCTCGCGCTCGTAGCTGGCCAGGCGCGCGTTCTGCGCGGCGTCCGCGAGGGGGTGGGGACGCGGTGCGCACCGGGTGCTCACGCACTCACCGCTGGCGTCCGCCTGCGTCCCGGGCGGGCAGAAGCTCGGCCGCTGGGGCCAGGTGGGCAGGCCGGTGGCCGGCGCCGCGCTGCGCACGGCCATGCCCACCGGAGCGGCCTGGGCGGCGCGGCGTAGGGCAAGCATGCGTTGGCGGGTGTTCATGTGGGTGCCTCTCCGTTCGCCCCGAGGGCAGCCGCGTGCGCCGCCGGACAAGGTGACGGTCGCGCCCGTGGTGGCGTTGCCGGCGCTGCCGGTGATGCGGCTGGGCGGCGGCGCCGGTGTCTCGGCATCGCGGAAGGCGCGCGCGTTCACGCCGTTGCCCCGCGCCTCGCCGCGCAGGGTCGGGTTGCGGCGCGTGGCCGAGTGGCCTTCGGTGCCGGTGACGCGGTTGCCCCGGTCCCAGCTGTCGCCGGTGATGCGGCGCTCGCGGCCTTCCCCGGTCACGCGCGCCTCGGGCGCCGGCGCCGGTGCCGGCGGCACGGCCACCACCCCGGCCTGTTCGCGATAGCGGAACTCCGGCGTGCCGGAAACCAGCCCGGCCGCCCGCGCCAGCGGGCCCGTGATGCGTCCGCCCCCATAGACGCTGCCGGTGATGCGGGAGACTTCCCTGGACTGAGCCACCCGCGCCGGCGTCGTGATGGAGAACCCACCCGCCGTACGCGAGGGACCGGCGCCATCCATGGCGCTGCCGGTGATGCCGGTCCCGGTGATGCCGGTCCCGCTGATGCCAGTCGAAGACGGCGCCGCAAGATCGCGCCGACGGAAACGCGCGGCCATGGGTGCGCCGCCGCAGGCGGCGGCATACTGGCCTTCACCCAGATAGGGCGTGCCCGTCACATCCTGGCACAGTCCCCGCTCGGCCCCGGTCATCTTGTCATCCGGACCCGGCTGGATGCCGGTGAGGTCGGGACTGCCGCCCAGGCGCGCGCGGTTGATCGCCTCGGCGGCCGCCCGCGCGGCGCAGAACTCCGCGTATTGATCCGCCCCGATATAGGTGGTGCCGGTCACGGGCTTACAGGCCCCGTATTCATCGCCGGTGACCTTGATGGAGCGCCCCACCACGGTGCCCGACACCTCCTGACCCCGGAGCGTGCGCGACACGCCCACCTTGGCGGGAGGTTGATAGGGCTCGGCGCGGCAGTAGGAAACGAATTCCTCGGCGGCAAGGTAGTCGGAACCCGTCACACGCGCGCAGGCGCCCGGCTCATCGCCGGTGAGTTTCGGCGAGCGAGCCGGTAATGTGCCGCTCACCGGGTTGCCTGCGCTGGTATGACGGGTTTCCACCTTTTTTGGCGCATCTCCTTCGGCGCCCGCCGGAGTGGGCTCGGCGTACAGGGTGCCGGTGACGGCGCGGGATGCCCCCGGCTCCATTCCGGTCACGCGGGAGCGGCGCGAGATGTCGCTGCCGGTGACGGGAATCTTTTTCCGCGTCTCGCCGGCAACGATTTTTTCGGGGCCGGGCTCGGGCGGCGTGCCACAGAACTGCTCGGACTGCTCGGCCGCCAGGTATTCCGTTCCCGTCACGCGCTTGCAGCTGCCGTATTCGTCGCCGGTGACGCGCGGGGAACGCCCAACCTCGGTGCCGGTCACGCGGCGGCCCCGGCTGGTGTGGGTGACGGCCACCTTGGGTGCGTTGGGGTCGGGCGAGGCACCGCAGAAGGCGTCGTACTGCTGGGCGCCGACGTACTCGGTGCCGGTGATGACGCGGCAGGTGCCGGCCTCGTTGCCGGTGACGTTGGCGGCGCGTTCCACCATGTTGCCGGTGACCGCCGTGCCCGCCAGGGTGGTGCCCACCTCCTTCTGGGGCTGCGGCCGCACCCGGCCGCAGGGTCGCGCGGGGGGCGCATCGCCGCGCCCCTTGAGGGACAGCTCGATGCGCCGCCGCCGGGCGGGCGACAGGGGCTCGGGCTCGATCGCCGGCGAGGGTTGGGCGGGTTTCGCGTACTCGATCACGCCGGCGGGTGCCGCCGCCTCGTGCCGGCAGCCACACGCTGCGGCGTCGTCCCGGGCCGGCTCGGCCGCCTTGGCCGCCGGGCGGCTGACCGGCTGAGCGGGGGTGACGCTTTTCTTGCCATAAAGGGATAGCGCCTGACGGCGCGCCAGCGCGGCTTCTCTACCCGAGAGGCGCTGGTCGGTCTTGGTCGGAGTCGCTTGGCTCATGGATGCTTTCCTTTGCTTCAGCGGGTTGGGAATCGTGGCTTCCGCAGAATGTCGTGCCTTCACGTCAGGACTATACGGATGTGTGGCATAATTAAAAATGAATATTTATTATCGTTACCATTCTTTATCGTGTATGGCACAAACCGGGGGAACCAGCCATGAACGTGACCTTTCGCCAGTTGCGCCTGTTTGAAGCGGTTGCGCGCAATTCCAGCTTCACGCGGGCCTCGGAGGAGCTGCATCTGACCCAGCCCGCGGTCTCCACGCAGATCAAGAAGCTCGAGGAGGAAGTGGGCATGCCCCTGTTCGAGCAGATGGGCAAGAAGATCTTCCTGACCGAGGCCGGGAAGGAGATGTACGCCTTCAGCCGCGCCATCACCCAGCAGATCCGTGAGATCGAGTCGGTCCTGGACGACATGAAGGGCGTCAAGCGGGGCAGCCTGTCCCTCACGGTGACCAGCACCGGCAAGTATTTCGCGCCCTATCTGCTGGCCGAGTTCGTCAAGCACCACCCCGGCACCCAGGTGCACCTCGAGGTCGCCAACCGCGAGGAAATCCTGGCCCAGCTCCAGGAGAACGTCCCCGACATGGTGATCATGGGCACGCCGCCGGACAACATGGAGGTCACGGCGCAGGCCTTCATGCAGAACCCCCTGGTGATCATCGCCCGGCCGGACCACCCTCTGGCGCAGATGAGCCGCATCCCGCTGGCGCGCCTGGCCCAGGAAACCTTCATCCTGCGCGAGCGCGGCTCCGGCACGCGCAACGCGATCGAGCGTTTCTTCGCCCAGCGCGGCATCAAGCTCAACACCTCCATGGAGATGAGCCGCAACGAGGCGATCAAGCACGCCGTGATGGCCGGACTCGGGCTGGGCATCGTCTCCCTGCACACGCTGGAGTTCGAGCTGGAGCTGAACCGCATCGCCATCCTCAGCGTGGAGGGCTTCCCGATCATGAAGGAGTGGTATCTGGTGCACCGCAACGGCAAGCGCCTGTCCCCCATCGCCCAAGCCTTCCATGATTTCGTGCTGGACGATGCGAGCCGCCTGATCGAGCTGCCCCAGCCCAAGCCCGCGACCCGCTCCAAGCCGCGGGTGACGCGCTCATGAATCGTGGATGACCCACATGGCGTCGGACACCAGGCACACTCCCCCATAGGTCCTGAGGATCGGGCGCACGGCCTCGATGACCTTCATGGCCTGCGCTTCGTCGCAGGCGATGGTCATGAGCACGTTGCCCAGGCCCTGGACGGTCTCGTAGCGCACGCCCCGCTCGCCACGGCCCCAGGCCCGTGGCACGACGGTGTAGCCGACGACCCCGATGCGGTCGAGTTCGCTGAGAACGTTGTCGAGCTCGACCTCCTCGATGACGATTTCGATGCGTTTGACGGGTCTCATGGGTTTTTCCTCAGGGGTTTTTCCTCAGGACGGGCCGACGATCCACCGGGCTGCCGCGAAATACAGGGGGATGCCGACCATGACGTTGAACGGGAAGGTCACGCCCAAAGACAGCGTGAGAAAGAGCGCGGGACTGGCCTCCGGAATGGCCAGACGCATTGCCGGCGGAACCGCAATGTACGAAGCACTCGCACCCAGGATGGCCACCAGCAGGGTTCCCCCGAGCCCGAATCCAAGCAGCCAGTGCCCCGTGGCCAGACCGATGGCACCGCCGATCAGGGGCATCAGGATACCGAACATGACGAGGGCAGGGCCAGCCTGGCGGAAGTCGCCGATGCGCCGCGCCGCCTCCATGCCCATGTCGAGCAGGAACAGGGAGAGCACGCCCATGAACAGCGTGTCGTAGAAGGGCAGGATCTTGCCCAGGGTTGCCGGTTGCGCGACGGCCCCGATGAACATGCTGCCCAGGAGCAGCACGACGCTGCCGTTGGTGAACGCCTCGTGCAGCAGCTCGCGGCCAACCCGCGGCCCATGCGCCCTGCCGCTGCCGTTGCGGGCCAGATTGGCGAGCAGCAGCCCGATGATGATGGCCGGCGATTCCATGATCGCCAACATGATGACCGGATAGCTTTCGTAGGCGACCTGCTCGGCATCCAGGAAGGCGACCGCGGTGGCGAAGGTCCCTGCGCTCACGGAACCGTAGTGCGCCGCGATCGCTGCCGCATTGAGACGGTCCACGCGCAGCGTCAGCGTGAGAATGCCGTAGGCGACGATAGGCAGCAGGAAACCCAGGGCGAGCGCCGCCGCCACCGCGCCCACGGCGCTCGCCACGTCGATCTTGGCCAGCTCGATGCCACCGTGCAGCCCGATGCCCACCAGGAGGTAGATGGAAAGGGACTTGGTCAGGTCGGCGGGGAACTTCAGGTCCGACCGGATCAGCTGCGCCAGAAATCCCAAGGCGAAAAACAGCATCGCCGGATTGAGCATGTTCGAGAGGTTAAACATGGGTCCGTCCTCGCAAGTCGGCGCCCCGGGCCCACGGCCCGTCGATGGCGGATGGATAATGCGTTCTTCGGTTCTCCGGCCTATTCATTAATCCGTTTTATGGATCGTGCAGGCGGGCCGCCCCGTGCCGGCCGGGGCCGTCATGGCGACGGCTCGGCCCGCTCGGGGCTTTTGAACTTCACCAGCCGCGTGACCTGGATGTCGGAGATGAACACCACCCCGGTGTGGGTGTTGAAGAAGGGGGCGAAGCCCTCGAGGATGGGCTCCACCAGCTCGCCCGGCACGGCGACGATGATCATGATGAGCACCGCGTCCTCGTTGAACATGAGGTGGCCCTCGTGGAAGCCGTGCCGGCCCTTGCCGGACAGGTTGCCGACGATGGTGTAGCCGGACACGCCGGCGCGGTCGAGCAGGTCGGTGGCGAACTCCTGGTGGGCGCCTTCGAGGATGATTTCGAGTTTCTTGAGCGGGCTCAGATTGAGGCTGTTCATGTCATTGGCTCCTGGATTCCGGTTCGTTCTCCGGCCGCGCGCAGCGTGCGCTGGCGCCAGCCGCCCTGCTCGAACACATGGACGCGCGCGGTGAGCGGATCGACGATGACCATGCGCACCCAGCCGTTGTGGACGAGGGTCTTGACCTGGGCGACGCTCTCGATGGCGCGGCGGGCGTGCTCGAAGGGCGCTTCGATCAGGGTGATCAGCCGCAGCGGCTCGTGGTAGGGCGCGCCGTCCTTCAGCACCGTCTGCGACGGCAGGCCGGTGCGCAGGTCGGAGAGATTGCCGGTCATGACGCCGAAGCGGCCGGCGATGTTGTGGTAGGCCTTGCTGCCGCTGCCGTAGCGCTCGTTGTCCACGGTCGAGAAATAGTGTTCCATGTTGATCCACTGCCCCACCACCAGCGGGCCGGCCAGGATGTTCTCCAGATGGCGGCCCCGGGGGTCGCAGCGGTAGTCGTAGGAATTCAGGAA
>JBBINK010000041.1:0-1064 GCA_037443925.1 Betaproteobacteria bacterium
CGCCTCGTCGTCCAGCCCGGCCCGTCCCAGATAGTCCACGGCCGTCCTGAGAGCCTGGGTGGCGAGCCGATCGGGCGCGCCCATGTCCGACTCCAGCACCGCCTGCACGGCATAATCCGCGGCCAGCTCGCGGCGGCCGTCGCCCGCGGCCAGCCGCGCCAGGGCGAGCAGCAGCTCGCGCCGCTGGGCGTCCGGCACGAAGGCTATTGCCTGCTCGGCCACACGCAGGCCTTCGCCGGCAGCCGGACCGCCCCAGGGTGCCGCCTGCACAAGCCGCACCGCCGCCTCGGTCCGGCCGGCGCCCACCAGGGCCGCAAACAGGCGCGCCCGGGCCTGTTCCCGCGCGGCGGCCTCGCGGCCCGTCTGGCTCAGGTAAGCCCAGACGGCCCGGGCTTCCAGGGCCTCGGTGGGCGCCAGACCCGCCGCCATGGCCAGCCAGGAGGCGTCGTCACCCAGAAGCACCTGAGCCCGGTTGCCCATGGCCTCCCCCAGGGTCAGATAGGCCTGCCACAGGGGCCCCGCCGCTTCAGCAAAGCCGGCCGCAAGCCAGCGCTCCAAGGCATCGATGCTTAGCGCCGGCTGCCCGGCCCGCTGGGCGGCGTCGGCCAGCACCCGCAGCCAGTCCACGGCAGCCGGCTGGCGAGCCAGGGCGGCGCGCGCCGCGTCGATGGCCGCCTCCGGTGCGAAGAGCCCCGCCTGCAGCGTGGTCGCGGTGGCGAGGGCGCCTCGGGGTTCCAGTTGATCGAGCCAGGTCAGGGCCTCGGCCGCCCGGCCTTCCGCCAGCAGGCCCCGCACGAACTCCGAGGCCACCTCCCGCCCCAGCGGGGCGAAATCCTGCTGGAAGCGCAACATGGCGCGGTAGGCTTCGTCGGGCCGGTGATCCGCGAGCCAGCTGCGAATGACCAGCCGCCGCGCCCATTGCTGGTCCGCGGCGGACAGGGCATGGCCCCAAAGGAGCCGCGCGAGATGGTCGCGGGCCGCCGCGCCCTGACCCTGTTCCAGCCAGGCCCACGCGGCATGTCCATGGGCCTTCTGGACGAAGCCCTCCGGCAAGCCGGTAGGCA
>JBBINK010000041.1:1082-4681 GCA_037443925.1 Betaproteobacteria bacterium
GGCCGGTCTGGGACAAGACCGTCAGGCGCAGGGATTCCCACTCCAGCCAGTGGGGAGCGTCGGTCGCCTGGGGCTGGTCACGCTCGATGCGCGCCAGGGCGAGCCGGGGCAGGCCCTCCTGGGCGAGCCTCTGGGCAAGCGCCAGGGAATCGGCCGCGAACGCGGCAAACGGGCACAGCAAGGAAAGAAGCAGAAGGGCGAGGCGACGCATCGGGCGCATTCTATGCCGGGCGCCCCCGCGGCGCAAAAGGCGAGGTCGGACGAAGGGGCGGCGAACCCGCCCCCGCGCAACGCGGCCGGCCCGGCCGGCACCGGGCCGCAGCGTGGCTTACTGGCCCGAAGCCGCTTCGCGGTTCTTGGTGGACAGCTTTTCCTTGATGCGGGCCGACTTGCCGGAACGCTCGCGCAGGTAGTAGAGCTTGGCGCGGGCCACGTCGCCCTTGCGCTTGACCTCGATGGCGGCCACGGTCGGCGAGTAGGTCTGGAAGGTCCGCTCCACGCCCTCGCCGGAGGAGATCTTGCGCACGATGAAGGAGGAATTGAGCCCCCGGTTGCGCTTGGCGATCACCACGCCTTCGAACGCCTGCAGGCGTTCACGGTTGCCTTCCTTCACCTTGACCTGCACCACCACGGTGTCGCCGGGGGCGAAGTCAGGAATGGTCTTGCCCAGACGGGCGATTTCTTCGGCTTCGATCTGCTGGATGAGGTTCATGCGCTTGCTCCTTGTTTCCTGTCCGATCGGGCGGGGCTCATGCATCCGCGTCGATCGCTCGTTCCCGTTTCAATTCGTCCCACAACCGGGCTTCCTCGGGGGAAAGCCGGTGCTCCTTCAGCCACCGTGCGAAAAGGTCCGGACGCCGCTCCCAGGTGCGCAGCATCGCTTCCTTCAAACGCCACAGCCGTATCCGCTCGTGATGCCCCGACAGCAGGACCGGTGGCACCGGCATGCCCCGGTACACCTCCGGCCGGGTGTAATGGGGATGGTCCAGCAACCCGTGCACGAAGGATTCCTCCTGGACCGAATCCGCATCCCCCACCGCGCCCGGCAGCTGCCGCACCACCGCATCGATCAGCACCATCGCCCCCAGCTCACCGCCGGACAGGACGTAATCGCCGATCGATATTTCCTCGTCCACCTGGCGCTGGATCAGGCGTTCGTCCACACCCTCGTAGCGGCCGCACAGCAGCACCAGTCCCGGCTCCGCGGCCAGCGCCAGGACCTTGCGGTGATCCAGCACCCGCCCCTGGGGCGACAGGTAGATCACCCGGCTGCGTGCGATCCCGGCATCCCGCTGCGCCTCCTTGGCCGCCTCGATGGCCGCTTCCAGGGGCTCGGCCAGCATCACCATGCCCGGGCCGCCGCCATAGGGCCGGTCGTCCACGGTGCGGTAGGCATCGCGGGTGAAATCGCGAGGATTCCACAGGCGCAGCCCATACAACCCCTGCTCCAGCGCGCGGGCCGTGATTCCCTGCTTCGACACCGCGTCGAACATGGGCGGGAACAGGGTCACCACGTCGAAACGGGGTTTAATAGTCCACCCCCCAGTCCACCCGGATGGTCTTGCCTTCCAGGTCCACGTCCAGGATCACCTGGCGGATGAAGGGGATCAACCGTTCCCGTTCCCCTTCGACCACCAGCACGTCGTTGGCGCCGGTTTCCATGAGCGCCTTGACCGTCCCGAGCCCCACACCCTCGGTGTTCACCACGCTCAGGCCGATCAGATCGACCCAGTAGTACTCGTCCTGCGCCGGCGCCGGCAGCGCGCTGCGCGGGAGCGCCACCCACTCGCCCTTGAGCCGGGCCGCGGCATCGCGGTCATCCACCCCGGCGAGCTTGGCCAGCACTTCGGCCCCATGCACCCTGGCCTGCTCGACCTCGCAAGCCCGATAGGGCTCCTCGCGTCCCAGCCACCAGGTGCGGTAACGGGTGAGGCTGCCGCTCGTTTCGGTGTAGGGATGGACCCTCACCCAGCCCAGCACACCGAAGGGGCCGGTGACCCGGCCCATCACCACCCACGTTTCGTCAGGCGGCGTTCTTGACGAGTTTGGCAACGGTGTCGCTGAGCTTGGCGCCCACGCTCTGCCAGTAGGCGAGGCGCTCCTTATCGATGCGCAGGGACTCGGTGCCCTCGGGCGCCACGGGATTGTAGAAGCCCACGCGCTCGATGAAATTGCCATCGCGGCGACGACGGGAATCGGTCACCACCACGTTGTAGAAGGGGCGCTTCTTGGCGCCACCCCGGGAAAGTCGGATCACAACCATGTCTTTTCGCCTGAATGGGGAACGGAAAAGAGCGGGATGATAGGGGGTTTTCCGTTTCCTGGCAAGCCTTTGTGCCATCGCCGCGGGGCTGGGATATAGTAGCGGGATGAGCCCTGCCGCCCTTCCGCCCATCACCGCCATCGTCCTCGCGGGCGGGGAAGGCCGCCGCATGGGTGGCCTGGACAAGGGGCTCATCGCCCTGCACGGCAGGCCGCTGGTGGAGTGGGTGCTGACGCGCATCCGGCCCCAGGTGACGGAAATCCTGATCTCCGCCAACCGCAATTTCGAGACCTATGGCCGGTTCGGCCACCCCGTGCTGCCGGACCGCACCGAGGGCTTCGTGGGTCCCCTGGCCGGCATCGCCCGTGGCCTCATCGAGGCGCGGCACGAGCTGGTGCTGGCCGTTCCCTGCGACACGCCATTCCTTCCCGACGACTTGGTGGCGCGCCTGTACACCGCCCTGGCCGGCGGCGCCCACGACCTCGCCGTACCCCTCGCCGGGGGGCGCACCCAGAATGCGATCTGCCTCATGCGCCGGCAGGCAGGCGCGAGTCTCGCCGCCTATCTGGCCCAGGGCGGGCGCAAGGTGCAGGAATGGCAACGGAGCCTGCGCCTGGCCCTGGCCGATTTCAGCGACGAGGCCGGCTTCTTCGTCAACATCAACCGTCCGGAGCAGCTGGCGCGCCTGGAGGCACGGGGCGGCGCAGGCTGACGCGGACACGCCTCACGCGACGCGGAATCAGGCAAGCAGTTCGTCCACCAGCTCGACCCAATGGCTCACGGGACGCCGGCTGCCGCTGGCCAGATGCAGCAGGCAGCCGATGTTGGCGGTGACGATGCGGTCGGGAGCGCCGCTTTCCAGGGCTGCGAGCTTGTTGTCCCGCAAGCGGCGCGACAGATCCTTCTGCAGTAGGGAGTAGGTGCCGGCCGAGCCGCAGCACAGGTGGCCATCGGGCGTGGGGGTCAGCACCAGCCCCGCCCGCTGCAGGAGGGTTTCCAGGAGCCCGCGCAGCTTCTGCCCGTGCTGCAGGGTGCAGGGCGTGTGCACCGCCACCTTGCCGGCGCCCCTTGCCGCGGCGGGGGGGATCAGGCCGGCGAGCCTGTCCATTTCCGCCAGCACGACTTCGCTCAGATCGCGGGTGAGCGCAGCGACGCGTTGCGCCTTGTCCGCGTAGGCGGGGTCGTGGCGCAGATAGTGGCCATACTCGCGCACGGTGACGCCACAGCCGCTGGCCGTCATGACGATCGCCTCCACACCCTGGTCGATGTAGGGCAGCCAGGCGTCGATGTTGCGGCGCATGAAGTCGAGCGCCTCGTCCTGGGCGTTGAGGTGATA
>JBBINK010000041.1:4713-5130 GCA_037443925.1 Betaproteobacteria bacterium
GACCATGAGGCTGATGCCCAGCCGGTCCAGCACCCGCGCCGCCGCCGCGTTGATCTCGGGTGCCGCCGCTGCCTGCACGCAACCGGCCAGCACCAGCATGCGCCGGGCATGGCGCGGCGGCGGCCAGGCTCCCTCGGCCCGTGCCGCGGGCACCTGACGCCGCAACGTAGGCGGCAGCAGAGGCGCGACCCGCCGCCCCAGGCGGAGCAGGGGCGCGACCCGCCGCGGCTCGGCCAGCACATAGCGCAGCGCACGCCGCGCAAGGCGCGCCGGCACGCTGCGGCCAATCCGCTCCTCGGCCACGTGGCGGCCGATGTCCAGCAGGCGGGCATACTGCACGCCCGAGGGACAGGTGGTCTCGCAGGCGCGGCAGGTCAGGCAGCGGTCCAGGCGCGGGACCTCGACCTCCGTCGTCAG
>JBBINK010000041.1:5140-15135 GCA_037443925.1 Betaproteobacteria bacterium
GCGGTCCAGGGGGGTGAGGGTCTTGCCCGACACCGGCGCCCCTTCCAGCATCTGCTTCATCAGGTAGATGCGGCCGCGGGGACTGTCCAGCTCGTCGCCCAGCAGCTGGTAGGTGGGACAGGTGGCCAGGCAGAAGCCGCAATGCACGCAGGTGCGCAGAATGCGGTCGGCCTCCTGGCCTTCCGGTGTGTCGCGGATGAAGTCGGCGAGCTGGGTCTGCATCAGAAATCCGGGTAGAGCCGGCCGGGATTGAAGATGCCTTCGGGGTCGAAGGCCCGTTTCACGCGTTTGTGCAAGGCCAGCAGCGCGGCGGGCAGCGGCTGGAACGCGGGCGCCGGCTTGCGCTCGGCGCGAAACAGGGTGGCGTGCCCCCCGGCCGCGCGGGCCGCCTCGCGCACCACCGCGGGCTCGGCATCGGTGAACACCCAGCGCAATCCGCCGCACCACTCCAGCAGCGGCCTGTCCGGCAGGTCGAGGCGCCGCGTGGAGGGCAGGCAGATCCGCCACAGGGGGCGGGCGTCGCGGAAGAAGTGGGCGGTGTGTTCCCGGATGCCCCGCCAGAACGCCTCGCCGGCGGCCAGCTCCTGGCCACCCAGCCGCGCCCGCGCCGCCCGCACCGCCGCAGCGGCGCCGGACAGGCGCACGGTCAGCACGTGATCGTGGTAGCAGGTGGCGGAGATGGGCAGCGGCTCGCCCGCCCAGCGGTTCATGGCCGCGACGGCCTGATCCTGATCCATCTCCAGCTGCACGGTGATTTCCTGCGCCGGACGGGGCAGCACCTTGATGGAGACCTCGAGGATGAGGCCGAGGGTGCCGAGGGAGCCGGTCACGAGCCGCGAGACGTCATAGCCGGCCACGTTCTTCATCACCTGGCCACCGAACCGCAGCAGTTCGCCGCGCCCGCCCATGAGCGTGACGCCGAGCACGAAATCGCGCACCGACCCGGCATGGGGGCGCCGCGGCCCGGACAGGCCACAGGCCACGCACCCGCCCAGGGTGGCGCGGGGCCCGAAATGGGGAGGCTCGAAGGGCAGCATCTGTCCCTGCCCGGCCAGCACCGCCTCCAGCTCGGCCAGGGGCGTGCCGGCACGCGCCGTGACCACCAGCTCCTCGGGCGCGTAATCGACGATGCCGGCGTAGCGCGTGGTATCCAGGACTTCCCCTCGGGGCACGCCCCCGTAGAAATCCTTGGAACCGGACCCGCGTATGCGCACCGCACGCCGCCGCGCGGCGGCCTGCCTGATGGCTTCGGAGAATTGTTCGCGCAGGTCGTTCACGATAACAGAGCAAAACCTTTGCAACGCAAAGACACAAGGCACGCACAGGCATGACGAGGTTTGCTCTGCAGCCTTGGCGTCTTTGCCTTCACTGCCATTGGGCTAGGCACTCACTAAAACCTTGGAATGTCCGGAAACCTGAGCTGTCCGCCATGCACGTGCATGGCACCGAATTCGGCGCAGCGGTGCAGCGTCGGCACGGCCTTGCCGGGATTGAGCAACCCCTTCTCGTCCCAGGCGGATTTGATGGCATGGAACAGTTCCAGCTCCCGGGGGCGGAACTGCACGCACATCTGGTCGATCTTCTCCACGCCCACGCCGTGCTCGCCGGTGATGGTGCCGCCTACCGCCACGCAGGCCTCCAGGATCCGGCCGCCGAACGCCTCGGCGCGCTCGAGCTCCCCGGGGCGGTTGGCGTCGTACAGGATCAGCGGATGCAGGTTGCCGTCTCCCGCGTGGAACACGTTGGCCACCGCCAGCCCGTATTCACGCGACAGTTCCGCGATGCGGGCCAGCACCTCCGGCAGCCGCTTGCGGGGAATCGTGCCGTCCATGCAGTAGTAGTCGGGCGAGATGCGGCCCACGGCGGGAAAGGCGGCCTTGCGTCCCGCCCACAGTCTGAGCCGCTCCGCTTCATTGGCCGAGACCCTGAGGGTGTTGGCGCCCTGCCCTTCCAGGATGCGCCGGACCTTTTCCATCTCCTCGGCCACTTCCGCTTCGGTGCCGTCCAGCTCGCATAGCAGGATCGCCTCGGCGTCCAGGGGATAGCCGGCGTGGACGAAATCCTCCGCGGCATGGATGGCCGGCCTGTCCATCATCTCCAGCCCCGCCGGGACGATGCCGGCAGCGATGATGGCGCCCACGGCACGCCCGGCCCGCTCCACGTCGTCGAAGCCCGCCATGACGACCTGGGCCGTCTCGGGCCTGGGCAGAAGCTTGACGGTGACCTCGGTGATCACGCCCAGCATGCCTTCGCTGCCGGTCATCAGCGCCAGGAAGTCGTAGCCCGGCGCATCGAGCGCTTGGGAGCCGATTTCCAGCACCTCGCCCTCCATGGTCACCACGCGCAGGGCCAGCACGTTGTGCACGGTGAGGCCGTATTTGAGGCAGTGCACACCGCCCGAATTCTCGGCGACGTTGCCGCCGATGGAACAGGCGATCTGGCTGGAGGGATCCGGCGCATAGTACAGGCCGTAGGGCGCGGCCGCCTCGGAGATCGCCAGATTGCGCACCCCCGGCTGGACCCGGGCCGTGCGCGCCAGGGGATCGATGTCGAGGATGTGGTTGAAGCGGGCCAGGGACAGCAGGACCCCCTCGGGGTGGGGCAGCGCGCCCCCCGACAGGCCGGTGCCCGAGCCCCGCGCCACCACCGGCACGTCTTCCTCGAAGCAGGCGCGCAGGATCTGGCGCACCTGCTCCTCCGTCTCGGGCAGCGCCACCCAAAGCGGCAGGCGGCGAAAGGCGGTGAGCCCGTCCGTCTCGTAGGGCAGCCGATCCTCCCGGTCCACGAGCAGCCCGTCGTCGGGGAGGATACGGCGCAGACGCTTGAGGATGCGGTCGTGGTTCATGGCAGAGGGTCGGCCGGAAGCGGGCTGCGGCAAGGCGAGGCGAGCGGCATGTTCACGGTGTCCGGGCGCGTGCCGGCAGCCCCATCGCGCTCAGCCGCGCAACCGATTGTACACGGTGGCCAGACCCGTCTCGTCGCCGACGTTGCCGGGAAAGATCACCACGGGAATGTCCGGCAGATGCGGGTGATCGGGCGGTGTGAGCACCACCGAGCAGCCCGGCAGGATCTGACCGACGATGCGTGCGGCCGCGAGCCTGAGCCCCTTGGACAGCATGTCGTTGGAGGTGATGCCGCCCTTGCTGATGATGAAGCCGATGGTGGGCGGCAGCGCATGGACCACGCTCATGAGGAAATCGGACACCTGCTCGCCGAAGCGCAGCCGCGCCTGGGTATCGGGGAACTGGCGCTCGGTGCGCGACGTATAGACCACGGGCGTGGCGCCGTCGCGATGCGCCCGGGCCACGGCTTCCGTCACCTGGCGCAGCAGGCTCTCCGTCTGTTCCGGCAGGATGTTGACGTCCACCTCCACCGGCACGATGCCCGGCTGGCGCAGCAGCACCGCGAGCTGCTCGGTGGTCTTCTTCACGTGGGACCCCACGACCACCACGCCGGGGCGACCGGCCTTCACATACTGGCCCATGCGCTCGGCCGGCACGGGCTGGGGCGGCAGGCGCGTGAGGGCGGTCAGCCAGCTCGCCGCGCTGCGGAACAGGAAGCGCTTGCCATGCTCCACCGCCGCGAGCACCTGGTCGGCGAACAGGTCGAGGTCCTCCTGGCGCTCCGCATCCACCACACAGCAGGCGTTGTCGTTCAAGCCCATCAGCTTGTCGTAGGTGGCCAGGCTTCGGATTTCTTCCAGCGGGAAATGCACCACCTCGTCGGCCCGGATGCGGCCATGGGTCTTTTCCTCCACGTAGGCGGGCAGATAGCTGTGCTGATAGCCGAACACCGAGTCCTTGGCGAACTCCGTCTCGTGGGCGGGCACGGCCTTGTCGCCCACCCGCACGTAGTGGATGCCCCGCACGGTGAAACGCCCGCCCTCGAAGAACGCGGGAATGAGGAAATGGGCGTCGAAGGGGCCGAGCACCTTGGCCATCACGTCCGTCTCCACCGGATAGTGGCCGCGCAGGGTGGAATCGGAACGGGACACGTACAGCACCGGGCGATCGAACCCCACCAGCGCCTCTTTCAGGTTGTGGCAGACCTCCCAGGTCACGGCGGCCGCCTGCTCGGCGTCCATGGCGCGGGTGTTGGTCAGGATGAAGAAAATGGGCGCATGATCGTTGAGGCCAAGGCGCAGCGTGTCCACGTCCCAGCGGGTGAGCAGCAGGCAGCTGTGCACGGTCTGAGACCCGGTGGGGTCGTCGTCGAGGACGATGATCTTCGGTTGCATCGATTGAAAACCTTTCCCTGCGCGGGGAGGCGGGGAAAAGCCGGGCTTCTCCCCGCGACCGCCGCGTCTGTGCGTTTCACGCCATGGAACACGCTATCCCAGCAGCTCCACCGCGCGCTTGGCCATGGCCTCCGCGTTCATGGCGTTGAAGTCGAACAGCTGCTGGGGGTTGGCCGCGGTCTCGCCGCGTTTCCAGCAGTATATGTCACGCATCATGGCCGCGCTGCGCAGCAGCAGGGGTTCCAGGACGGCACCGGGCCCGCCGGACACGCCCAGCAGCACGTCGCCATGGAACATCTCGTCGAAGCGTTCCCGGCTCAGGAACACCCCGTCCGGCTGGGAGACGGTCTGCCAGGCGACGTCGGTGGGCCGGTACAGGCGGCGCGGGTTGACGATGGCCACGATGCGCGAACCGATGCCCTGGGCCTTCAGTCGCTCCGCCGCCTCGAACACCGGCAAAAGCACCATGTCGCCGGTGACGCCGAAGACCACCATGCCGCGTCCGGGCGTCTCCTGCAAGACGATGGCGCCCTCCTCGATCGCCTGGCGACCCTGGTCCAGCGTGGTGCGCACCGGCAGGGGCGACTTGGAGGCGGTGATGACGATGCCCTTGTTGTACTGGCCGAGCGCCCACTCGTAGCAGACCTGGATCATGTTGGCATCCACCGGGAACAGCGGATAGACGTTGCCGTTGCGCATCATCGCGGCGAAATAGGCCTCGATCTCGGGCCGCTGGTGCGTCCAGCCGTTGCGCCCCTGCTCCAGCGCCCCGGCGGTGAACAGCGCCACCGTGGCGGGTGTCTTGCGACGCAGTTCCGCCATGGCCTGGGTCACGGTCTGCCAGATGGGCAGGCCGTTGATGGCGAAGGATTCATAGGAACACCACAGGGAGCGCCCCCCGAACAGGGACACCCCCACCGCCAGGCCGGCACAGGCATCCTCGTTGAGGGGCTCGTACACCTGGCCCGTGGGGCCCTGGAAGTAGAGGTCGTCCTGGGTGGGGTGGCGGATGATCAGGGCCTTGTTGATGTTGGCCATGCCCGAGGCCTCGTTGCCATCGGCATTGGTCACCAGGAATTTCGGGTCTTTCCTGCCCACCGCGGCGACCAGCTCACCCACGGCGGTGGTGGGCACCTTGTTCTCCGTGCCCGGCCTGGTCTCGTGCAGAGGCAGCTTGCCCAGGGGTGGCAGCTTCAGTTCGAACTCCGTGACCACCGTCTTCACGGCCGGGCCGCCACCCGCATGGCGGAAATTCTCGCGCACCAGCGCCCAGGCGCGGGGCGGAAGCGCCCGCCGCTTGAGGGCGGTCTTCACGTCGTCGCTGTCCAGGGTGTGATGGGCATAGAGGTTGTGGGACTTGGCGCCCAGGGCGTGCACACCGGCGCCCTTGAGCTGCTTGACGATGATCGCCGTCATCTCGCCGTTCATGGCGTAGTCCGCCGCCACCTTGGCGGCGCGCAACAGAAAGCCGACGAATTCCATGCGCCGTTCCCAGGAAAACTTCGTGCTGTCCACGAACTCCCCGGGCTGGTCGGCATCGTCGAAGTCCTTGGCATTGATCAGATACACGTGACGGAAGCCGTGGGCATGCCAGTAATCCAGCATGCGTTCGTTCTCCCAGGTGGAGCACATGCTGTGGTGTTCCTGGGAATAGCCGTTCCAGATCAGGATGGGCAGGAAGTTGGTGATGTCGGGGTAGGCCGTGTTGAAGTGCTGGAAGGCACTCATGATGTAGGGTTCGCCCAGGCCGCCATCACCGATGGTCACGGGAAACAGCTTGTCCCGGTGCAGATAGGCGCCGGCGAGGGCGAAATGCTGGCCCTGCCCCAGGGGACCGGCGGGCGCGAGCAGTCCCGGAATCGCCCCGGACAGGTGGCCCAGCAGGCCGTGCATCTCGCGGAAGCGGGCCCGCATGTCGGCCACGGTCTTGATCCCCATCTCCTCCAGGGAAGTATCCAGGAACATGGCGCTGTAGAAGCCGGGCGCGTGGTGCCCCACCTCGGTGACGATGTTGGTGTGGCCCAGCATCACCATCGCCGCGTAGGCCTCGGCGCTGCTGGCGAAACCGCCCGGATGGCCGGAGGACTTGGCGCCGGTGACCTGCAGCGTCAGATAGCGCAGGGCGTCGGCGGCTAGGAGCGTCTGGTACACCGCCCTGGGATCGTTGGGGTCGGTCACCCCCGGGACCCCCTTGCCCAGCACGGGCTGGGAACCCAGCGTATCCAGCTGGGGCAAGGAATCGGCGAAATACTGGATGCCTTCACAGAAAGCGGGAATGGACTGGGACGCAGTGGGGGCGGCACGCATGCTGGGTTTTCTCCGTCGGCGGTGATTTCACGATACGAAATGAACGTTTGCTTTATGAAATTGTGAACACCGCCCGGGGAAAAGTCAACGCAGGCCGTGGGGGGGCGCACGACGGGACCAGGGACGCTGGCTATAATGGGCGGCAATTTTTTGCCCAAGGCCGACCATGTCCACCGCTCATCCGCGACCTCGCCCCTTCCGCACCCTCGCCATGCCGCTGGCGTTGGCGATGCTGCTGCCGGCGCCCGTGCTGGCGGCGGGCGAAGCCGCCACGGCCCTGCACCTGGCCTGGATCGCGCTGTTGCTCATGGCGGCGAAGGTCTCCAGCCTGGTGGAGCGCTTCGGTCAGCCCGCCGTGGTGGGCGAGCTCGTCGCGGGCATCGTCCTGGGCAACCTGGCCCTGGTGGGCGTGTCCGGCCTGGAGGCGGCCAAGCACGACGAGGTGCTGCGCTTCCTCGCGGAATTCGGCGTGATCATCCTGCTGTTCCAGATCGGCCTGGAATCGGACGTGCACACCCTGCGCAAGGTGGGCCTGCGGGCCTTTCTGGTGGCCTGCCTGGGTGTGGCCGCACCCTTCGCCCTGGGGGTGACGCTGAGCCCCCTGCTGTTTCCCGACATGGGTTTCAACGGCCATCTGTTCCTGGGCGCCACCCTCACCGCCACGAGCGTGGGCGTGACGGCACGGGTGTTCAAGGACATGAAAGCCCTCCAGTCGCCGGAAGCCCAGATCGTGCTGGGCGCCGCGGTGATCGACGACGTGATCGGCCTCATCATCCTCGCGGTGGTGTCCGCCATCGTCACCACGGGTAACGTGAGCCTGGCCTCGGTGGGCTGGATCATCCTGAAGGCGGTGGCTTTCCTGGGTGGCGCCGTCTTCCTCGGCCAGCGTATCGCGCCGCTCATGAGCCGGGGTTTCGCCCGGATCAACACCGGCGTGGGCATGAAGTTCGCCCTGGCCATCAGCATCTGCCTGGTGCTCGCGTGGCTGGCCTCGGTGATCGGTCTGGCGCCCATCGTGGGCGCCTTCGCCGCAGGTCTGGTGCTGGACGAGGTGATGTTCCGGGACTACGAGCAGCTGGAAGTCATTCCCGCCGTCCGGCAGGCCCTGGACGGGGCTCCCAGGGCCATCCACGAGCGGGTGACGGCGGTGCTGGAAAAACAGGCCCGCCACCATCTGGAAAGCCTGACGGCGCCGGTGGCCAACCTGTTCGTGCCCCTTTTCTTCGTGTACACGGGCATGCAGGTGGATCTGGCCACCCTCGCCGATGCCCACACGCTGGTCGTGGCGCTGGCCGTCACCGCCATCGCCTTCGCCGGCAAGCTGGTGTCCGGCCTGGCCGCGGGCAAGGCCAACCGCTGGCTGGTGGGCTGGGGCATGGCGCCCCGGGGTGAAGTGGGTCTGATCTTCGCCGTGGTCGGCAGTCAGCTGGGGGTGGTGACGCGGGAGGAATTTTCGGTGATCGTCATCATGGTGATGCTCACCACCCTGGCCACGCCCATGATCCTGTCCTTCCTCATCCGCCGCCAGCAGCGTGCGGCGGCGTGAGGACGGCGCCGCAATCAGAGCCGGTCGATCTGGGCGAGCATGGTTTCCGCGTCACTCACCTGGAACTGGCCAGGCGCCTCGACGTTGAGGGACTTGACCACGCCATCGTCCACCAGCATGGAGAAACGCTGGCTGCGAATGCCCATGCCCCGTTCCCGCAGATCCAGTTCCAGCCCCAGGGCGCGGACGAAATCCCCGTTGCCGTCGGCGAGCATGCGCACCTTGCCCTCCGCCCCCTGCTCCCTGCCCCAGGCCCCCATCACGAAGGCATCGTTCACCGACAGACAGATGATCTCGTCGATGCCCTTGGCCTTGAGCCGGTCCGCAGCCGAGACGTAACCCGGCAGATGTTTGGCCGAACAGGTGGGGGTGAAGGCGCCGGGCAATCCGAAGATCACCACCCGTCTGCCCCGGGTGAGGGCCGAAACCGGGACCGGCCTGGGGCCGTCAGCGGTCATTTCGAACAGCGTGCCTTCCGGGAGTGTGTCGCCGGGCTCGATCATGATTGACCTCCGAGGTGGAAACGAACAGTGGGCCGAGTGTAGCAAAGGGGCCGGGGCCAATAAACCATGCGCCGCGTGGTGCCTTGGCCGGTGCGCTGCTCCGGTATAATTCGCGGTTTCAGCGCCCATCACCCCATGGAACTCAGCCAGGAAGACGCCTTCTGCCTCAACGTGCTGCTCGCCGCCGGCGTGCAGGCCGTGCGCATCGATGCCTCCACCATGACCGTGCACGCCCTCACCGAAAAGGGCGAGGCGAAGGTGCAGCTGCACCCCAATACCCGGGACGAGGCCTATCTCAAGCTGGTGCGGCAGGCCCTGGCCGAGCACGCCCTGGATTCCCCGGAGGGCTACCCGGTGTATCTGCGCCGCTGGACCCGCATGGGCCAGTTGAGGGACGAGAATCTGGCGCCCCTGCTGAAACTGGGGGAGCCGGAAGCCGTGGTGGCGGTGGTGCACGCGCCGGGACTCACCGACGAGCTGGCGCGCCGTGCCTGGTGGGCCATGCCCACCATCGAGAACGCGCGGCGCATGCTGGAGAAGGAGGCCGTGGCGCGGGGCACCATGGGCCCCATCCTCGCCGAGTTCCTGGTGGAACACCTGCCTTTCGAGGAAGACGTGGTGGCCATCATGGACACGGTCAGGGCCCTGTTGTGGTTCGATCTGGTGGACGAAGCCGCCCAGAAGAAACTGTGGGCCCGGGGCAAGCAGCATGGCGCCTATTACATCGGCTTCCTCGAGCAGCGGCCCGACAGCCTGCCCAATCCCAAGCCCGCGCGCTGTGATCACGAAGGCGTGCACGGCCGGCTGGCACCGCTGGTGGCCGAGGGCAACCCTTACGCGCGGCAGCTCGACCGCCTGCTGTCCGCAGCCGGCCAGACCTTTCTGTCCGCGGTGGAGGAGGCCATGCAACGCCCCGGCACCCACGAGATCGTGAGCGCCCTGCTCAATGCCATCGGCGCCTATCTCGCCCCCATTTCCCTGACCGAGGACAAGCCCCGTTCCATGGAAGAGGTCATCCAGCGGGCGCACGCCCTGCTGGAGGCACAGGCCGCGCCGCCGGCCCTGCAGGCGCTGGTGGACACGGTCCCGGAACTCGCGCCGGAAATCACGGCCATGCTCGCGCTGGCGGGGGTCAACGAGTGGGTGGCCTACAACGTGCTGCGCCGCACCACCGCCGTGAACGCGCTGCTGCGCACCAAGCTCGCGCCGGTCTTCGACCCCATCCTGCAGCAGACGCTGATCCTGCGCCAGATTCCGGGGCGCTGAGCGGGGCGGCCGCTAGCCGGCCAGGCGCAACATGTACTGGCCGGTCTTCTCGTCCTTGGTGGCGGTGAGCAGTTTGCGGGCCTGGGCGTCCTCCACCATCTCCCCGAAGGAGCGGTAGCCATAGAAGGCTTCGTTG
>JBBINK010000042.1:0-15014 GCA_037443925.1 Betaproteobacteria bacterium
CATGGGGGGGCGGTGGGACGAGACCGCGCTGCGGGATGCGTCGAGCGAGCCGGTTCTGGTGCAAGCCCCCCGGCAGCCCCTGCGTGCGCCCCTGCTGGCCGAGCGTCTGCGCGGGCAGACGCCGATGCGGCTGCGCATCGCCAGTACCCTCGACCACGGCATCCAACAGCGGGTGGAGGCGGTGGTCGCGGACCGCGCACGGAGCCTGCCTGCCCGTGTCTCCGCCGCGGCCATGGTGATGGACAATGCCACCCTGGAAGTGCTCGCCTACGTGGGCTCGGCGGATTTCACCGACCCGGACCGTTTCGGCCATGTGGACATGGTGCGCGCCCTGCGCTCACCCGGCTCACTGCTCAAGCCCTTTCTGTATGGCTTTGCCCTGGACGAGGGCCTCATTCATTCCGAATCGCTGCTCGCGGATGCGCCCCAGAGCTTCGGCGGTTACGAGCCCGGCAACTTCCAGCAATCCTTTCACGGGCCGGTCAGCGTCTCGGAAGCGCTGGTGAAATCCCTCAACGTGCCCGCCGTGCAGGTCCTGGACGCCCTGGGGCCCACCCGCTTCGTGGGCCTGCTCAGGCAGGGAGGGCTCGTCCTGGTCTTTCCCCGCGACGCCGAACCGAACCTGAGCGTCATCCTCGGGGGGGCCGCCGCCCGCCTGGAGGATCTGGTGGGCGCCTATTCGTCCCTGGCCCGGCGCGGCATGGCAGGGCTGCCTCGGCTCACCCCCGACGCCCCGAAGATCGAGCGCCGCATGATGAGCGAAGGCGCCGCCTACATCGTGCGTGACGTTCTGGAGGGTGGCGGGCCCGTGGCGCGGGCGACCAGCATGCCGGCCGCGGCCCAGCGCGGGATCGCGTGGAAGACCGGCACCAGCTTCGGCTTCCGCGACGCCTGGGCCCTCGGCGTCAGCGACCGCTACACGGTGGGCGTCTGGGTGGGCCGCCCCGATGGCACGCCCAATCCCGGTTTCTTTGGCGCCAATGTGGCGGCCCCCCTGCTGATGGACATTTTCTCGCTGCTACCGGAGCCGAACCGGGGCGCGCCGCGGCCGCCTCCCCAGACAGTGGCCCTGGAGAAGGTGTGCTGGCCCTTGGGTGGCCGTGCGGCCAGCGTGGCCGATCCCGCACTGTGTCCGGTGCAGCGCACCGCGTGGACCCTCAACGGTGTGGCGCCACCGACCCTGCCGGACCGCCTGCGCCCGGGCTCGGGGGTGGACAGTTACCTCATCGACAAGGCGACCGGCCTGCGCGTCGCACCCGGCTGCGTCGCCGGGCCCACCGAGGCCCGTGTGACGGCACGCTGGCCGACCGTGCTGGAACCCTGGCTGGATGCCGGCCTGCTGCGGCTGTCCCGGCCTCCGGCCTGGGCGCCCGCCTGCGCCGGCCAGTCTGCGGCGGCCGCGAGAATCGAGATCGTGGGCGTGGGCGACGGTTCACTGCTGTACCGGCCCGAGGCGGACAAGCCGGTCACGGTCCGGCTCACGGCCCGTGGTGCCGAGGGGACGGTCTACTGGATGGTCAATGGCCGCGTCGCCGCCCAGGGCAGCGGCCCCGCCACACTCACCTTTGCGGAAAGCGGCGCCTACGACATCACCGCCATCGACACCCAGGGCCGGTTCGATCGCATCCACGTCAGCGTGCGGGCTCCCCAGCGGCCCACGGTCAGCCCGTGACGGCCTGGTCGGATTCCCTCCGCCCGATGGCGCACTCGGCCGCCAGATCCTGATAGGCGGCCAGCACCTGCTCGGGACTGATGTCGGACACATCGCGGGAATCCGGCTGCAACACCCGGTGGGGCACACCCCAGGGACGCCAACGGACAGGATCGGAATTGCCAAAGAAGGCGACGATGGGCTTGCCGAGGCCGGCCGCGATGTGCATCGCACCCCCATCGGACAGGATCACCTGGTCACAGGCGGCCAGTCCCCCCATGAGTTCCGTCAGGCGCGTCGTGGGACAGGCCACCATGGGCAGATCGCGGGCGTGAGCCATGATCCAGGCGGCCTTCTCGTCATCGCCGGGATGCAGGGGATTGTGCTCGCTGCCGGGAGACCAGAACAACACGAGACGGCAGGAGAAGCGTCGGCTGAGCTCACGGGCGAGGGCCACGAAATGCTCCTTGGGCCAGCGCTGCCGGACCTTGCGCGCGCTGATGTGCAGCCCGATGACCGGACCCGAACCCAGGGGCGCCAGCATGGCCTGGGCCCGCGCGGTCTCCGAGGGCGGTGCCACGACGGTCAGCGGGCCGGGGGGCTCGTCGATCCCCAGCGGCCCCAGGAGTCGAAAGATGTCCTCCACCTCGTGCATGGGGCGGGGCAGCTGGTAGGGCATGCCCAGATCGATGCGGCCGCTGCCGCGGCGGCCGGATTCGGTGAAGCCGATGATGTGACGGGGCGCGATGAGACGGGCAAAGCGCAGGGCGTGTGGCAGGAAACCGGCACCCGGCAGGACCGCATAATCGAAGTCCGTGCGTCTCAGCTCGGCGATGAGCCGCAACCGCTTCCAGTACACGCTTGCCGTGGATTCACCTGGCATGCGGTGCTTGGCCTTGGTGTAGACATACACGGCATCGAGATCCGGGTTGCCCGTGAGCACCTCGGCGTTGTAGCTGTTCACCAGCGCCGCGATGAAGGCACCCGGATAGTGCCGGCGCAGGGCCGAGAACATCGGCGTGGTGCAGACCAAGTCGCCGATGTTGTCGCGGCGGATGAGGAGAATCCGGGGGCCACGCGTCATCGCGGATACGGAACGTAGTGGCTAGCGAGCATGATGCTCTTTCACGACGCTGGCTGCCGCCAGCAGGCCCACCAGAAACATGAACTGCTGCAGTGCGTGATCGCGGTTGATGCTGTCCAACAACATGCGGGCGTTGAACTCGAACACGATGAACGCCAGCGCAAGTCCGGCAAAATCGCCTTGCCGGCGATACTGCGCCATGCCGAATGAAAACAGGCCCATCATCATGGCTGCCCAGAGCAGAATTCCCGGCAGACCGGAGCCGATGGCAAGGTCGATATAGCCGCTGTGGCTGTGTCCCAGTTCGGCGTGCCCATACTTTGCCTTGATTGCGTGGGCGAATGCATTTCGACCATAGCCAATGCCGAGCCAATGGTCACGCACCACCAGCAGCCCTTCCTTGATGAAGGCGATGCGGAGATAGCTCGAGGTATCGATCGGCCGACCGTCGGGCAGCGTCGGGAGTGGCGTCTTGAGATCCTCCCGCCAGGCGGTGTAGGTCTTGGTATCCAGAGCGACCGGGACGGTCTGAATGAAGGTGCGCCAACGTGGGTCGGATTTAACGTATACGAAGACGAACCCGCCGATCAGAACCACGGTCGCCAGCGCGTACGTTGCAAGCGCGAACGCGCCGACGGTGCGTAACCGCGTGCGTGCAAAAACGATCGCCGCCAGCACCATGAGTAAGGCGAGGCTGATCATGCCATTGCGCACGGACTCGACATAGAGACTAAACAGGGCGACCACCAACAGGGCCAGCAGACCAGGCCAACTGAGGGGGAGGAAGCGCTTGCCTTCGGCCCTCAGCAAGATTTCCGCGAACAGGTACGCCAGGAATGTGTTGGTGAGAAAACTGCTTGTGTCCGGTCCCCCCGTGATGCCGGGCACCCGTTTCGTCAGCGTACCGTTGTGGATCAGTCCCGCAAGCCCGCTGTAATCGACGTAAAGAATCGAGGGCAGGAGCAGCATGGTGACCATCACGAGCACCAGCCTCAAGGCGCCGGGACGTCTGGCGAACAGGCTGGTCAGCAGTCCAATAAGGAGAGCGACCGCTGCCGTGAGCCACTGTCCGGATATTTCTCCGAGGGACCACAGGGGTTCATCCGATATGAACAGGGCACCGATGACGAGCCACGCGGTCAGGCCGACATAGAACGCGAACGGGCGGCGCAACGCTGCCGCCAGCGTTCCGAGGCCTTCACCACGGGTCAGATAGAGGAGCAGCCCGAGACTGACCGCGAGCAGAAGACCCCGGACCGCGATCGTGTGTGGAATCGGCCAGATGACGAACAGTGCGCCAATCAGCAGCAGGGTGAGGACGAAGGTAGGCGAAAGGCGATGCAGCGTGTCTGGATATCGGGCGTTCATGTGAGCGGGGAGCCTCCATTGGATGAACCCGGGTTTGCCGGGTCGGATCCCAGCAGCGCGAGGGCTTCGGCCACGATTTCCTCGGCCGTTACGGTCTCTACACATGCGCGTGTGCCGACACGACATTCGTAGGGCGCCTTGTAGATGTGCGCGCAGGGGTGACATGGCATGGGTTTTTCAATGATGCGTGCCTTGGCGTTCAGGGGGCGCGTTTCCCTCATGTCGCAGGGCCCGGCGATACTGACAATGGGTATGTCGAGTGCATCCGCCATATAGGTGATGCCCGAATCGACTCCGATGAAGAGCCTAAGCCGTTTCAGCAATGCGGGGAGCTCCGTCAGATCGAGCCGGCCGGTGGCATCGATGACACGTGCGGGTTGCGACAGCATCGTGATGATATGACGGGCCTCGCGGCTATCGCTATCTGCGCCGATCAGCACGAGCCGCGCGGACGTGCGTGCCAATAGGAGCTCGGCAAGAGCGCCGATCTTCGCAGGACCCAGTGCCTTCAGCTTGTTTGCGCTGCTCACGGCGATGCCAATGATGGGAGCGTCACTGTTGCCCAGGAGCAGGTCAACTGACCGGTCTGCGTCTGGGCGCGCGTAAACTTCCTTGGACAGGCTGCCGCCGTCCACCCCTAGCAGGCGCACGAGCTCGAGGTAGGTCTCCATGATGAGACGGTCACCCCGATGGGGCACGCTTGCGGTCCAAAGGCGGACCGCCCAGCGGTAACTGCGACCCGTGAAATTGGGCAAGATCGATAAACGGGTGGGAATCAGCGCCCACAGCGTACACACGGCGAACGGAACGCTTGGGTTGAGTCCCACTACCGCATCATAGCGTCCCAGGCGCAGGCGGCGCCAGAGCCGCAGTTTCCCGACGAGCCCCTTCATCTCTGGGGCGGTGATGGATTCTACCCGGTTCACGTGCGGGTTCATTTCCAGGAGGCCCCGATTGACTGGGTGCGCGAGCACCGTGAGATGCAGCGCCGGATAGCGGCGCTTGAGCTCACGGAAAATGGGTGTCGTGCACAGCATGTCGCCAATCTTTGCAGTCTGAATTATGAGCACTCGGCGCAGGCTCGGTGGCCGCTTGAGCAGGGCCAAGGCAAAGAGCAGGGGTGAAAGCAAATAGGTCAGAAAGACGTACGGCATTTAGCTACGATCTCGTCCAGTTCCCGTTCCACGCCCTGGACGTAACGTTCGATGGAGAAATGCTGGGCCACACGCTGCTTGCCAGCCATTCCCAGGCGAGCGCGAAGGGTCTCATCATGGATCAATGCGTGTAAGCAATTGGCGAGCGCATCGACGTCACCCGACGGGAAAAGGTACCCTGTCTCGCCATGCATGACGAGTTCACGTGTTCCGGTCACGTCGGAGGCGACGACCGGCCTCCCCAGCAGCATCGCCTCCAGCACTGTGCGCGGCAGGCCCTCCTGTGCCGAGGCCAGCACGAAGATGTCCAGAGCCCCGATGTACGACAACGCGTCCGGCTGGAAACCGACGAACCGACAGGTATCACGGAGCCCTAGGGTATCGGCCAAGGCGCGAAGGCGCGGCAGTTCGGGGCCGTCCCCGACGATCAGGCAGTATAGCGGGCGCGTTTCTCCGGCACGCAGTCGGGCTACTGCCGAGAGCAGTACGTCGACCCGTTTCAGGGGGATCAAGGAACAGACGGTCCCGATTACACAGGCATCCGGGGCGATGCCCAGGCTGGCACGCAGCGCGCCTGCGGTGACGCTGGGAGCGCCCGCAAGGTCAATGCCGTTGTGTACGACCACGCACCGTTGTGCGGGGATGCCCTGCCCTGCATACGTTTCACGCACGCCTTCCGAGACGCAGATCATCTTGGTGAGCCAGGCCCGGGTCAGCTTGCGCTCGATGACATTGAGCGTGGTGGTTTTCCGCGCATGCTGAACGACGGGCACCCCGGCCCGATGGGCCGCGATAAGGCCCTCCAGGTTCGAGGAGGGCTGGTTGTTTAGGTAGAGCAGGTCCACACGGGCCGATCGGATCAACTCCTCCAGCGCCCGCGCGTTGGGAGTAACGCGCCATAGGTAGTCGATGAGGAACACGCCCATCCGAATTGCACGCTGGCTGAAGAAGAACAGCGCTCGCACGGCCTCCTTAGCGATCTTGAGAAAAACAGGTGGTCGTCTCTGGGGCAGGTGAACGACATCGATACCGAGCTCACGTAGCGCCTGCGTGACATGGCCGGTATCGCCTCGCGCATAGTCGTGATACACCACGACCAGAAAGTGGTATTTTCCCCGATCTGCGCGTCGCAGCAGTTCGAGCAGGCTATTCGTGCCGCCGCCCCATTCCTTGCCGGTGTCCAGGATCAGGATGCGTGCGGGCCGGAGGTGGCCTGGCTGTGCTCCCACGGCCGTCATGGCGTGGTCGCATCGTGGCCAAGCGTGGATCGCAGCACCTTCTCCACCGCTGTTTCGACCTCCTCGACCCCGATGTTTTCCATACAAATCGGATAGGGGCATTTCTTCCCGACGCAAGGGGTGCAGGTGCGCCATTTCTGGATGACCACATGCTTGTCCAGATCGTATGCGGGGCCCGAACGTTTGGAATCTGCCATGGCAAACAGGGCGACTACGGGCGTGCCAACGGCGATCGCCAGATGCATGATGCCGGTGTCGCCGCTTACCAGAACGCGCAGGCGGTTTACCAATGAAGGAAGATGCTTCAAGGCGATGCGCCCGGCGGAGGAGAAGGCGCGCGGACCAATCTCTGCCGCGATCGCTTCGCACATTGGCCGTTCACCTGGGGAGCCGGTGACCACGATGGCGGCATCCGGGTGCTTCGCCAGTAGTCGCCTGCCCAGGTGCACGAAACGGTCCCGGAACCACATGCGGCTCACGGTGGACGCGCCGACTTGTAGGCCTATCAAAGGCGTCTGTGCGTCGAGGCCGCGGGCGGCGAGAAATTGGCTTGCCGCCAGCTCGCCGTCAGCAGACAGCGGGAGCACCATTCGTGTGTCCGTGGACTGGGCGCCGGCCAGCGCGGCAATCCGGAGGCGATGCTGAAGTGCATGCTCGAAGGCGTCCCAGTCGAGCACCGGATGCTGGTTGGAAAGCAAAAAGCGGTATGCACTGGTATTGGGAAGTTTGACGACGAAACGCGCTCCGGACAGGTAAGCCAGGGGCGTGGCCTGGGGCTCGTTCCCGTGGAGAATCACCGCGAGCTGTGGTCGATGGCTACGCAAGCGCATGGCGGTGGAAACAAAATGGCGGTACCCGCCATGATACGGCACGATCGCGTCGATATCGGGGTTTGTCTCGAACAAAGCCTGATTATCGCGATTGAGCAGGGCAATGATCTTTGCCGATGGATAGGCAGTGCGCAATGCGCGGATCGCGGGTGTCGAGAGAAGCGTGTCACCGATAGCGGTCGAGGAAATCACCAGAAGACTGCGAATGGGCGTCTCCGGAAGGCGTTCCAGGCTGTTGTCGCGGCGATCGGCGGCCTTGGCGATCCGAAGCAAGAGGTAGAGCAGGTGATCGAAAGGGTGGAAACGCATCTGTGGCAGCAAGGGTCACTTGCGCAGCAGTATGAACCCGTAATCGGCGATCATGACATCCGCCATGGAAAGATAGGCCGGCTTTCGGGCTGCCGTGAGGAGGAACCGCAGAGGTGAGCGTACCATCAAACGGAGGAATGTCTTGCGGCTCTTCGAGCCGCGCGCAAAGATACGTGTGCCATTTACGAGGGTCGTCAGGCCAAGTGTGCGTGCGATATAGTCCAGTGCCGGCCCGGAATACAAGGCCACGTGTTCGGTGTTCCACATTGACCATGCATATCCCTGTCTGGCAAATGACTGGCCGGTATGTAGGGGCACTTCGATGTACAGGAGGTCACCCGGCACCATGGCGTCGCACACGGCCTGCAGGGTAGCCATCGGACGTGATAGATGCTCGATCACATGGGAGAGCGCGATCAGTTTCTTCCTACTGCGCAACTCAGGGTCAAGGGAGACGGGGTCGAAGGCGGCGTGGACGACGTTCAACCCGAGTCCTTTTGCATGTCTGATCAGGGATGCGTTGGTGTCGAATCCCAAGTGATGGGCGAACAGGGATTTGGCCGCCTCGAGCATTTCGCCGGATCCGCAGCCGACATCGATGAATAGCTCGTGACCATCCAGGAAGGGCGTGATGATGCGAAAGCGGTAGCGGGCGTTCTCAAGCCGCCATGCCCGTTTCGCAGCGTCCGGCGGGGCCTGGCCGCCGCCCTCCGAATAATCCAGTTCGCGGGTTCCAAGATTGACCAGCAGTCCGCAGCGTGGGCAGTCGGCAGCGTGGCGATCCCGTGGCTGCAAGGAGCGGTTGCCGCACAGCGGGCATGCAGTCGGACAGGGGAGTTCAACGTCCATCTCGGGGTTTCCGCCATGCAAGGTAGAGGCGTCCCACAAGCGGATGCCGATAGATGAAGAGCCGGCTTCCCAGCCAGTGGCTTCCGCGCGCCTTGATCGCCAAGCGACGGAGGTCGCATGGGTCGGTGTTCACGGTGTTGACGCCATGCTCGACTGTGTACTGGACCGCGTAGCCTATCCTCTGGGCAATATCCCGGTAGCCAGGTTCGCGGTACCCCCACGGCCAGCACAGGTGACGGCTGACGGTGCCCAGGTGGCTGGCCAGGGCCTCGCGGCTCGCGGCCAGGTCCTCGGCCACGGCTTGTGATCGCTGCTCGGGGTCGGGCAGGAGCTGATCCCAGCGCTGGTGCGTGTGCGTATGTGAATGGAACTCGAAGGTGCCAGCCGCCTGCATGGTTTCGATCTCGCTCCAGCGCAGCATGACCCGGTCTGCCTCCCCGTTGCGAATGGCCTCCTTGCAGCCGCGGTGATCCGGGGTTTCGGGCAGGGTGCCGGCGCTGTCCATGTGGGCGCGGGCGGGGCCGTCGCCGATCCACCCCGTCACCAGGAAAATCACGCCGTGCAGTCCATGGCGCCGCAGGATGGGGTAGGCGTACACGTAGTTGTCCAGATAGCCGTCGTCGAAGGTGAGCATGACCGATTTCGCCGGCAGGGGGTGACCGGCCAGGAACCGTTCCAGCTCCACCGTGCCCACGGTATGCCAGCCGTTGCGGGCCAGCCAGGCCACCTGCGCCTCGAAGTTTTCGGGCGAGAGGGTCACCAGTCCCGGCTTGGGGCTCACGTGGTGGTACATGAGGATGGGCAGGGCCTTCGCCGTCTTCACGTGGTTTCCCTCAGCAGCTTCTCATAGACCCTGAGCATACCCTCGGCCATGGCCTCGATGCTGAAACGGCCCGTCACCCAGGCGCGCGCCGCGGCGGCCATGCGCTGGCGTCGTGCGGGCTGGGTGATGAGCTCCAGCATGGCCTGCGCCAGGGCCACCGGCTCGTGGGGAGGGACCAAAAGGCCGGTCTGGCCTTCCGCGATGGTTTCGGGCACGCCGCCCACGCGGGTGCCGATCACCGGCACGCCCATGGCCTGGGCCTCCAGGAAGGCCGTGCCCAGGGCTTCCTGGTGGGTGGGCAGGACGAACAGATCGAGGGCGGCGAGCAGCTCCGGCACGTCCCGCCGCAGGCCCAGCAGGTGCACCCGTGCGTCGAGCCCCCGTTCCGCGATCAGCGCCCGCAGCTTTGCCTCCTGGGGGCCGTTGCCCGCGATGACGAAATGCACCTGGGGGGCTTCGGCCAGCACCAGGGGCGCTGCGGCGAGGAGGTCCCGATGGCCCTTCTTGTTGCGCAGGATGGCCACCGTGCCGACCAGAACGCTGTCGGAAGGCAGCCCCAGTTCCTGCCGCAGACGGGGTTGGACCCGTCCGGGATCGAAGCGGTGAAGATCCACGCCCGTGGGCACGGCGCTGATGCGCTGGGCCGGCACGCCGCGGGCGATGAGATCCTGACGTACCGCCTGGCTCACCGTGACCACGTGGTCGGGCAGCCAGGTGTAGGTGGCCAGATGCGTGGGCGGCAGGATGAGATGGCGGGTGCGCACCAGGCGCGGCCGTTTGCGCAGCGTGCGGGCGGCGGCCAGCGCAAGCAGCGTGTCCCGCCCGCTGTGGCTGTTGATGATGGCGGGGCGTTCCCGTCGCACCAGGCGGCGCAGCGCCAACAGGCTCGAGACCGAAAGGCCGCGGCCGAAGGCCACGGTGTGCACCGGAAAGCCGGCCTCCGCCGCGCGCTCCCCCAGCACCGCACCGGGCGCCACTGCGAAGGCGATGTCATGGCCCCGCGCGCGCAGGGCGAGCGCTTCGTTGAAGGTGCGGTTTTCCTGGCCGCCCCAGCCCAGGGATGATTCCGTGTGCAGAATCTTCATGCCGGTGCGTGTTGGGCCTCGAACTGCTGACGATACAGCCGCGCATAGGTGCCGCCGGCGGCGAGCAGGCTGGCGTGATCGCCCGTTTCCACGATGCGTCCGCCCTCCAGCACGACGATGCGGTGGGCCTTCTCGATGGTGGACAGGCGGTGGGCGATGACCAGGGTGGTGCGCCCCCGCATGAGATTGTCCAGGGCCGCCTGGACCTGCCGCTCGGATTCCGTGTCCAGGGCGGAGGTGGCCTCGTCCAGGATGAGGATGGGCGCATTCTTGAGCAAGGCCCGGGCGATGGCCAGGCGCTGGCGCTGGCCGCCGGACAGTTTCACGCCGTTCTCACCCACCAGGGTGTCGAAGCCCTGGGGCAGCTGCTCGATGAATTCCAGGGCATGGGCGGCGCGGGCGGCTTCCCGGATGGCTTCCGGGCTCACGCTGCCCAGTCGGCCGTAGGCGATGTTGGCTGCCACGGTGTCGTTGAACAGCACCACCTCCTGGGACACCAGCGCGATCTGCGCACGCAAATCGGCCAGGCGCAGCTCGGCGATGTCGATGCCATCCAGCAGGATGCGTCCCGAGCTGGGTTCGTAGAAGCGGGGCAACAGGTTGACCAAAGAGGTCTTGCCGCTGCCGCTGCGACCCACCAGGGCGACCGTCTCACCGGGTTCGATGGCCAGATCGATGTCCTCCAGGACCAGGGGGCCGTCGGGTTCGTAGCGCAGGCTCACCTGCTCGTAGCGGATCGCCCCGCGTGCCCGCTCCAGGGTGCGGGTGCCGGTATCCCGTTCGCTGTCCCGGTCCAGCAGCCCGAACACCACCTCGGCGGCGGCCAGCCCCCGCTGCAGCGCCTCGTTGACCCCGGTCAGGCGCTTGATGGGCGCAAGCAGCATGAGCATCGCGGTGATGAAGGACACGAAGCCGCCCACGGTGGTCTTGTCCTGGGCGGCCTGCATCGTGGCGAGGTAGATGATCACCGCCAGGGCGATGGCCGCCAGGATCTGCACCAGCGGCACGTTGAGGCTGGCAGCCACGGTTTGCTTGATGTCGAAGCGCCGCAGCCGGTTGGTGGCATCGAAAAAGCGCCGCTTCTCGTAGTCCTGGCCGCCGAAGATCTTGACCACCTTGTGGGCATCGATGGTCTCGCCGAGCACATGGGTGATGTCCTGCATGGCCTCCTGGGAACCCCGGTACATCCGGCGCAGGCGCCGGGTGAAATAACGCACCGTGTAGGCGATGGCGGGCGCCATCACCAGGGTGATGAGGGTGAGCTACCAATTGAGGTAGAGCAGCCAACCCAGCAGGCCCAGGATGGTGAAGCTGTCGCGGATCACCACCGTGATCACGTTGGTGCCGGCCGCGGTGACCGAATTCACGTTGTAGGCGATGTTGGCGACGAGGCTGCCGCCCGGCGTGTTGTCGAAATCCCGCGTGGGCAGGGTGATGAGCTTGGCGAACAGACGGTTGCGCAGCTCCAGCACCACCCGCGTGGACAGCCAGGCGGTGGCGTAGTTGGCGGCGAAGGTGAACAGCCCCCGCAACAGAAACAGGCCGACGATGGCCATGGGAATCAGCTTGATGAGCAAGGGGTCGCGCTCGACGAAGCTGCCGTCCAGAAGGGGTTTCATCAGCGCCGGGAGGGCCGGCTCGGTGGCCGCCACCAGGATCGTGAACACCAGCGAGGCGGCGAAGACACGCCAATGGGGCTTGGCGATCCTGAGAAGGCGGAGGTAGAGCTCCAGGCTGGACAGGTTGGAGCGGTTCAAAACGGCGATCTTCCGGGAAAATCGCGCATTTTATCGGAAATCCCGGCCCAGGAGTTGGCGATACAGGGCGATCAGGCGGGCCGACATGGCCTCCAGCCCGAAGGCTCCCACGGACTGGCGCGCCCGGGCGCCGGCCTGTGCCGCGAAGCCGGGCGCCGACAGGCGCTTAAGCGCCGCGGCGATGCCTGCTTCGTCCAGGGCATCGCAGACGAAGCCGTTGTCGCCTTCGCCGATCAGCTCCGCGGCGCCGCACGTGTGGGAGGTGAGCACCGGCAGGCCGCAGGCCATCGCCTCCAGCGCGACATTGGGGAAGGGATCGTACAGCGTGGGCAGGACCAGGGCATCGGCGGCGTGATACCACGGCAGCACGTCCTCGACGCCGCCGGCGAAATGGACGCGCCCGGCCACTCCCAGGCGGGCGGCGAGCCGGCGGTACCGTGCCTCGTGGCGGTCACGGCCGACCACCACGAGCCCCGCCTCCGAAAGGCGCGCCACGGCCCCCAGGGCGGCCGCCAGGCCCTTGCGTTCGAAACCCGAACCCACGAAGGCGAACAGGGGCTGCTTCACCGGCAGACCCAGGCGCTCGCGGGCGGTCCGCTTTTCCTCGGGTGTGGCTGGGCGGAAACGGTCCAGATCGACCCCGCTGTAGATCACGTGGAGTTTGTCGGGGGTGATGGGGAAATGGGCGAGGATCTCGTCGCGGACCATGCGTGAATTGCAGATGACCGCCTTCAGCCGCGGGCTGGTGAACAGCCGTTCCTCCGCCCGCAGCAGGTAACGATGGTAGGGGTGCAGCCACTGTCCCAGGCGCGCGAGGGGAGACAGGATGCGGGCGCGCTGGGCGAGCCACACCCGGTGCACCCCGTCACCCGCACGGTAGATGTCGCAGCAGGCGATGCGCTCATGGGATTGCACCAGGTCGAAGCGTCCCGGCCGGGCCTGCCGGCATACACAGCGGGCGAAGCCGGCATCGCGCCACCACCGTCCCAGGTAGAACGGGTCGCAGCGGATGGCCCGCCCCTGCTCGCCCCAGGCGCGGGCGATCAGGGTCACGGCCACCCCCTCGGCCTTGAGCGCCTCCAGCGCCCGGGCCACGAAGCGCTCGGCGCCTCCGTAGGGCGTGTAGCGCTGGCGCACCAGGGCGATTTCAAGCGGGCGCGGGGCCAACCAGTTCCTCCACGGCCACGAGCACCCTTTCCGGCGTGATGGCCTCGAGGCATTCGCTCACTTTCCCGCCGCCGCAGCCGTCCTGGCCGCAGGGGCGGCAGCCATGGGACGAAGTGAGCACCCGGTGGGGCACCTGCCAGGGGCCCCATTCCCGCTCGCCGGAGGGTCCGAACAAGGCGACGGTGGGCACGCCCATGGCGGCGGCCAGGTGCATGGGCGCGGAGTCCATGCCGATGAACAGCCGGGCGCGGCCGAGCACGGCGCCCAGCTCCTTGAGGCCCAGGCGACCGGCAAGGTCCGTCACCGGCACCCGGCAGAGGCTGCGAAGCTCCGCCACGAAGGCTTGCTCGCCGGGGTCGGGCGCCCCCGTGAGGACCACCGGCCAGCCGGCCTGGTGCAGCCCTTCGATCAGGCGGGCGGCCGTGACCGGCGGCCAGGTCTTGAACCGCCAGCGGGAGCCGGGATGGAAGACGACGAAGGTGCCGGCCTCCAGCCCTGCCTCGGCCAGCAGGGCATCGGCCCTCGAGGATGCGGCCTCGCCCGGCACAAAAGTAAGCGCCCGCTCATCCGGCGCGGGCTGAATGCCGATGCGGCGCAGCGCGTCCAGGTGCAGCTCCACGGTATGGCGGCGGTTGCCCCCGACCCAGGGATAGCGGTGGGTGAAGGCTGCGCGCCAGAATCGCCCGGCGCGTTCCCGCGCCACGCCATAGCGCGACCCGCACAGGCGCGCGACCCAGGCACCCCGGGGGTGTTCGGTCAGGTGGATCACCAGGTCGTAGCCCCGGGCGCGCAGCGCGCCCAGAAGCCTGAGCTCCGCCTGCAGCCGCCGGGGCAGGGGCAGCCGCTTCCAGGCCCGGTCGATGGTGTGCACCTGGTCGATGGCCGGATGCAGGGTCAGCATCTCCGCCGTGTCGCGATAGACCAGGGCGTCGATCTCCAGATGGGGGGCCCGGTTCTTGAGGACGGTGAACACCGGCGAGGCGAGCAGCGTGTCCCCCAGGTGCCGCAGCTTGATGACCAGCACCCGGCGCAGGGCCTGCGGATCGACGGCGTCGGGCACGGGGCTTTGCAGCATGGGCGCGACGATAGCAAACTTGCCCTCAAAAGGGAAATTCCCATGTCCTACAATGGCCTTGCCGTGGGTCGCCGACGCGGCGTCCTTCTTGGGTTTGACATGCCGCCTCCTCGGCGGCATAATCGCGGGTTTCGTTCGGAGGGGTTCCCGAGCGGTCAAAGGGAGCAGACTGTAAATCTGCCGGCTTCGCCTTCGAAGGTTCGAATCCTTCCCCCTCCACCAGTTTCGGGTTTGTCGAGTTTTGGGGGTGTCGCCTCGACCGTTAAGCCGTTCCGGGTAGCCCGGCAACCTTGCGGGTGTAGCTCAATGGTAGAGCAGAAGCCTTCCAAGCTTAAGACGAGGGTTCGATTCCCTTCACCCGCTCCAACAACCGGCAGGGGGCCCCGTGCTGGAGCCTGTCGGGGGCATCGGGTTGCCGCGGGTGGGGAGAGCTGGCCGTCTGGCCGCGCCCGAAGTTTTTTGCCCATGTAGCTCAGTGGTAGAGCACTCCCTTGGTAAGGGAGAGGCCACGTGTTCAATCCACGTCATGGGCACCAGTTTGAGTGAGTCTCGTCGAGAGGAAAGCGATCATGGCAAAGGAAAAGTTCGAGCGTAAGAAGCCGCACGTGAATGTGGGGACGATTG
>JBBINK010000043.1:0-14836 GCA_037443925.1 Betaproteobacteria bacterium
GCCGTCAGAAAGACGCTCGCCGCGCTCAAGATCGACAACCCGTGGAAGTACCTCGCCGAGCAAACCCGCACCCTCAAAGGCAAACTCACCGTCGCCGCGCTCCTCAAAGTGTTCGATCAGGTCATCGGCACCCTCAACGACCTGCTCGACCTCATCAAAAAATGGGGCAACGCCTCGCTCGACACCCAGGCCGGCCAGCTGCTCAAGCAGGTCAAAGGCGTGCGCGACCAGGCCAACGCCAAGCTGGCGCAGGTGGTGAAACCGGTGCAGGACTGGCTGGACTGTCTGGCGCGCCGGCTGGACGTCGAGGCCGACATGAATTACCGTGCCTCGACCAATGCGGTCAACCTGCACAGCTACAAGTGGTCGGAACCGGCCGAGTTGGCCGAGTTCGAGAAGAACAAGCCGGAGTGGGTGGATAAGACTGATGAGGTGGCGCATCCGGCTGCGGGTGGCTACACCCATATAGACGGCTGGCCGGATATGCGGAAGGAATCCAAAAACAAGGCCCTTGCAGGGAAATTCGAGACCTTTGAAGCGGGCACCATCCGAGCCGTGATCATCCCGCCAGGGGAAACGCTCTACCGCGTGGTAGACCCGGGTTCATATGACAATGCTGTCTTCTGGATGCGCGAAGCCGAATTCAAGCGGCTTACCAGCAAACCCGAATGGCGGCGCAAGTTTGCGGTGTGGGCAAGCTGGAACAGCAACGGCGAGTATGTCACCTACACCGTGCCGCCGGGCGATGGGCTGAAGGTATGGGAGGGGAAAGCAGCATCACAGAGATTCAGACCGAATGAAGATTACAAGCTCGAAGGCGGCGGCATGCAGATCGTGCTCGACCCGGCCGAACTACAGAAGGGCAGGATGAACAAGCGCCAGCTCACCGGCTGGGGGTATGGCGACTTTGGGAGCAACCCTGATCTGACCGGCGTGCCGGTATTGAAGAACAACTGGTACGAGAAGAAATAGCCATGGCAACTCCACTGATACCGCAGGAAATCTATTTGCTGGAACGCTACACCAGCCTCGAAAGCCTTGAACAGGTGCGGGATGCCTGGCGTGCGATGCTGGATTACGTCGAGGATTTGCTCGATCGATTCATGCATAATCTGCCACCGGACTACCGCAACCGTCCGCTTCCAGAACAGCCGGACATCGTATGGGGCGGGAGGGTGTTGCCGAATTTTAGGGAGACGATGCGGCTTCTCGAAGACGCCTGTATCAAGCGGGCGCACGGCGATTATCGTGCGCTGAATCGTGTGGCTGGAGTAACAGGAGATATTCGGGGCCAGAGCGATTACTGGTCTGGCTGGATGAACGAAGTCGAGCCTGGTGCGCAGGACAAGTATTACGACCTGTTGAATAGAGCTGGTGATTTGGCGCAGCCGATTGAAAGAACGACCAGTGGCATCTGGAGCCCTGGCGATCTGACGACGCGCTACCACGAAATCCTGCCCACCTTGCCGCTCAACCCGCCTCCGAGTTGGCCGGTGTATCGACTCAACCCCCAGGTCAAAGTCAAAAGCGGCGAGCGCACACCCGTGACCGGGCTGTACCTGCCCGATGTCGATAACAGCTTCCCGACCTTGCTTATCAAAAGTGACGACGAATTAGCGGGCAGGGCGCGTCGAGCCTGCATCACTAACCCGGATGGCACACACGGAGGTTACCAAGCCTGCACCTGGACCCTGATCGAACGCATCGCCGACTCAGGCGGTGGCATCCCCGGCCAGGATGATGCGTCGGTTACCGATGCACGCATACAGCGCGTCCCCGGCGGCCAACCCTGTCCGCGCAGCGGCTGGTGGCACACCCTGGCCAAGGCCGGCTCCCGGCGTTACTTCAAGCAGGGCGAGATCATGCCCAAAATCGAAGGCAGCGACTACGGCGATACCTATTGGCTGTGGGATGCGGATCAGGGTAGTCCGAAGCTGTAACTGGCCTGGAATTCCCCTCGTCCCCGGCGGCACCTGGGTGCGGGTTGCCGAATGGCTTGCCGGCCCAAACTGGGGCTGTTGTGATCCAAAAGCGCCGGAAAGCCGGGATGAATCTGCGGCAGATCGAGCAAGCCCTCGACCAGCGGCTGCAGCTGGCGGGCGATGGATTCATTGTTGCTGCGCGGCAGGTTGTTGATGCCGGCGTGCAGCACCGACAGCACATTGAACGCATTCTGGTTGACGGTCGAGGCCGCCGTCCCGCCGGGGCCTGCATGCCTTTATTTGCAAACCTGGGGAATCAATACCGTTGATCTTCCATCCTTTTTCGCGACCACCTTAAAGCATTTTGTTTTCAGAATAAGGTATTTTTTTCCATCCCACGAATATGTGGTTCTAACCAATTGGTTCGGCTCAGGGTGAGCCTGGCTTACTAGGTTAAGCATGCCCCCCTTCCCATTTTGTGCAATGGATAAACCGTTCTCGTAGTCGGATAGAACAAGTCGCACAGTGGCGCCATCCCCAACAAAAACGAGCGTAGGGAACTGTTTTCCTTTTAATTTTGGCACGACAAAGAACTCACAACCCCTAGGCCTTGAATTTCCATATTCAAGATTGACCATCTCCGCATCAACAAGCGTAGCGAATTTATCTATTGAACACCCTTCTTCGTTAGGACAAATATAAGCACGAAACTCATTGTCACTGTAGGCCGCCGTAACGGCCGCACTTCCCAATTGATCGCAAGTTTTGTTGGCGGCTAGTGCGCCTAAGCTAAACAGGAGCGAAATTACTGAAAGTGCTGCTTTCATGCGCGTTGACTCGTTAGAGGCACATTGATGGTATGTTCAACAGCGGTAAATGGTGCGGGGGTTGATCTATTCCTCCAGGTAAACGTGAGCATTTCTGTGGGTTGCCCTGCTTGCACAGTAGGGAGGATGTTGTCCGCTAGAACGTACTTCAGATACACAGTTAATTGGTTGCGAATATCAAGTCCGTTTACCTTCTCCACTGCAACGTTTCCGTTTATACCCCGACTAACTGCTAGGACATCGGTGGGATCGACTCCCACATCTGCCATACGCGACATATGTCTACGCATTGCGTTGATGGTTGTGCATACCCAATAGAATCCCGCGGAATCAGCGCAGTTCGCATCGCTTTGTGTGATCTGTACATCGGGATTCCAGCCCAATGCACTGTACGTTTGCGGTACGCCAGATTGGACCGGAAATGCTCGGAATCTTCCGTATTCTTGATAGTTTGCTAGGTGGGTTAATTGAATAAGTCCCCGACCAAACCAGGGTGCGTATGGCTGATTCTCGCCCCCGCCCTCCACTACCAAGCGTAGATATCCACTTTCTTCGATAACTTGTGCTAAGAAATGGACTAAGCGGAGCTTATTGTCTGGTATCAAATATTTCCGTGCAGCTCGACTAAGGTGCTGGCTCCATCTAGTACCTCTGGTGAGTGCTGTATTCCAGTTTGCAACCAACTGCTCATGAAATTGCGTACCTTGAAGATGCAAATTCCTTCGTGGAATGCATTGAGCAAGCTCTCGTGCACTCAACCACCCACACTTCCGGAACTGTTTAATAAACTCGCGTGGATGGAAGTGCCAATGATTGCTTGATATGCCGATATTCGCCTCTTCCCAGAACGCCAGTGCTTCGATGTGCGCCCGCAGCCGCAGAAAGTCTTCTTCCGATATCGGCGCGGGGTTTTCGTCTGTTTTCTCTTTCAGCCAGCCCCAGCGGGAATCGACCGACGCCTGTTGCCACTCGGTGGGCAGCTTGCAGATCGTGCGCCGCATTTTGGCCTGGATGTCGTCATTGGATAGCAGGCTCACGGCTTCGTTCGGGTCGACCTTGCCGTCTCCATCCTGATCGAGCCAGCCCTTGATGGTGGGCGAATCGCAGCGACTATCCCGATCGGCACTGTCGTCGATCAGCGTCCAGCCTTTCCAGTGCGGAAAGTCGGCGTCGCTGAATTTGGTGACACCGGTTGCGTTGAGATTGACCCAGCCTATGCCGCCTTCGTAGCGGATACGGCGCCAGTGCGGGACGTTGGCCGGGGTAAGCGCATCGGGCCCGATGACGCGGCCAAAGCGCAGGAGTTCGTACACCGCGCTGGGGGCAGGGCGGCCGCCGTCCGGATAGGCGTTGCTGATGTCGTTGGCGGCTCGGTACAGGTTGTATTCGGCGTCATGTTCTTCGAGTGCGGGTCCGATCAGGCTGCCGTCTTCGCGGTAGGTGCTGATGGTCGCGTTGCCGCGGCTGCCGGGAGCGCCTTCGCCGCCGGCATAGCGCACGCCGACAAACAAGGGCGCGGCGGTGGTATGCACTGGAGTCATGGGAACGGCGGGCGGCAGCGCCGCGCCGGGCGTTGGGGCGGGGGGCTGTTGATGGGCGACCGGGTTGTTGTTGAGGGGAGCGGTGGCATAGACGGGGGTACCGGCAGGCAAGCGAAAGTACATTTCGCCATACACCGCATCCACTCGGCCATCCGCGGCAGTATTGAGATTTCCGCTTGCGCGCCCGACCAGGCGTGCAAGGTTGGCGTCGTCGCAGATGATCTCGAAATGGATTTTGTGCAACTCGCCATAGAGATAACCGGCTTGACCGATTTCGTCCTTGCGGTCGATCGGCTGGCCTTTGCGCACGGTGGGGAGAATGTGCTGCAAGTGCATGATGACCGAGTAGAAGGTTACGCTCGTCGGCCGGTTGTTTCCATCGGCCCCGATTTCGGTGTCATGACGGATCACCACACAGCCATCGGAGGTCCAGCCGCGATAGTAGTTGAGCGGATGGTCGGCGGGTGCCGGGTTGAGGCGGGGTTGGGGCTTGCGCACATAGACCACGGTGCCGTCGGCGATGGCGCGCACGCTCAGGCGGTTCTCGCCATCGCTCGGTGCTTCGAGGTGAATGCCGCCATGCCAGCCCAGGCTGTGGCTGATGGGATAGCCACCACGGCCGGGCTCGCCGCCCGTCATGGCAAGATCGATCCAGGCGTCGTCGGTCTGGTTTGCGGCACGGTCGGGTAAGAAAGGTGGGCTGATGAGCATGTCGTCTTGACGGTGGCAGTAATGTTCAAACGACTAGAGAGAGAAAGGCCAGTCTTGAGTGGGCTTGAATTCACCCTGCGGCATCAACGGCATCGCATAACTCACCCCACCGCCGCTCACAAACCGATGCCCACTCGCATGGATGGTCAACGCCCCCGGGCACTGCACCGTGATGTCCTGGCCGATGGTGATCGAGGCGCCGGCCGCGGTCTTGAGGGTAATCTCCTTCGCCGCCGCCAGATCGATGTTCTGGTTGGCGGTGAGCGTCATGTCCTTTTGGCTCGCGATCTGCATCGTGTCGGATTGCGCCTGCACGGTGATGTCGTGGTTGCCGGCGATGAGCTGCAGGCCAATGCCGTTGCTGGCTTGGATGACCCCGCCCAACAGCCCGATGGCCTGGCCGCTGTGGAGGCGGGTTTGGCCGGCCACGCCGGTGTAGTGGTGCGCCCCGGCTAGCGTGGTGTGGGTCTGCCCGGTGGCGATCTGCACGTCGGTGGCGGTCAGCCCGATGCCGCCGCGGCCGGCTACGGTGATGAGCGCATCGGTCGAGTGGGGCACCTTGCCCGCGCCGGGGGCGGTGGACTGTTGACGGGCGTCGGCTGTGGCCTGCCCGATGTCGGCCCCATCGACCATGCCGCTGGCGGCGTGCGCCATGGCCGCCAGGGGCGGCATGGCCTCCCGCAGGCTGGAGGCGCGGCCCTGGTGTACGCCCTCGGCCGCGCTCAGGGGCACCGTCTGGTGGGTGGCCGCCGCACTCGACAGGTTCTTGGCGGTGTCGCGGGCAATCTGCAGCAGCCGCTGGGTGGCGGCGGCATCCCCCGTGGGGGTGGCCAGCTCCTTGCCCCAGGTCGTCAGATGCAGGCCCTGTCTGGCGCGCACCACGCCATAGGCATCGGTGCGGATCTCATAGCCCTGGCCGCGCAGGCTGCCGCGGTAGTTGTCGGCGCGGTGGCGCAGATGGCCGAGGTTGAATTGGGTGGTGTACTGCGTGGTGGCCAGCTGAATGCCGAGCTGGTGGTCGGTGTCGTCGAACAGGAGCTGGTTGTGGCCCAGCCCCGCCCATTCCTGGGTGCGCAGCCCCAACAGGGCGGCGGCATGGTTGTGCGCGGCGCCGGCCGCGCCATGCCAGGCCGGGCTCTGGCCGGCGGCGCGGTTGCCTTGGCCGGCGGGCTGGCTGTCGTGGGCCTGGGCGAAGATCTCGGGACGGGCGCTGGGGTCCGGGCTTGCGGCCGGGGCGCGATCCTCGCGCGAGAACCCGCTGCCTTCGCCGCGGCCGTTATAGACGCTGACCAGCACCACCGGCTGGTCGAGCTGGCCGTTGATGAAGCCGACCAGCACTTCCTGGCCGATGCGCGGCAGGAAGCTGGCGCCGCGCGTGGGGCCGGCGGCCCGCTGCATCACCGGCACCCAGGCCGTATTGCGGTCATCGGCCGCCTGGCCCTTCTGCCAGAAGTATTGAACGCGCACGCGGTGATACGCGTCGGCATACACCTCCTCGCGGCCCGGCGTGGTCTCGCCGTGCGGCCCGACGACGCGGGCGGGCAGGGTGAAGCCGGGGGCGACCTGGGCCTGGCGCGGCAGGCTGGCGCGCAGCGGCAGCGCCCGCGGCATTAAACAACAGGCATTGGCGTAGCCGCTCCTGATGAGCTGTTGCAAGAGCCGGGGGAGGAAACGGCGCAGCCGGCTCGGGCTGTTGTGATCCAAAAGCGCCGGAAAGCCGGGGTGAATCTGCGGCAGATCGAGCAGACCCTCGACCAGCGGCTGCAGCTGGCGGGCGATGGCCTCATTGTTGCTGCGCGGCAGGTTGTTGATGCCGGCGTGCAGCACCGACAGCACATTGAACGCATTCTGGTTGACGGTCGAGGCCGCCGTCCCGCCGCCGTGGGCGGCGAGAGGATCGGTAAAGCCCTCGCCGAACTCGGCATAGTTGCGCACCGTGAGATGGCTGCCCGCCTGCAGGCTGCGCACCGTGCCCACGCTGTGGATGTGCCATTGCGCGAGATCATGGGATTCCTGGGCCAGACGCGCATAGCGGGCGGCGTCGCTCGAGGTGGCCTGGCGGGCGTCCTGGGCGTTGGCATAGGATTCGAGGGTGGGCACCTGCGCCGGGCGAAACGCCGAGGGCTCGCTGGCGCTGACGCAGCGCTTGCCCGGCCAGTGCCAGCTGACGGTGGTGGTCTGGTTGATGCCGATGCGGCGGCCCTGCTGCCAGTCGATCAGCACGTCCTGTTCTTCCTGGCTGTCGCCGCGGTGCCAGCGGATGCCGGCGCCGCCCAGGGCGGACGCGGAGCTGGGGTCTTCGGGGAAGTCGTCGGCGTCGGAGAAGATCACCCATTCGGACAGGGGCTGGCCAAAGCCGGGGTGGGCATCGCCGTTGGACGCGGCGCGCTGGCGCACGACCCAGCCGAGGCCTTCTTCGGCCAGCAGACGGGTCAGAAAGTCATAGTCGCTTTCCTGATACTGCACCGTCATCGGCCGCGCCGGCACGTCCGCCAGAAAGGCCTCGACGTGGCTCGCCAGGGTCCATTGGAGCACGTTGGCGGCGACGTAGGGCTCAAGCACCTGGGTGATGATCTCGATCAGGGTGCGGTTCTGGAAGACGCGGTTCTTGGGGGCTTGCGTGGCATACCAGATGCCGGGGACGAGGGTGAGCTGGTAGCGGCCGACGCCGCCGTCGGAACCGAGGTCGACGGCCTGTTGCACAAAGCCGCTGCGCCAGACGGTGCTGCCGTCTGCGAGCCGGGTGCCGAAGCTCGCCTGGCGATGCAGCATGGCGCGGGTGGAGAGGTGGGCCTGGGTGGCGATCAGGTTGACGATCCAGACGCTGGCGCCGCAGAGGCTTTCGAGACCGCACCAGGATTCGAGCAGCATGCCCTCGGGCAGGCCGGGGGCGCCGCGCCAGACATAGAGCCGGGTGCTGTCGTCCAGCAGAACCGGGAAAAGGCTTGCGGCGAGGCTGTCAGGGGCGAGGCTGCCTGGACTGGGGATGTTGGGCATGCTGGGCTTCCCGGTAGCGTGTGAGGTGAGGACTTGACGAGGGAAAGTGCGGAAAGTCGGTGAGTGCTGTGCGTCGGCTGGGGCAGTACGCGAGCAATCAGGCAACGTGTATGACTGACCATGAAAAGCCGCAGAGCGGCCATTCCGGACCGCGTCCGTGCGCCTGATCGTAAGACTCTGGGTAGGTGCCTGCAATAAGCCGTTCGGATAATGCAAGGCGTGGCTGCCAACTCGACCCGGCGTGCCGACGAGGGCAGGGCCGGATTCGCCAAAGCTGGCTGTCGCGGCTGTGGGCGCGGGCTATGGGGCGCACCATCGACCAGTCCCGGCGCTGTCGCGGGCTGTGGCATCGACCCGGGAAAGCGTGGGGCGGGATCGGCTGCCGCTAATCGACGTGGAATGAGACCGGGCTATGGATCGCCCTGTCTGCGGTAGGGCGCATCGTGTCTGTCAGAACGGTGCGCGAAAGAGGGCAAGAACCGGATGGCGCATCAGCACTGCCGATGAACGTCCTGGACCAATCCGGTCTGGGATAGCGCGCTCAGGCGGGACCAAGGCGGGAATACCCTTGGGGAAGAATACGGGAACAGTGATATACGAAGAACGTTCCCGAAGACCGATCGGCCCTATCGGTCATCACCCTTCGCCAACCGGGCTTGTTATTGGTAACCCGCATGGGCGCTGGGCTATTAGTGTGGCGGAGACGGAGGGATTCGAACCCTCGATACAGGTTTTGGCCCGTATACTCCCTTAGCAGGGGAGCGCCTTCGACCTCTCGGCCACGTCTCCAAAAAGGGCGCTAGGATACCCGAGGCGGCCGTCGCCGGTCAAACCGCTAGGACGACGCGGCCTTGTCCAGCTCGAACGCCTGGTGCAGCGCCCGCACGGCCAGCTCCATGTATTTGTCCTCCACCACCACCGAGATCTTGATCTCGGAAGTGGAGATCATCTGGATGTTGATGTTCTCGTCGGCCAGGGTCTTGAACATCTTGCCGGCGATGCCTGCGTGGTTGCGCATACCCACGCCAACCAGCGAGACCTTGGCGATCCTGTCGTCCCCGAGGATCTCCCGGGCGCCGATCTCGGCCTTGACCATCTGCAGGACATCCATGGCCTTCTTGAAGTCGTTGCGGTGCACCGTGAACGAGAAATCGGTGGTGCCGTCATGGCCCACGTTCTGCACGATCATGTCCACGTCGATGTTGGCGTCCGCGATCGGCCCCAGGATGTGGGCGGCGATGCCGGGCCGGTCGGGCACGCCCAGCACGGTGAGCTTGGCCTCGTCCCGGTTGAAGGCGATGCCGGAGATGATCGGTTTTTCCATGGCTTCTTCCTCGAAGGTGATGAGCGTGCCTTCGCCTTCCTCCTCGAAGCTCGACAGCACGCGCAGTTTGACTTTGTACTTGCCCGCAAACTCCACGGACCGGATCTGGAGCACCTTGGAGCCCAGGCTCGCCAGCTCCAGCATCTCCTCGAAGGTGATGGTGTCGAGCTTGCGTGCCTCGGGCACGATGCGGGGGTCCGTGGTATAGACGCCGTCCACGTCGGTATAGATCTGGCATTCGTCGGCCTTGAGTGCCGCGGCCAGGGCCACGCCGGTGGTGTCCGAGCCGCCGCGGCCCAGGGTCGTGATGTTGCCCTGTTCGTCCACACCCTGGAAACCGGCCACCACCACCACGTGGCCGCTGTTCAGGTCGGCCCGGATCCGCTCTTCGTCGATGCTCAGGATGCGCGCCTTGGTAAAGGCGCTGTCCGTGAGGATGCGGACCTGGGCCCCGGTGTAGCTCTTCGCCTTGAGCCCCATCTCCATCAGCGCCATGGACAGCAGGGCGATGGTGACCTGCTCGCCGGTGGAGACCAGGACGTCCAGTTCCCGCGGGTCCGGCTGGCTCTGGATCTCCTTGGCCAGCGCGATCAGCCGGTTGGTTTCCCCCGCCATGGCGGAGACGACCGCCACCACCTGGTGACCCTGGGCGCGGAACCGGGCAATCCGCTGGGCGACGTTCTTGATGCGCTCGATGCTGCCGACCGAGGTGCCGCCGTACTTTTGAACGATGAGTGCCATGAACAGTCCCGAAAAAGGAAAAATATTACCGGAAAGCCGGTCGGAAACCAACGTGGGGCGCCTATGTCAAACGAATGGACCGACCCGGCAGGTCGATGACGATTCCCTAAAGATCGTCGGGATGGGGCCGCTAAGCAGGATGGGGCCACCACCCCTCGCGTTGGCGGCGGGGCGCGGGCTTGCTAGAATGTGTTTTTCTGACGGAAACCTGGCATCGCCCACGCAAGGCGTCATAAAAACACACGAAGGATCGATTTCGACACTTCCAGACCATAGGCGCATGAAATGAAAATGTTGGACAAAGTACTCAATCCGCGTGAAATCCGGCGCAAGCTGGGACTCAACCAGCAGGAGTTCTGGACCAAGATCGGCGTCACCCAAAGCGGTGGCTCCCGCTACGAGAGCGGGCGCAGGATGCCCAAGCCCGTGAAGGAGCTGCTGCGGCTGGTGCACGTGGAGCAGATCGACCTGAGCCGGATCAAGAAAGAGGACGTGGAGATCCTGGACTACCTCAAGGAATCCCACCCCGACCTCTACAAGAGCCTGCGCAAGGCGGCCAAGGCCGGCAGGAAGGAAAAGGAAAAGAGCAGCAGCGCTTCCTGAGATCTTCCGGGCGGAAGCCCGGGGCGTTCAGGGCGTGACGCGCACCTCCAGGCCCAGAGCCCGGATCGACGCCGCGTAGTCCTCGAGCCAGCTGGCCGGCAGCGGGGACAGGCGCGGGGCCTCGGGTTGCAGGGACGGCCGGGCCAGGCCATAGAGCAGCACCCCTTCGAGGGGCGTGCCCGTGTCCCGGGCGCGCTTCAGGAACTGCAGGTAAGCCTCCTGCTCGGCCTGGCTGGGGGCCTGCCCGTCCAATGCGAACACGCAGGTCTGAATCCAGGTGGGGCAGCGCTCGGCGGCGAGGCGCAGATTGCGCAGCACCCGCTCGGGCGTCTGCTCCGTGCCGTTGATGCGGCGCATGCCTTCACGCGTGGCGGAATCGAGCTTGAACCAGGTCTCGCCCCCCAGCGCCGCCATGCGCTCCAGCCCCCGCTGCACGTTGGCGCGCGCCATCAGGCTGCCATTGGTGATGAGCACCAGTTTGATCCTGCCTGCAAGCCCGAATTCCTGCATCACGGCGCCGATGCGGGCCACGACACCCTCAAAGTCGCTGGCGCTGGTGGGCTCACCGTTGCCGGACAGCGCGATGTCGTTGAGCCGGCGGGCTTCCGGCGGCACGTAATCTTCCATGAAGCGCCCGTGGAGGATGTCTCGGAGCAGGGCGCGCAGCTCGCCTTCCAGCAGGTCCAGATCCGTGGCTGGTGCGGCACCCCGGATGAGCCCGGGCACCTGGCAATAGATGCAGCGCCAGTTGCAGGCGTTGTTGGGGTTGAGATTGATGCCCACCGAGACGCCTCCGGCTCGCCGCGAGACGACCGGGTAGACGAAGGTCATGCCGGCGATGTCGCGCCGGTGATCGGTCGGTTCCAGAGGCCGGGAGAGTCGGGTCATGTTCTCCATTCTAGGGCTTCGCCTGCCGTGGCCCAAGGGCCGGGGGAGGGCGGTGTTATAATCGCGCCCTGTCTTCGCCTGCCCCGCCATGCTCATCACCCGCAGAATCGAGTTCGATGCCGGCCACCGGATCCCGCACCACAGGAGCCAGTGCCGTCATCTGCACGGCCATCGCTACGCGATGGAGATCACGCTGTCGGGCGACATCATCACCGTGGAGGGCGTATCGGAACAGGGCATGGTGATGGATTTCTCCGATGTCAAGCGCATCGCCATGGAACGGATCGTCAGCCTGTGGGACCATGCCTTCCTGGTGTGGCGGGAGGACGCGCCGGTGCGGGCCTTCCTGGAGAGCCTGCCGGGCCACAAGACCGTGGTCCTGGACAGCATCCCCACGGCGGAGAACCTGGCGGCGGAGGCGTTTCGCGTGCTGGACGCAGCCTACGTCGATGTCTATGGCAACCACCTGCGCCTGGAGCGCGTGCGCATTTACGAAACCCCGAACAACTGGGCCGACGCGGTGCGCGGCCAGATCTGAACGAAGGATGATCCCATGAACCTGGACAAGGTCACTTCCGGACGCGACGTCCCCAACGACGTCAACGTCATCATCGAAATCCCCCAGCACGGGGAACCCATCAAGTACGAGGTGGACAAGGAAACCGGCGCGATGTTCGTGGACCGCTTCATGTCCACGGCCATGCATTATCCCTGCAACTACGGCTACATTCCCCATACGCTGTCGGAGGACGGCGATCCGGTGGACGTGCTCGTGGTCACGCCGGTGCCCCTGATCACGGGCGTCGTGGTGCGCTGCCGGCCGGTGGGCATGCTGAAGATGGTGGACGAGTCGGGCGTCGATGCCAAGGTAATCGCCGTGCCGGTGGACAAGCTGTGCGGCCTGTACCGCGACGTGCGCAAGCCGGAGGACTTTCCGGCGCTCTTGCTTGCCCAGATCAGCCATTTCTTCGAGCACTACAAGGATCTGGAGCCCAACAAGTGGGTGAAGGTGGAAGGCTGGGTGGGCGCGGAGGAGGCCAAGGCCGAGATCCTGGCGGGCGTGCAGCGCTACCAGCAGGCCTCACCGAAGCCCCACTTCTGACCGCATTCCGTCGGCGGCCCGGGGCGGCGGCCGCCACGCGGTCATTGCCCGAAGAAGGCTTTGACTTTGTCCATCCAGCTCTTGGCGCGGGGATTGTTCTCCTCGCCCCGGCCGGCGGCCTCGAATTCCCGCAGCAGTTCCTTCTGGCGCGCGTTCAGGTTGACGGGGGTCTCCACCACGACGTGGCAGTAGAGATCGCCCGGTTCGTGGCTGCGCAAGCCCTTGATGCCCTTGCCACGCAGGCGGAACACGCGGCCGGTCTGGGTTTCTTCCGGAATCCTGATCCGGGCATGACCGTCCAGCGTGGGAATCTCGATTTCGCCCCCCAGGGCCGCCGTGGTGAAGCTGATGGGCATTTCGCAGTGCAGATCGTTGCCGTCCCGCTTGAAGACGGCGTGTTCCTTGAGGTGCACCACCACGTACAGATCGCCGGGCGGGCCCCCGTTGACGCCGGCCTCGCCTTCGCCTGACAGACGGATGCGGTCCCCTTCGTCCACACCGGCGGGAATCTTGACCGCCAGGGTCTTGTGTTTCTTCACTCGCCCGGCGCCATGGCAGTCGCGACAGGGGTCCGCGATGACCTTGCCGCTGCCATGACAGGTGGGGCAGGTCTGCTGGATGGAGAAGAATCCTTGCTGCATCCGCACCTGGCCATGGCCGCCGCACAGGGAGCAGGTCACCGGCTGGGTGCCGGGCTTGGCGCCGCTGCCGCCGCAGGTGGCGCAGCTCTCCATGGTGGGAACGCGAATCTTGGCTTCGGTGCCCCGCGCCGCTTCCTCCAGCGTGAGTTCGAGGTTGTAGCGCAGGTCTGCGCCGCGATAGACGCTGCTGCGGCGTCCGCCACCGCCGAACAGATCGCCGAAGATGTCGGCGAAGGCGTCCGCGAAACCGCCGAAGCCGTGTTGGAAGCCGCCCCCGGCCATGCTCGGATCCACGCCCGCATGGCCGTAGTGGTCATAGGCCGCCCGCTTGTCGGGATCGCTCAGGACCTCGTAGGCTTCCTTCGCCTCTTTGAATTTTTCCTCGGCCTCCTTGCTGCCCGGATTGCGGTCCGGGTGATATTTCATGGCGAGCTTGCGGTAGGCCTTCTTCAGCTCCTCGTCGGAGGCGTCGCGGTTGACGCCCAGCACTTCGTAGTAATCGCGTTTGCTCATGGTTTCGTGGGGAATCGGGCGCAGGGGGAGGCGGGGATGAAACGGCAAAAAGGGGCGAAGGGCCCTGGCCCTTCACCCCTTGCGCCGCAGGTCTTATTTCTTGTCGACTTCCTCGAACTCGGCGTCCACCACGTCCGCGTCGGCCTTGGCGGAGCCCCCCGCGGCCTGCTGGCTGCCGGCCGCGCTGGCCGCCTGCTGCTGGCCGTACATCTGCTCGGCCAGCTTGTGGGAGGCCTGGGCCAGGGCGTTCATCTTGGCCTCGATGGCCGCCTTGTCGTTGCCCTTGATGGCTTCCTCGGCTTCCTTGATGGCCGCCTCGATGCGGGCCTTTTCCTCGGCGCCGATCTTGTCGCCCTGCTCGGTCAGCGTCTTCTTCACCGAGTGGACCAGCTGGTCGCAGCGGTTGCGGGCCTCCACCAGCTCGCGCTGCTTGTGGTCCTCGGCCGCATGGGCTTCGGCATCCTTCACCATGCGCTGGATCTCTTCCTCGGTCAGACCCGAGTTGGCCTTGATGGTGATCTTGTTCTCCTTGCCCGTGGCCTTGTCACGCGCCGAAACGTGCAAGATGCCGTTGGCGTCGATGTCGAAGGTCACCTCGATCTGCGGCACGCCACGGGGCGCGGGCGGAATGCCCTCCAGGTTGAACTGGCCGAGGCTCTTGTTGCCGGCCGCCATCTCGCGCTCACCCTGGAGCACGTGGATGGTGACCGCGGTCTGGTTGTCGTCCGCGGTGGAGAACACCTGGGTCGCCTTGGTCGGGATCGTGGTGTTCTTCGGGATCAGCTTGGTCATCACCCCACCCAGGGTTTCGATGCCCAGGGACAGGGGCGTGACGTCGAGCAGCAGCACGTCCTTCACTTCACCCTGCAGCACGCCCGCCTGGATCGCCGCGCCGATGGCCACCGCCTCGTCCGGGTTGACGTCGCGCCGCGGCTCCTTGCCGAAGAACTCCTTGACCTTCTCCTGCACCTTGGGCATGCGGGTCTGGCCGCCCACCAGGATCACGTCCTCGATGTCGGAGATCTT
>JBBINK010000044.1:0-3630 GCA_037443925.1 Betaproteobacteria bacterium
TATAATCCGCCCTGCTTTTTCCCATCGTTCCCATGTCCAGCCAGCCGGCCCATTCTTCCGCTTCCGTGGGGCTCGTCACGCCGCAGACGGCCCAGTTCGACACGCCCATCGAGCTGCGCAGCGGCGCGGTCATCCCCCGTTACCAGCTCGTGTACGAGACCTATGGCGAGCTCAACGCGGCGCGCAGCAATGCCGTGCTGGTCTGCCATGCGCTGTCCGGCAACCACCACGTGGCGGGGCGCTACACCGAACACGACAAATACCCGGGCTGGTGGGACAACATGGTCGGCCCCGGCAAGCCCATCGACACCAACCGCTTCTTCGTCATCGGGGTGAACAACCTCGGCGGCTGCCACGGCTCCACCGGCCCGTCCAGCATCAATCCGGATACGGGCAAGCCCTGGGGCGCGCGCTTCCCCGTGGTGACGGTGGACGACTGGGTGCATACCCAGGCGCGTCTGGCCGACTACCTGGGCATCGAGCAGTTCGCCGCCGTCGTGGGCGGCAGCCTGGGCGGGATGCAGGCGCTGCAATGGAGCATCACCTATCCGCAGCGGTTGCGTCACTGTCTGGTGATCGCCGCCGCGCCCAAGCTCACCGCCCAGAACATCGCCTTCAACGACGTGGCGCGCCAGGCCATCCTCACCGATCCGGACTTCCATGGGGGTGACTACTACGCCTACGGTGTGACCCCCAAGCGGGGGCTCAGGCTGGCACGCATGCTGGGGCACATCACCTATCTGTCGGACGACGTGATGGGCACCAAGTTCGGCCGTATCCTGCGCTCCGGCAGTTTCCAGTTCGGCTACGACGTGGAATTCGAGATCGAATCCTATCTGCGCTACCAGGGCGACAAGTTCGCCGCCAGCTTCGATGCCAACACCTACCTGTTGATGACCAAGGCGCTGGACTATTTCGACCCGACCCATCACTACGCCAGCGGCCATCTGTCCGAGGCCCTGGCGCCGACACGGGCGGATTTTCTGGTGATCTCCTTCACCAGCGACTGGCGGTTCGCTCCGGAGCGCTCGCGGGAGATCGTCAAGGCCCTGCTGGACAACGAGCGCAACGTCACCTACGCGGAGGTGAAATCGACCCACGGCCACGATGCCTTCCTCATGGTGGATCCCTATTACCACGAGGTCGTCCGCGCCTACATGGCGAGGATCGCGCTATGAACGCCGCCGTGCGTCCCGACTTCGCGACCATCGCCGCGTGGGTTCGGCCCGGCGCCAAGGTCCTGGATCTGGGCTGCGGCGATGGCAGCCTGCTCAAATACCTGCGGGAAAGCCGGGGCGCCTTCGGGTATGGCGTGGAAATCGCGGACGAGAAGATCGCCGCGTGCGTGAAGAACGGTGTGAACGCCATCCAGAGCGACCTGGAGAGCGGTCTGTCCACCTTCGCCTCCAACTCCTTCGATTACGTGATCCTGTCCCAGACGCTCCAGGCGATGCGCCACACGGAGGAGATCGTGAAGGAGATGCTGCGGGTGGGGCGCGAGGCCATCGTCACCTTCCCCAACTTCGGACACTGGCGCCACCGGCTGCAGGTCCTGGCCGGGCACATGCCGGTCTCGCCCGACCTGCCCTACCAGTGGTACGACACCCCCAACATCCACCTGTGCACCCTCGCGGATTTCGAGGATTTCTGCGCCACCCACGGGGTGGCCATCCTCGAGCGCATCGTCATGCACCGCAGCGCCCAGGTGCGCTTCCTGCCCAACCTGCGGGGCAGCCTCGCGGTCTACCGTCTGCAGGCGCGGCGCTGAGGGTGCCGGACAGGCATGTCTTTCACCCCGCCCACGCCCGGCCTATAGTGAAGGCGTGTATCTGCGGAGGAGATCCCAAATGAAAACGCTCATTGCCCTGCTTTCGCTCGTGCTGGCGGCCCTGCCCGTCCACGCCGAACAGGCGGCCAAGTTCGGTGACATCGAGATCCACTACAACGCCATGCCCACCGACGAGCTGCTGCCCGACGTGGCCAAGAACTACAAGATCGAGCGCAGCCGCAACCGGGGCATGCTGACGCTGTCGGTGCTGAGGAAGACGCCCCTCGGGGTGAACCAGCCGGTGAAGGCGTCGGTGCGGGTGGTGCTGCCCCAGCTCACCGGCCAGGCCATCGACGTGCCCGTCCGGGAAATCGTGGAGGGGACGGCCATCTACTACATCGGCGAGTTCCGGGTCACCCCGCCGCAAACCATCAAGTTCCGGGTGAGCGCCAAGCCGGAGGGTGGCGACAAGGCCTTCACCTTCGATTTCGAACAATCCTTCTACAAATGATCCGCCGCCCCGGTTGGTCCCCTGGCAAGGGGCGCAGGCGCTGGCTCAGGTGAAAAGCCGGGCCAGGCCCGCCACCCCGAAGGCCGCCACCAGGAGCCCGGCGGCAAGCCGCACGCCGCGTCGCCGGGTGAGGGGTTGCAGGCGGTTGGCGAACCAGCCCATGGCCAGGAGGTTGGGCAGGGTCCCCAGGCCGAAGGCCAGCATGGTGAGGGCACCGGTCAGGGGGCTGCCGCTGGCCAGGGCGGTGATCAGGACGCTGTACACCAGGCCGCAGGGCAGCCAGCCCCACAGGGCTCCCGCCGCGAACGCCTGGGCGGGGCGGCGGATGGGCAGCAGGCGGGCAAGCAGCGGCTTGAGCCGCGACCACAGGCGGCCGCCCAGCCGCTCCAGCACGAGCACGGACTGGGCCCAGCCCGCCAGATACAGTCCCAGCAGGATCAGCATCCCATTGGCCAGGCCGAACAGCATGCGCTCCACCGGAAACAGCCGCTCCAGGAGCAGACTGCTCGCTCCGATGGCGCCCGCCAGGGCACCGGCGAGGGCGTAGGACGTGATCCGCCCCAGGTTTGCCGCCAGATGCAGCGCCAGCCGGGGCCGCGTGCCGGGCAGCTGCAGGGCGAAGGCCCCGACCAGGGGGCCGCACATGCCCACGCAGTGCACGCCCCCCAGCCATCCCACCAGCGCGGCCGCGAGCAGGGACAACTCAGGCATCGGCGCTCCGTGGCGTGCGGGCGGCCAGGATCACCAGCACCACCACCGGAACACCCAGGGCGGCGGTTGCGGCGAAAAAGGTGGCCCAGCCATAGACATCGACGAACCAGCCGGAGAAGCCGGCCAGCAGCTTGGGCAGCAGCGCCATGAGGGAGCTGAACAGGGCGTACTGGGTGGCCGAATAGGCCTGGTTCACCAGCGCCGAGAGATAGGCGACGAAGGCGCTGGAGGCGATGCCGGCGGACAGGTTGTCTGCCGAGACCGTGAACACCAGGGCGCCCACGTCGTGGCCGCGCCCGACCAGCCAGACGAACAGCAGATTGGTGGCCGCGGAGGCCACGGCGCCCAGCAGCAGGGTGCGCATCACGCCCAGGCGCGCCACCAGCAGGCCGCCCAGGCCCGCTCCGGCCAGGGTCATGATGACGCCGTAAACCTTGGAGACCGTGGCCACCTCGGCCGGCGTGAAGCCCATTTCCTGGTAGAAGACGTTGCTCATCACGCCCATGACCACGTCGGAGATGCGGTAGCAGGCGATCAAGCCCAGGATCACCACGCCGTGCCAACGGAAGCGTCCCACGAAGTCGGCGAAGGGCGAAAGCACGGCGCCGTGAAACCAGGCGGCCAGGGCCAGGGGGGTGCC
>JBBINK010000044.1:3676-14740 GCA_037443925.1 Betaproteobacteria bacterium
CGCGCTTCCTGGCTGCGGCTGGCGGACCGGGTGTCGGGCGTGGGCTCGCCGACGGCCAGGGTGGCCAGCACGCCCACGAGCATGAGGCCGGCCATGACCCGGTAGGCCGTCTGCCATGGCGCGAACTCGTAGGCCCGCGAGGGGTCGGTGGCGGCCACGATGGCCAGCGCACCGGCGCCGGAAACGATCATGGCCAGCCGGTAGCCCGTCTGGTAGCTGGCTGCCATGGCCCCCTGGCGCGTCACCTCGACGGCCTCGATACGCCAGGCGTCCAGGGCGATGTCCTGGGTGGCGGAGGCAAAGGCGGCGAGCAGGGCGAAAGCCACCGTGGCGGCCAGGTCGATGGCCGGGTCCGCCTGGGCGAGGCCCCAAAGTCCCGCCGCCACGGCGATCTGGGATAGCAACAGCCAGGCGCGGCGTTGTCCCAGCCGGCGGGAAAGCCAGGGCAGGGGCAGGCGGTCCACCAGCGGCGACCACACGAACTTGAAGCCATAGGCCAGCCCCACCCAGGAGAGATAGCCGATCTTGGCGCGGTCGACGCCGGCCTCCGCCAGCCAGTAGGACAGGGTGCCGAACACCAGCAGGAACGGCAGACCGGCAGAAAAGCCCAAGAACAGCATCGCCGCCACGCGGGGGTGGGCATAGGCGGCAAAGGCGCTGCGCCAGGGGTGGTCGGTGCGGGTCATGGATCGAATCCGTAATCCACGATCAGCGGCGCATGGTCGGAGAAACGCTGCGCCTTGTACACCCGCGCTTCACGGGCGGTGGCGGCGATTTTCGGCGTGGCGATCTGGTAATCGATGCGCCAGCCCACGTTCTTTTCCCAGGCGCGGCCGCGGTTGCTCCACCAGGTGTAGCCCTCGCCCGTGGCCTCGGGATACAGGTGGCGATAGACGTCGACCCAGCCGAGGCCCTCGAGCACCTGGGTCATCCAGGCCCGCTCCTCGGGCAGAAAGCCCGAGTTCTTCTGGTTCGCCTTCCAGTTCTTGAGATCGATCTCCCGGTGGGCGATGTTCCAGTCGCCGCCGAGCACCACCTCGCGGCCGCTGCGGCGCAGGGCCTGCAGGTGCGGAAAGAAGCGGTCCATGAAGTCGAACTTGGCCTGCTGTCGTTCCGGCGACGAGGATCCCGAGGGCAGGTACAGGGAGACCACGCTCAGGCCACCGAAGCGCGCTTCCAGGTAGCGGCCCTCCGCGTCGATGTCGGGAATACCCAGGCCCTCGATGATCTCGTCGGGCTGACGCCTGCTGTAGAGTCCCACGCCGCTGTAGCCCTTCTTCGCGGCGAAGTGGAAATAGCCGAACAAACGGTCCGGCTGGAGCATCTCCCGGGTCAGGTCGGTCGCCTGGGCCTTGAGCTCCTGGATGCAGACCACGTCCGCGTGCTGCCGGGTGAGCCACTCGAAGAAGCCCTTGTTGGCCGCGGCGCGGATGCCGTTGAGGTTGGCGGTTATAATGCGCAAAACGGACTCTCTTGTTTTCCGATGGAAAATTTTCGGCAGGCCTTCATCGAGTTCGCCCTGGAAAAAAAGGTGCTGCTCTTTGGCGAATTCAAGACCAAGGCGGGGCGCATCAGTCCCTATTTCTTCAACTCGGGCCTGTTCAACGACGGCGCATCCCTGGGCAGGCTCGCGCGATTCTACGCCAAAGCCATCGTCGCGTCGCAGCTGGAGTTCGACATGCTGTTCGGCCCGGCCTACAAGGGGATCCCCCTGGTGGCGGCCATTGCGGTGGCGCTGGCGGACATGGGGCGCAATGTCCCCTTCGCCTTCAACCGCAAGGAGGTCAAGGATCATGGCGAAGGCGGCGCCATCGTGGGGGCGCCCCTAAAGGGCCGGGTGCTGATTGCCGATGATGTCATCTCGGCGGGCACTTCGGTGCGGGAGTCGGTGGACCTGATCCGTTCCCAGGGGGCCACGCCCTGCGGCGTGGTCATCGCCCTCGACCGACAGGAACGGGGCCAGGGCGCGTTGTCGGCCGTGCAGGAAGTGGAGCGGGCCTATGGCATCCCCGTGATCGCCATCGCCACCCTGGACGACCTCATCGCCTATCTGCGCCGGGACCCGTCCCAAGCCCTGAACCTGGAACGGCTGCTCGCCTATCGCGAGCGATACGGAACGACGGATACACTACGATCATGAAGCGCATGAGGGTTTGTCTGCTGGCCTGCCTGCTGGCTTTGCCCGCGACGGGGCTGGCGTCGAAACAGCTGTACCGCTGGGTGGATTCCCAGGGCAAGGTCCACTACGGCGATACCCTGCCGCCCGAGTATGCCCGGCAGGGCAATGCCGAGCTCACCAAGAGCGGCCGGGTGGTGAAGGAAACGCCGCCGGCGTTGACGCCGGAGCAGATTAAGGCGCGGCAGGAGGCCGAGGCCCGTGACCGGGAGGCCAAGCGCAAGGCGGAAGAGGATCGCCGGCGGGACAAGGCCCTGCTGGCGAGCTACACCACGCTGGAGGAACTGGACCTGGCGGAGCGTCGCAACCTGGAGGCGATGGATATCCAGGTCAAAAGCTATGAGCTGCGCATCAAGTCGGTCGAGGGCCGGCTGGCCGGCCTGAAACGACAGGAAGCCGGCTTTGCCGCGCGCAAGCGCCCGGTGCCCGCGGACCTCACCGAAGACATCCGGCGCGCCGAGGAGGAGATCCAGCGTCTGAACGCGCAGGTGGCCCAGGCGCACCAGGAGAAGGAGGCCATCCGCGCGCGCTTCGCCGCGGACCGCAAGCGCTACCGGGAGCTCAAGGGCCTGGCCGAATCCAGGCCCTGACCATCTGCCGGCGGGACGCTCAACCCAGCTTCTTCTTCAGCAGTTCCGTCACCTGTTGCGGGTTGGCCTTGCCCTGGGTGCGCTTCATCACCTGGCCCACCAGGGCGTTCAGCGCCCGTTCCTTGCCGGCGCGGTACTCGTCCACGGATTTCGGGTTGGCCGCGATGACCTCGTCCACCATCCGTTCGATGGCCCCGGTATCGGTGATCTGCTTCAGCCCCCGCCGCTCGATGATGGCATCGGGTTCGCCCTCACCGGCCCACATGGCCTCGAACACGTCCTTGGCGATCTTGCCGGAAATGGTGTTGTCGAGGATGCGGCTGATCAGCCTGGCGAGCTGGCCGGCGGAAACGGGGCTGTCGCCGATGTCCAGGCCCTGTTTGTTGAGGGCGCCCGAAAGCTCGCCCATTACCCAGTTCGCCGCCACCTTGGCATGGGCCGGTCCGATGGCCGCCACCACTTCCTCGAAGTACGCGGCCATGGCCCGGCTGCCCGTGAGGACGCCGGCGTCGTAGGCGGACAGGCCATACTGGCTCATGAAGCGGCTGCGCTTGGCATGGGGCAGCTCCGGCAGGGTGGCGCGGATGGCCTCGATCATCTCCTCGGGAATGCGTAGCGGCAGCAGGTCCGGATCGGGGAAGTAGCGGTAATCGAAGGCCTCCTCCTTGGAACGCATGGAGCGCGTCTCGTCCCGCTCGGAGTCATACAGCCGGGTTTCCTGCTCGATGAAGCCGCCCGCCTCCAGGATTTCGATCTGGCGCGCGACCTCGTATTCGATGGCTTTCTCCAGGAAGCGGAAGGAATTGAGGTTCTTGATTTCGCAGCGGGTGCCGAACGTCTCGGAGCCCTTGGGGCGGACCGAGACGTTGGCATCACAGCGAAAGGAGCCTTCCTGCATGTTGCCGTCGCAGATGTCCAGATACTGCACCAGGGAATGGAGCGTGCGGGCATAGGCCACGGCTTCCTGGGCGCTGCGCAGATCGGGCTCGGACACGATCTCGAGCAGCGGCGTGCCGGCGCGGTTGAGGTCGATGCCGGTCATGCCGTGGAAGTCCTCGTGCAGGGACTTGCCCGCATCCTCCTCCAGGTGGGCGCGCGTGATGCGGACGACTTTCTCCTGGTCGCCCACCTGGATGGTGATCTGGCCTCCTTCCACGATGGGCAGTTCGTACTGGCTGATCTGATAACCCTTGGGCAGGTCGGGGTAGAAATAATTCTTGCGCGCGAACACGGACTCGCGGTTGATGCGCGCCCCGATGGCCAGGCCGAACTTGATGGCCCGTTCGGCCGCGCCCCGGTTGAACACCGGCAGAACCCCAGGCAGGGCGATGTCCACGGCGCAGGCCTGGGTGTTGGGCGCGGCCCCGTAGCGGGTGGCGGCGCCGGAGAAAATCTTGCTCTGGGTCGACAGCTGGGCGTGCACTTCGAGTCCGATGACGACTTCCCATTCCATTTGACGGTCCTTCCTTGCCTTGGGAGGCGCGGGCCTGTCCCGGTCCGCCGCGCCTGCCGGTTTGCCTCCCGCTAGATGCCCGCGGGCATGCGTTTGTGCCAGTCGGTCACCTTCTGGTACTGGTGGGCGACGTTGAGCATCCGGGCTTCCGCGAAGTAGTTGCCGATGATCTGCAGCCCCACCGGGCGGCCATTGGCACCGAAGCCCACGGGGATGGACATGCCCGGCAAGCCGGCGAGATTGACGGCGATGGTGTAGATGTCCGACAGGTACATGGCCACGGGATCGTCAGCCTTTTCCCCCAGGTTGAACGCGGTGGTGGGCGAAGTGGGGCCCATGATCACGTCGCATTGCCGGAAGGCCTCGGTGAAATCCTGGGCGATGAGGCGCCGCAGCTTCTGGGCCTTGAGGTAATAGGCATCGTAATAACCCGCGGACAGAACGTAGGTGCCGATCAGGATGCGCCGCTTGACCTCGGCGCCGAAGCCCTGGGCCCGCGTTTTCTTGTACATGTCCTCCAGATCGGTGTATTCGGGCGCCCGGAAGCCATAGCGCACGCCGTCATAACGGGCCAGGTTGCTCGAGGCCTCCGCCGGGGCGAGCACGTAATACACGGGGATGGAAAGCCGGGTGTTGGGCAGCGACACCTCCACCACCTGGGCGCCCAGTTTCCGGTATTCGGCGATGGCTTCCTCGCAGGCCCGGGCGACGTCGGGCGCCAGTCCTTCGGCGAAATATTCCCTGGGCAGGCCGATCTTCAATCCTGCCAGGGGGCGCTCCAGGTCGCGGGTGTAGTCTTCCTTCGGCCGCTCCAGGCTGGTGGAATCGCGCGGATCGAAGCCGGCCATCACGTTGAGCAGCAGGGCACAGTCCTCGGCGCTCTTGGCCATGGGGCCGCCCTGGTCCAGGGAGGAGGCGAAGGCGATCATGCCGTAGCGGGAGACCACGCCGTAGGTGGGCTTGATGCCCGTGATGCCGGTCAGCGCCGCGGGCTGGCGGATGGAGCCGCCGGTGTCCGTCCCCGTCGCGGCCGGGGCCAGCCGTGCCGCCACCGCCGCCGCGGACCCGCCCGAAGAGCCGCCGGGAACCGCGGCCCGGTCCCAGGGGTTTTTCACCTTGCCGAAATAGGAGGTCTCGTTGCTCGACCCCATGGCGAATTCGTCCATGTTGGTCTTGCCCAGGTTGACCAGACCTGCGGCGTCCATCTGCTCCACCACGTGGGCGTCGTAGGGGGCCACGAAATTGGCCAGCATCCTGGAGCCGCAGGTGGTGAGCCAGCCCTTGGCGCAGAAGATGTCCTTCTGGGCCACGGGAATGCCGGTGAGCGGACCGGCCTGGCCCGCGGCGATGCGCCGGTCGGCGGCGTCGGCCTGGGCGAGGGACCGCTCCCGGTCCACGGTGATGAAGGCATTGAGATCGGGATTGAGCGCCTCGATGCGGTCCAGGAAGGCCTGGGTCAGCTCGCGGCTGGAGATCTCGCGTGCCGCCAGCCGGGCCGAGAGCTCCTTCAGGGAATCGTTGATCATGTGCTTGACCTTGCGATGGCGACCGCCCTGGCGGAGCCGGGCCTGGCCCGCCTCCGCCCGGATGCGGTCCGGAACTATTCGATGACTTTGGGCACCAGATACAGGCCCGCCTCCACCTGGGGCGCGATGGCCTGGAAGGCTTCGTGCTGGTCGCTTTCCGTGATCACGTCCTCACGCATGCGCAACGCGATGTCCTGGGCGTGGGCCATGGGCTTGACGCCCTCGGTGTCCACCGCCTGCATCTGTTCCACCAGGTGCAGGATGTTGGCGAGCTGCCTGAGCACGGGGCCGATTTCGGCATCGCTGATCTCGATGCGCGCCAGGTGGGCGACGCGTTTGACGTCGGCTTCGGAAAATGACATGGATTTCACCGGCTTCCGTTAACGAAACAAGCCCTATAGGGTATCATAAGCCCTTTATTTCACGCACCCTTTCACGGTATCGAGACATGTTCGGATTCCTGCGCGGCTATTTCTCCACGGACCTTGCCATCGACCTGGGCACGGCCAACACCCTGATCTACGTCCGCGGCAAGGGCATCGTCCTGGACGAGCCCTCGGTGGTGGCCATCCGCCAGGAAGGGGGCCCCACGGCCAAGAAGACCATCCAGGCGGTGGGCATCGAGGCGAAGCAGATGCTGGGCCGCACGCCCGGCAACATCACGGCCATCCGTCCCATGAAGGACGGCGTGATCGCCGACTTCACCATCACCGAGCAGATGCTCAAGTACTTCATCAAGAAGATCCATGGCTCGCACCTGTTTGGCCCCAGCCCGCGCATCATCATCTGCGTGCCCTGCGGCTCCACCCAGGTGGAGCGGCGCGCGATCCGGGAGTCGGCCATCGGCGCCGGGGCGCGCCAGGTCTATCTGATCGAGGAACCCATGGCGGCCGCCATCGGTGCCGGCCTGCCGGTGGCCGAGGCAACCGGTTCCATGGTGGTGGACATCGGCGGCGGCACCACCGAGGTGGGGGTGATCTCCCTCGGGGGCATCGTCTATGCCGCCTCGGTGCGGGTGGGGGGTGACAAGTTCGACGAGGCCATCATCAACTACATCCGCCGCAACTATGGCATGCTGATCGGGGAGTCCACCGCCGAGCAGATCAAGAAGGAGATTGGTTCCGCCTTTCCCGGGTCGGACGTGCGCGAGATGGAGGTCAAGGGGCGCAACCTGGCCGAGGGCATTCCCCGCAGCTTCACCATCTCCAGCAACGAAATCCTCGAGGCCCTCACCGATCCCCTCAACAACATCGTCTCCGCGGTCAAGTCGGCCCTGGAGCAGACCCCGCCCGAACTGGGCGCCGACATCGCCGAGAAGGGCATGGTGCTCACCGGCGGCGGCGCGCTGCTGCGCGACCTGGACCGCCTGCTGATGGAGGAGACGGGCCTGCCGGTGATCGTGGCCGAGGATCCGCTCACCTGCGTGGTGCGCGGCTCCGGCCGGGCGCTGGAGGAGATGGAGCGTCTGTCCACGGTGTTCACCAACGACTGAACTTCCCTGAGCGACGGGGTGTCTGGTTGGGGGCCCCGTCAGGTTCGCGCAACATCCGGGCTAGCCCCTCGCCATGATCGACACCACCCCGCCACCGTTTTTCAAGACCGGGCTGCCGCCCCTCACCCGCTTCGCGATCTTTGCTTCGCTGTCCCTGGTGCTCATGGTGGCCGACGGCCGCTTCGGCTACCTGCAGCCCCTGCGTCAGGTCCTGGCCGTGATGGTCAATCCCCTGCAGCATGCGGTGAATGCGCCGGTGCGCCTGGCCTCGGAGGTGGCCGGGTTCTTCGTCACCCAGAGTCGCCTGCGCCTGGAAAACGACGAGCTCAAGGAAGCCAACCTGCGCCTGGCGGCCCAGCTCCTGGAGTTCGAGTCCCTCAAGGCCGAGAACGCCCAGCTGCGCGCCCTGCTCCATGCGCAGGGCCGCTACGGCAACCGGGCCCAGCTCGCCGAGATCCTGTATTCGGAGCGGGATCCCTTCGCCCGCAAGATCATCATCGACCGCGGCAGCCTGCATCGGGTCGAGCCCGGCCAGCCGGTGGTGGATCATCTCGGCGTGGTGGGCCAGGTCACGCGGGTCTATCCCGTGGTGAGCGAGGTGACCCTGATCACGGACAAGAACCAGGCGGTGCCGGTGCAGAATCTGCGCAACGGCCTGCGCGCGGTGGTGTTCGGCAGCGGCCAGGAGGGCACGCTCAACGTCCCTTTCATGCCCATCAACGCCGACCTCCAGCCGGGCGACCAGCTGGTGACCTCGGGCATCGACGGCATCTATCCGCCCGGCCTGCCGGTCGCCACCGTGCTGCGTGTGGAACGCAATGCCGCCTACCCCTTTGCCCGCATCGCCTGCTTGGACCGCCACCGACAGGTGCTGGTGCTGAAGAGCGTGGCGCCGCCGCCACCCCGTCGTCCCCCGCCATCGGAGGCAGCCCATGGCCGGCGCTAAGTCGTCCTCGCCGGTGATCGCGCGTCCGGCCAGCGCCCGCCTCATCGTCGTGTCGCTGGTCATTGCCTTGCTGGCCAACCTGCTGCCCTGGAACGGCGTGGCCGTCCTGTTGTGGCCGGATCTGGTGGCGATGGTGCTGCTTTACTGGATCGTCCATTACCCGCGGCGGGTGGGTCTGGGCGCCGCCTGGTTCCTCGGCCTGCTCATGGACATCGCCGATGGCGTGCTGTTCGGCCAGCATGCCCTCGCCTACGTGGTGGCGGGTTACGGTGCGTGGCTGCTCCACCGGCGGCTGCAGGCGTTCAACCTCTGGCAGCAGGCCCTGTATGTGTTCGGCCTGCTGCTCGCGCTGCAGCTCACCATGCTGGTGGTCCGGCTCGCCTTCGGCGCGGCCTTCCCGGGACTGTTGTATTTCGTCGGCAGTCTGGTGGGGGCCGTGCTCTGGCCGCTTCTGTCCCTGCTGCTGCAGCTGCCCCAGCGCAGGCAGCCCGCCGCCTCCCCCCCTTACGGCACCGGTTCCCGATGACGCAACGGCCGGAGATCCGCAACCACCAGCGTGAGCTCTATTACTTTCGGATGCGCCTGGCGGTGGCCGCAGCCGTGGCGCTGCTGCTGTTCTTCATCCTGCTCGCCCGGGCCTTCTGGCTGCAGGTCCTGCAATACGAGCACTATCACACGCTGGCCGAGGAGAACCGCATCTCCATCGTGCCCATCGTGCCCAACCGCGGGCTCATCCTGGACCGCCATGGCGCGGTGCTCGCCCACAACTACTCGGCCTATACGCTGGAGATCACGCCAAGCAAGGTGCAGGGCGGGCTGGAGCGGACCATCGAGGGGCTGGCCGAACTGATCGACATCACACCCAAGGACCGGAAGCGCTTCAGGAAGCTGCTCGAGGAAAGCCACAACTTCGAGACCCTGCCCATCCGCACCCGGCTCAACGATGCCGAGGTCGCCCGGTTCGCGGCCAACCGTTACCGTTTCCCCGGGGTGGAGCTGCGCGCGCGCCTGTTCCGGCACTATCCCCAGGGCCAGATCACGTCCCACGTGGTGGGTTACATCGGCCGCATCAACGAGGCCGACCTCAAGCGTCTGGAGGAGGCCGAGCTTTTGCCCAACTACCGCGGCTCCGACTACATCGGCAAGGCCGGCCTGGAGCAGAGCTATGAGCGGCTGCTGCACGGAACCACCGGCTTCGAGCGCGTGGAGACCGATGCCGGGGGGCGGGCGGTGCGTACCCTCTCGCGCACGCCTCCGGTCTCCGGCGACAACCTCACCCTGCACCTGGATCTGCAGCTGCAGCGGGTCGCGGAACAGGCCTTCGGCAACTTCCGCGGCGCCCTGGTGGCCATCGAGCCGGCCACCGGTGGCGTGCTCGCCTTCCTGTCCAAGCCCGGCTACGACAACAATCTGTTCATCGACGGGATCGACCCCCAGAACTGGCGGGCCCTGAACGAATCACCCGACAAGCCCCTGGTCAACCGGGCCATGCATGGCATGTATCCACCCGGCTCCACGTTCAAGCCCTTCATGGCCCTCGCCGCGCTCGAGCTCAACAAACGCTCACCCCGCTATACCATCGCCGATCCGGGCTACTTCAGCCTGCCCGGCAGCAGCCACCGCTACCGTGACTGGAAGGCCGGCGGACACGGCATGGTGGATCTGCACCGTTCCATCGTGGTTTCCTGCGACACCTACTACTATGGCCTGGCGGTGGACATGGGCATCGATGCGATCCATGGCTTCATGCGCCACTTCGGTTTCGGGCGCAAGACCGGCATCGACATCGAGGGCGAGCGCACCGGCAACCTGCCTTCCCAGGAATGGAAATGGAAGCGCTTCAGGCAGAAATGGTACGCGGGCGACACGGTGAGCGTGGGCATCGGCCAGGGCTACATGCTGGCCACGCCCCTGCAGCTGGCCGTGGCCACGGCCACCCTGGCTAACGGCGGACGGGAGATGCGGCCCCAGCTGGTGCGGGAGATCCAGAACGCCCGGACCGGCGCGGTGACGCCCGTGGCGCCGGAGCCCTTGTCCAACCTGCCCATCGATCCGGCCAACTTGCAGCGGGTGGTCGCCGCCATGGTGGACGTCACCCGGCCTGGCGGGACGGCTGCGCGCGCAGGGGCGGGCGCGCCCTATGCCATTGCCGGCAAGACCGGAACCGCCCAGGTGATCGGCATGAAACAGGGCGAGAAATACGTGGAAAGCCGGGTGGCGGAGCGTTACCGCGACCATGCCCTGTTCATCGCCTTCGCCCCGGCGGAGCAGCCCAGGATCGCGGTGGCGGTGCTGGTGGAAAACGGCGGCCATGGGGGTTCCACGGCGGCGCCCATCGCCCGCGCCCTGTTCGATTACTACCTGCTGGGCAAGCGGCCGGCGGGCGCGGCCGCGACCGAGGCGGCAGCCGCGGAGAGCAGCGATGATTAGGCGTCTGCTGCTGCGCAGCGTGCGTCACGTGGACGGCATTCTGCTGGCCCTGCTCGCGCTCGTCCTGGCGCTGGGCCTGGTGGTGCTCTACAGCGCCTCCGCCCAGGACTGGGGGCGCGTGGGCAGCCAGGCGCTGAACATCGGACTCGCCCTGGTGCTCATGTGGGCGGTGGCCAATGTGCCGCCCCAGCACATCATGCGCTTCGCCGTGCCGGCCTACGTGCTGGGTCTGCTGCTGCTGGTGGCGGTGGCCCTGTTCGGCGAGGTCAGCAAGGGGGCGCGGCGGTGGCTGGACCTCGGCGTGACCCGGGTGCAGCCTTCGGAGCTGATGAAGCTCGCCGTGCCCCTGATGCTCGCCTGGTATCTGGACCGGCACGAGAAGATGCTGCGCCTGCGCGACTTCGCGGTGGCGGCGCTGATCCTGGCCTTGCCCGTGGCGCTGATCGCCAAA
>JBBINK010000045.1:0-271 GCA_037443925.1 Betaproteobacteria bacterium
CGAGGGTGAGGACGAATTCCTCGAGCCGTGGCGGATCAAGGCCATCATCCGCAAGTATTCGGACCACATCGCCCTGCCCATCGTCATGAAGAAAGAGGGCAGCGACGAGGACGAGACCATCAACCAGGCCAGCGCCCTGTGGGCCCGACCCAAGAGCGAGATCACTGCCGAGCAGTATGAGGAGTTCTACAAGCACGTGGCCCATGCCTTCGAGCCGCCGCTCGCCTACGTGCACAGCAAGGTGGAAGGCAAGCAGGAATACACCCTGCTG
>JBBINK010000045.1:298-14249 GCA_037443925.1 Betaproteobacteria bacterium
CGCCCTTCGATCTCTGGGACCGGCAGCAGCGGCACGGCATCAAACTGTATGTGCGGCGTGTCTTCATCATGGAAGACATGGAAAAGCTCATGCCGCACTACCTGCGCTTCGTGCGCGGCGTGATCGACTCCAGCGACCTGCCTCTCAACGTCTCGCGGGAGATACTCCAGCACTCGAAGGACATCGACGCCATCCGCGCGGGCGCCACGCGCAAGGTGCTGGACCTGCTGGAAGACTTGGCGCAGAACGAGAAGGAAAAATACGCCCAGTTCTGGAAGGAGTTCGGCCGGGTGCTGAAGGAGGGGCTGGGCGAGGATTTCGCCAACAGGGAGCGGCTGGCCAGGCTGCTGCGCTTCACCACCACCGCTTCCGAGGGCGATGCCCAGGACGTGTCCCTGGCGGACTACGTCGCCCGCATGAAGGACGGTCAGGAAAAGATCTACTACGTCACCGCGGACAGCTATGCGGCCGCCAAGAGCAGCCCCCATCTGGAGGTGTTCCGCAAGAAGGGGATCGAGGTCCTGCTGCTGTCCGATCGCGTGGACGAGTGGATGCTGTCCTACCTGCACGAGTTCGACGGCAAGCCCCTGGCGTCCGTGGCGAAAGGGGAGCTGGATCTGGGCAAGCTGGCAGACGAGGCGGAGCGCAAAAGCCAGGAAAGCGAGGCGGAACAGTTCAAGGAGCTGGTGGGGCGCATCCGCGAGGCGCTGGGCGATGCGGTCAAGGACGTGCGGGTCTCCCAGCGGCTCACCGACTCGGCGGCCTGTCTGGTGACCGGCGAGCACGAGATGAGCATGAATCTGGAACGGCTGCTCAAGGCGGCAGGCCAGAAGGTGCCGGGCGTCAAGCCCGTCCTGGAGATCAACGTGCACCATCCCATCGTGGCGCGCCTGAAGGACGAGACCGATGCCGAACGCTTCCGCGACTGGAGCCGGATCCTGTTCGACCAGGCCTTGCTGGCGGAGGGTGGCCAGCTGGAAGACCCCGCCGGTTTCGTGCACAAGCTCAATGGCCTGATGCTGGCGCTGGCGGCACGCTGACGGCCCGGCGGATGAAGCAAGGCCCGGCCTGCGCCGGGCTTTTTTTGCGCCTGCCGCGGCCGACCCCGGGGCCGGGGGAAGAGGCGCGCGCCTACCTGTAGCGGCCGAGCCTTCAGGGCGGCGGCCAGGCGAGGACGAACAGGAACGGCCAGCGCTTGCCCGTCACGTACAGGCGCCGTCCCTCGGGATCGTAGGCGATGCCGTTGGCCACCGCCTCCGGGTCGTCCCGCGTGTTCGCGGGTACCAGCGCCGAGAGATCCAGCCAGCCGCGGACCTGTCCGGTGCGGGGATCGATGCGCGCAATGCGCGCCTCGCCCCACACATTGGCCAGGATTTCGCCTTCTGCCCACTCCAGTTCGTTGAGATAGGCCTGGGGCGTCTCGCCCTCGCGCACGACGAGTTCGCGGATGGTGCGCAGGGTATGGGGATCGAGGAAGCGCAGCAGGGCGCTGCCGTCGCTCACGATGAGATGGCGGCCGTCCCAGGTCGCACCCCAGCCCTCGTAGGGATAGGGCACCGTGCGGACCAGGCGAAGCGATGCCAGGTCATACCAGCGCGCCTGGTTCTCCTTCCACGTGAGTTGCACGAGGGCCGCGCCCACCCGCGCCAGCCCCTCGCCGAAGAGCGTCGCCGGCAGGCGCGCCTGGGCGAGGACGCGGCCGCTTGGCGCATCCACCCGGCGCAGCGTGGACTCCCCGTAGCGTCCGGTGCTCTCGTACAGGATGCCGGCGTGCCACACCAGCCCCTGGGTGTAGGCCTGCTGGTCGTGGGGCAGACGCGCGAGCACCACGGGGCCGATGCGGGGCGCCTCGGCGTGGGGGACGAGGGGCAGAAGCAGAAGGAGGGCGGCCACGGCCCGGCGCAGGCGCGAGCTCATCACGACAGTATCCGGCCGGCTGCGCGCGCACGTCAAATTCGCCGCTTCGCCGGAAATAGGGCGGCGCGCCTTCGCGCCCGCCAGGGGCGTGGCGTCTTGCGACTGCGCGAAGGGCTCAGTTGCCGAGGTAGTTGAACAGGGAGAGCTGGCTTACCGCCATGTAGGATTTCTGTGCCGCTTCCAGGGAGGTCTGGGTGCGGGTCAGATCGGTGACGGCCTTGGTGTAGTCCAGATCCCTCAGGTCGGACAGGGTGGACTGGTATTGCAGCGCGGTGTCCCCGTGGGTTCCGTCCGTGGCCTCCAGCTCCCGCAGGCGCGCACCCACCGAGGCGCGCACGCGCAGCACGTTGTTCATGGCCGAATCCAGCCCGGTCAGGGCGGCGCTGATCTGCGCCGCCGTGACGCCACTGTCGAGCTGGGTGATCAGGGTATCGAGGGTGGCGAACACGTCCTGCCCCGCGATGCCCGGACGAAACACGTCCTGGCCGGTGTCGTTGATGGCGATCTGGCGCGAGGCGGCGATCTGCACCAGGCGGACGCCCTGGTCGCCGGCATAGACCCCGGGGCCCGTGCTCTGGGTGAAAGGCTGGACGTTGCTCTGGTAGCCGGAGAACAGGTACTGTCCCTGCCCGTCGTGGGTGTTGGCCAGCCCCAGCAGCTCCTGGTAGCGGCCCTTGAGCTCGGTGGCCAGAGCCCGCAGGTTGGCGGCGGACAGCGTCGGGTTGCCGGCGTTGACGGTGGTGACCCGCGCATCCTGGATCACCCGCACCACCTGGGCGAGCACGCTGTCTTCCAGGCTGAGGGCGCTGGTGGCCCGCGTGATGTTGGCCCGGTACTGCTCGGTCACGCTCAGGGACTGGTCGAGGGTCAGGCTCTGGGCACTGGCCACCGGGTCGTCGCTGGGCGTGAGCACACGCCGCCCTGCGGCCAGCTGCTGCTGGGTCTTGACCAGATCCGCCAGCCGGTTCTGGATGGCGGAAACCCCCAGCTCGTAGATCATGTTGCTGCTGATGCGCATGATGGTCTCCCCGTGGCTAGCGCAGGCCGAGGATGGTGTCGAACAGCAGGCTGCCGGTCTGGATGACCTTGGCCGCCGCCTGGTAGGCCTGCTGATAGCGGAGCAGGTTCGCCGCCTCCTCGTCCAGGTTCACACCCGACACCTCCTGCTGGGCCTGCTTCGTCTGTTGCAGCAGCGTGGACTGGGCCTTGGCGTTGATCTGGATCTCCTGGGAACGCGTGCCCACGGCGCTCACCATCTGGCCGTAGGCCCCCTGGTAGGCGGTGTTGCCCGCCAACAGGTTGCGTGTCTGCAGCGCGGCCAGCGCCAGGGCGTTGCGGCCGTCGGCCACGCCACCCGTGTTGGGCCCGATGGTGAAGGTGTCTCCGGCGGCCGGGGTGCCGCTGATCTGCACGGTCCAGCCGTTGAAGCTGATGGGGGCGCCGTCGGTGTAGGGCTGGCCCGTGGGGTTGCCGGTGCCGGTTCCCGTCACGTCGTAGGTGGAAGGACTGGTGAAGGTGATCGTCACCGGCTGCTGCAGGTTCGGGTTCAGGGGCGGCTGGGTGGTGGCATCCACCTGTCCCGCGCTGATGGTGGCCGTGCCCGTGTTGGTGGTGGCCGCCGCGGTGCGGATGGGCGCCGCGGCGGCGATGCGATTGACGTCGTTGATGGCCACCGCGATGTCCCGGGCTCCATAGCGGGTGGGCAGCACCAGAAAGGAATCGCCATCCGCCGGGCTGCCGCCCATGGCCAGCGTGACACCGGGCACGGCTCCCGACAGCGCCGCCGCCGCCACCGTGCTGCTGCTGCCATCGAGCAGGTTTTCGACCAGGTAGCTGTTGCTGCCCGCGAGATAGGTGAGACGGTAGCTGCCGGTGGTGAGGGCCGAGGCGCCCGCATTGCTGGTGTCGAGGCTGGCCGAGAGCACGCCGCTGCCGGTGTTGTTGTCGTTGGCCTTGACCGTGGGTGAGGTGGCGTCGATGCGGAAGAAGTCGCCGCCCAGCGCACCCAGCAGGTCCTGGCCCAGCCGGTGCTGGTTGTTGAAGGTCTCGGCGAGGGCAAGGGCCACCCGCCCGAGTCCGGTCTGTGCGGCCTCCAAGGCTTCGCGGCGGAAGGCGAGCAGGCCCCCGAGCGTGCCGCCGGTCAGATCCTGCTCGTTGACGGTGATCTGGCCACCGCCAGCCGTCTGGTACACGATGTCCAGGGCATCAGGATCCAGGGCCGAGCGGACTGCCGCCAGCTGGTAGGGGACCTGGCCCACGACCAGGGCCTGGCCGTTGCCGATGAAGACGTTGAAGGTGCCATCGCTTTGCTTGACCACGGTGGCCCGCACGCGCTCGTTCAGTTCGGCGATCAGCCGGTCCCGCTGATCCAGCAGATCGTTGGGCGGCTGGTGCTGGGTGTTCTGGGCCAGCACGATTTTCTCGTTCATGTCCGCGATCTGGGTGGCGTAGGCATTGATCTCGCCCACCACGGCGGAAAGCTGTGTGTTCACGCCCTCACGGATGCCCGCCAGACGCTCGTGCATCGCGCTGAAACGGGCCACCAGCGCCTGGGCGCTGGACAGCAGGAGCTGCCGCGCTGGCACCGAGGCCGGGTCGTTGGCCACGGTCTGCACCCCGGTGAAAAACTGCTGCAGGGCAGGCGACAGCCCGGAGGCGGGATCGCCCAGCAGGTTGTCGATCTGGCGGACCTGGAACGAGTAGGCCTCGAAGAAGGCGTTCTGAGCCGTGGTGGCCAGCACCTGGTTGTCCAGGAACTCGTTGTAGATGCGCTTGACCGTATCCACCTTGGCGCCCTGGCCCAACCAGCCGGCGCCGGTGCCGAAGGGCAGCAGGGTGGACTGGGTGATCTGCTGTCGGTGGAAGCACCGGCACGGGCAGCAGGTTGAGCACCCCCAGACTGGGCGATGTTGTGCTGGGTGGTCACCAGTCCATACTGGGCCACGTTCAGGGCACGGACGCCGATATCGATGATGCTGCTCGTCATGACGGCTCTCCTGTCGGGGCCGGCCATGGGCGGCCTCCGACCGTGGAATCAACGGCATGGGGCGGGGTTTCTTGAATCATGCCGCCATGGCCTCCCGGAAGATGCGGCTGGCGATCACCCGTCCCAGCTTGTCGGCATAGGCCGGGTCCGTGGCGTAGCCTGCCCGTTGCAGGGCGCCGGCGAAGGTGGGGAAGTCGGCGGCCGCGACCGCCTGTTCATAGCGTCCGGACTGCTTCAGCAGCCGCGCGTAGTCGGCGAAGGCCTCCTCATAGGAGGCGTAGGCGCGGAACCGGGCCAGCCGCCGCTGGGGCGTGCCGTTCAGGTATTCGGTGGTGGTGATGTCCACGGTGGGGCCCTGCCAGTCGGGACCTGCCTTGATGCCGAACAGGTTGTGGCTGGGACGGCCGTCCGGCAGCAGGATGGCCCGCTGGCCCCAGCCCGATTCCAGCGCGGCATGGGCGACCACGAAGGCGGGCGGCACACCCAACGCCTGCCCCGCGGCCACCGCGTGGGGCCAGATGGTGGAAACGAACTCGCGCGGCGTGGAGGCCGGGGTGGGCTGGCCGCGCCCCACGGGCGTGGCATCGCTGCCCGGAAGCTCAACCTTGAGCGGCAAGGCCTGGACCTCCCGGGCGAGGGCGTGGGCCCGGGGCGGGCGGTGGAGGGCGATGGGGTCGGTGCTCGGCGTCGGCGCCGTCACCGCGGGCCTGTTCATCTGGGTGAGCAGCATGTCGGCCAGACCCAGTCCCCGCCCTCGGGTGGCGAGGGCGTGGGCCATCTGCTGATCCGCCAGTTCGCGATACAGCCGGGTGGATTCGCTGTCGAAGGGGCCAGCCTCGCCGGCCGTGGCCCGCATGCTTTTCAGCATCATGGCGAGGAACAGGCTTTCGAACTCCCTGGCGATGCCAGCCCGCGAGGCGTCCGCGTTGTCCTTCGCGGCACGGCGCAGGCTGGCCAGGGCCCGGGGATCGAGGGCAGCGAGCGCGACGTCGGCCGGGGGCAGGGCCATCAGATGATCTCCAGTTCGGCCCGCAGCGCACCCGCCGCCTTCATCGCCTGCAGGATGGCGAGCAGATCCTGGGGCGTGGCGCCCACCGCGTTGAGGGCCTTCACCACTTCCGCGAGGTTCACGCTGGTGGGCAGGGTGATGAGATTGCCCTTTTCCGCCTTGATTTCGATCTGGGCCTGCTGGGTGACCACGGTCTGGCCGCCGGACAGGGGCGCGGGCTGGCTCACACGCGGCTCGGTGCTGATGGTGACCGACAGGTTGCCATGGGCGATGGCGCAGTTTTCCACCTGCACCGCCTGGTTCATCACCACCGAGCCGGTACGGGCGTTCAGGATCACCTTGGCCGGCGCATCGCCGGCGATCACGTTCAGGTTCTCCACCTGGGCCAGGAAGGCGACGCGGGCGGCGGGATCACGGGGCGCGCGCACCTGGACCACGCGACCGTCGGTGGCCAGCGCGGTGCCCGGCCCGAAGGCGTTGTTGATGGACTGGGCCATGCGGTTGGCGGTGGTGAAGTCGGTGTGATGGAGCTCGAGGGCCACGTAATCGCCCTGCCCCAGGCTGGTGGGCACCACCTTTTCCACGGTGGCGCCGGCGGGCACGCGGCCGGCGCTCAGATGGTTGACGGTGACGCTGCTGCCCGCGGCGGCCGCACCCGCGCCGGCGACCAGGACGCTGCCCTGAGCGATGGCATAGACCTGCCCGTCGGCGCCCTTGAGGGGCGTCATCAGCAGGGTGCCGCCCCGCAGGCTCTTGGCGTTGCCCAGGGAGGAGACGGTCACGTCGATGGTCTGGCCCGGCTTCGCGAAGGGCGGCAAAGTGGCGGTGACCATCACCGCGGCCACGTTCTTGAGCTGGAGTCCGGATGCCGCCGACGGGGGCAGGTTCACCCCCAGCTGGGTGAGCATGGTGGCGATGCTCTGCACCGTGAACGGGGTCTGGGTGGTCTGGTCGCCGCTTCCATCCAGGCCCACGACCAGCCCATAGCCGATGAGCTGGTTGGCGCGCACGCCCTGCACCATGGCGAGATCCTTGATGCGCTCGGCCTGGACGGGCGCGGTGCCGATCGCCCAGGCCACCAGCAGGCTGTGGAGGAAAAGGCGCATTCTCATGGCGACGACTCCTCAGAATGGCAGGAAGGTGAGGAAGAAGCGGGCCAGCCAGCCCATGATCTGGGCCTCATCGACATAGCCATTGCCGCGATATTCGATGCGGGCATCGGCCACCTGGGTGGAGGAGACCGTGTTGCCGAAGCCGATGGTGGCCGGGTCCACCACGCCGGAGAACCGGATGTATTCCGTGCCCTGGTTGATGCCCAGCTGCTTCTCGCCGGAAACGAGCAGGTTGCCGTTGGGCAGCACCTCGATCACGGTCACGGTGATGGTGCCGGTGAACGTGTCGCTGCTGTTGCTTTCGCCTTTGCCCTCGAACTTGTGCTCGCCTTTGGCCCCCAGCGAGGCGCCCAGGAAGCTCTTGCCCGGCAGCCCCTGCAGCGTGTCCACCGAGAAGTCGTTGCTGGTCTTGCGCGCGGCGGCGCTGTTGCCCTTCTTGGTGGCCGAGGTCTTTTCGTTGATCTGGATGGTGAGAATGTCGCCGACGTTGCGCGCCCGCTTCATCTCGAACAGGGACAGGGGCGCGCCGGCATGGTAGATGGCGCCATCGGCGGGTTGCGCCGCCGGGGCTGGCGCCGGCCTCGCCGTCATGGGCTGGTGCACGTTGGTCGGAGGCACCGTGGCGCACGCGGCGACCAGCAGGAGGGGGGCGAGGGCGAGGCGTTTCATGGCGACGTTCCTCACAGTTGCGCCAGCCGCTGCAGCATCTGGTCGGAGGCGCTGATGGCACGGGAGTTGAGCTCGAAGGCGCGCTGGGCCTCGATCATCTTGACCAGCTCCTCGGAGACGTTGACGTTGGAGGTCTCGAGGTAGCCCTGATTCAGCACACCCAAGCCATTGGTGCCCGGCGTGTTGGTGGATGGGGCGCCCGAGGCGGCGGTCTCCAGATAGAGGTTCTCGCCCATGCTCTGCAGGCCGGCCGGGTTGATGAAACTGGCCAACTGCAGCTGGCCCACCTGCACCGGCGTGGGGTTGCCCGACTGCTGAACGGAGATGATCCCGTCGGTGGAGACGGTGATGCTCAGCGTGTTGGCCGGGATGGTGATGGCAGGCGCCACCGTGTAGCCGCTGGCGGTGACCACCTGGCCCTGGCTGTTGATCTGGAACGAGCCATCCCGGGTATAGGCAGTGGTGCCATCGGGGAGAGTGACCTGGAAAAAGCCGTTGCCATTGATGGCCAAATCCAGGGGATTGCCGGTCTGGGTGAGGTTGCCCTGGGTGAAGATGCGCTCGGTGGCGATGGGCCGAACGCCGGTGCCCAGCTGCAGGCCCGAGGGAATCTCCGACTGCTGGGACGACTTGGCGCCCGGCTGCCGCAGGGTCTGGTAGAGCAGGTCCTCGAACACGGCACGGCTGCGCTTGAAGCCGGTGGTGCTGACGTTGGCCAGGTTGTTGGCCACCACGTCGATGTTCATCTGCTGGGCATCCAGCCCGGTCTTGGCGATCCACAGGGAACGAATCATGGTCTGTCACCCGTTGAGGTTGAGGAGGACGGCGGCCTTGCTGGCATTCTGCTCGGCGTTCTGGATCAGTTTCATGGTCAGGTCGAACTGACGCTGCAGGGAGATCAGGCTCACCAGCACTTCAGCCGGGTTGACATTGCTGGATTCCAGTCCACCCGTGGCGAGCACGACCGTGTCGTCGGCCGGAGCGCGCCCGCCGTTGGCGAGGCGGAACAGGCCATCCTCGCCCCGCACCAGTTCGGCCTCCGGCGGATTCACCAGCTTGATGCGGCCCACCTCCGTGATCTGGTTCTTCTGACGGGTTCCGGGCACGGTGGAGATGGTGCCGTCCTTGGCAATGGTGATTTCGGTATCCGGCGGCACCGAGATGGGCCCCGCGCCGGACAGCACGTTGAAACCATCGCGGGTCTGCAGCACACCGTTGGGGGATAGCTGCAGGCTGCCGTTGCGCGTGTAGGCCTCCGAGCCATCGGGCGCCTGCACCGCGATCCAGCCGCGGCCGTGGATGGCCACGTCCAGCGGGCGGCCCGTGGTCTGGATCACCCCCGGGCGAAAATCGGTGCCCACCGTCGCATCCACCGCGTAGGTGCGCGTGGGCAGCAATGCGCCGACGACGGGCACCGCACGGAACGCATCCAGCTGGGCACGGAATCCACTGGTGCCCAGATTCGCCAGGTTATGGCTGTTGGTGGCCTGCTGCGCCAGCACGTTGCGGGCACCGGTCATGGCCACGTAGATCAGTCGGTCCATGGCATCGTCTCCGTGGGGTGTCGTGGCCAGGCTTACCGCAGGTTGACCAGGGTCTGCAGCACGGCGTCCTGGGTCTTGATGGTCTGGGCATTGGCCTGATACACGCGCTGGGCGGTGATCATGGCCACCAGTTCCGCGGTGAGATCCACGGTCGAGTCCTCGGTGGCCGAGGATTGCAGCACCCCGAGACTACCGGAACCGGGTCCCCCCACCAGGGGCTGGCCCGAGGCCGCGGTCTCCGCGAACAGGGTGTTGCCCAGCGGCTGGAGTCCCTGGGGATTGGTGAAGTTGGCCAGCACGATCTGCCCCTGGGCCTTGTTCTGCCCGTTGGAATAGCGCGCCTGGATGATGCCATCGTCACCGATGGCGAAGCCGGTGAGGCGGCCCGAGGTGTAACCGTCCTGGGTGATGGCGTTCACCGAGAAGGGGCTACCGAACTGGGTGGAGCCGGTGAAGTCCAGCTGGAACGACAAGGCCGCCGCACCCGTGCCCAGGGGGGCGGCGGGGACGGTGGCGGTCACGGTTGCGCCACTGACCAGGGTTCCGGACGTGTTGTAGCTCAGGGTGGTCAGGGGAGCGCCGCCGTTGAGCAGCGTCTTCGTGCCCGCCGGGTTGGTCAGGCTGCTATACACGTCCCAGGTGTTGCTGGCGGTCTTGCGAAAGTAGAAGGTGTAGGTCTGGGCATTGCCCAGGCTGTCGTACACCGTCATGGACGTGGAGCTGTTGTAGGTGGTGGGGACGTCGACGTCGAACGTCGCCGTGGGCACGTTCTGGCGCGAGTCCAGGTTGACCAGCACGTTGGCCTTGGCGGTGGGCGAGGGCGCGATGTCGGCGCTGGAAAGCTGCAGCTTCACCAGGGCGCCCGGCAGGATCTGGCCATTGGCATTGGCGGCGTAGCCGGTGAGGTTCTCGCCCGCGGCCGTGACGATGTAGCCATCCTTGTCCAGCTGGAACTGGCCGTTGCGGGTGTAGAAGATCGTGCCCTGCTGGTCCACCCGGAAGAAACCCTTGCCGTTGATGGCGATGTCCAGGGGATTGTTGGTGACGCTGATGTTGCCCTGGGTGAACTGGGTGGCGATGGTGGCGACCTTGGTGCCGATGCCTGCCGACAGCCCCGTGCCGCCCGCCAGGGACGCGGCATACACATCCGCGAACTGCGCCTGGGATGCCTTGAAACCCACGGTGGAGGCGTTGGCCACGTTGTTGCCGATCACGTCCAGACTCTTGGCCGAGGCGTTGAGACCGGAAAGACCCTGCTGGAAGCTCATTGCATTCTCCTTTCGCTTGGCTGGGCTCACATCACCTGTTTGATCTGCGGCAGACTCACCGCGCCCAGGTTGAGCAGATTCAGTTCCACCTCACCCCGATTGAGGCTGACGCTGGCCACGGTGCCATGGCTGAGCCGGGTGGCCGCCACGGGCTGGCCGTTCTGGGTGGCCTGCACGTCGAAGCGGTAGCTGCCGTCCGTTGCGGCCAGGCCGTCGTCACGCATGCCATCCCACTGGAACAGGTTCACGCCGCCCGGCTGGGGGCCGAGATCGGCCCGGTAGATCACCTGGCCGTTGATGTCCTTGATCTGCACCAGCACCTGATCGGCGGGTCCCGCCAGTTCGAAGCCGGCGAGCGCCTGGCCCTTAGCGAGCAGCAGGGTGCTGCCCTCGGTGAGGGCACCGCGGCCGATCATGGCGGCGGCCTGCAGCGACTGGGTCTGTGCCAGGGCGCCGGATATGCTCTGCACCAGGGACGCGAGTTTGTTGATGCCCGTGACCGTGGACAGCTGAGCCATCTGGGAGGTCACCTGGGCGTTGTCCAGCGGATTGAGGGGATCCTGATTCTTCATCTGGGCCACCAGGAGCTTCAGGAAGCGATCTTCGGTGGCGGCCACCGGATCGGACCGCGCCGGTGTGGCGGCAGCGGTGGCGGCGGTGACGGAAGCGAGGGGATTCACGGCGGTCCTCGTTTCCCTGGCCAAGGGTCAGCAGCTTGAGCATCATGGCCTTGGTGGTGTTCATCACATCCACGTTGTTCTGGTAGGAACGGGACGCGGAAATCATGTTGACCATCTCATCCACCACGTTCACGTTGGGATAGCTCACGTAGCCGTCCTTGTCCGCGGCGGGGTGGCGCGGGTCATACACCCGGCGCAGGGGCGAGGGATCGTCGATCACTTCCCGCACCGCGACACCCGCGCCCTGGGTGATGCCGGTGCCTCCCACGGGAATGGCCTGGAACACCACCTGCTTGGCGCGGTAGGGACCGCCATTCGCGCTGGTGGTGCTCTCGGCGTTGGCCAGGTTGCTCGCCACCACGTTCAGCCGCTGGGACTGGGCGGCGAGGGCGCTGGCGGCGATGTTGAACACGTTGAACAGGGACATGGCCTCAATCCTCCATCACTGGGTGCGCAAGGCGGCCTTGAGATGCTGGATCTCGGTGTTGAGCACGCGCAGGATGGCCTCGTAGCGCAGGGCGTTCTCGGCGAACTCGGCACGTTCCCGGTCCATGTCCACGGTGTTCCCGTCGATGTTGCCCTGCACGTCCGTGCGGTAGAGGATCTGCGCACCGAAGGGATTGGCGCCGCTGCCGGCGAGGTGACGCGGATGGGTGGTGGTGAGGCTGCCCGCGGCTGCCGCACCCGCCATGGCGCGGCGCATCTCCGCCGCGAAATCGATGTCCACCGCCTTGTAGTGGGGCGTGTCCGCATTGGCGATGTTCGAGGCCAGGAGCTGCTGGCGGAAGCTCCTGAGCTTCAGGGCGTGGGTATGGCTGTCCAGGAGGTGATCGATGCTGCCGCTCATGTGCGTCTCCCAAAGGGGTCCGACGGGACAAAAGCAGCAACCGTGCCAGGACGCAAGGAAGCGGGATGTCAGGGCCTTGCGCGCGTGCCGCCAGCCGGTGCGGCAAGCCTGCCCGGCAAGCGGCGCCGGGGCGGCGGCAAAGTTTGCCGTCTCAGCCGGCGGGCGCGGCCGCCTTGCCGGGCTCGGCCATGACCACGCGGTTGCGTCCGGTCTGCTTGGCCTGATAGAGGGCGGCGTCGGCGCGGGCGATCAGGGCCTCGTAGGATTCGCCTGCTTCGTGCTGCGCCACCCCCGCACTGAAGGTGATCAGGATGCGCTGGTTGTCGTGCAGGAAGAAGCGTTTGGTCAGTTCGCGCTGCAGCCGGGTCATGATCCGGACGGCGTCTTCGGCGCGGGTGTCGGGCAGGATGATGATGAACTCCTCCCCGCCGTAGCGCGCGACCGTATCGGTGGGCCGGAGGATTTCCTTGATCACGCGGGTGAGGTGGACCAGGGCCTGATCGCCGGCCTCGTGGCCATAGGTGTCGTTCAGGCGCTTGAAGTGGTCCACGTCCAACAGCGCGATGGACAGGGGCATGCCATGGCGTTGCGCGCGGGCGATCTCGCGCTCGAAGGCATCCTCCATGCCGCGCCGGTTCAGCGTGCCGGTGAGATAGTCCTGGTACACCAGTTCGGACACCTGGTCCAGCTCCGCCTCCAGCTCTTTGATCCGCGCCTCGGCCGCCTCCACCTGTTGCCGGGCGGCCACCAGCTCGTCGTGGGAGCGCACCATGTCGAGGTGCAGACTGCGCGTGTCCGCCAGGATGTCCTTGAGCACCTGGTTCAGGGTGGGCAGATCCTCGGTTCCGCTCAGGATCTCCGTGTAGCGCTCGATTTTCTTGCGGTAGCCGCCGGTGCTCTCGGACATTTCGCCGATGCGTTCGATGAACACGGTCACCAGGTTCTTCAGCGTGGCCTTGGCCTCGTTCAAGCTGTGCTTGAGCGTGCCCTGCTTGAAGATCACTTCCTTGAAGCGCTTCTCCGCATCGGAGATCACCCGGGCATCCAGGGGCTTGCTGATGATCTCGCGCACCACCGAGAGCTGGCCCCGCAGCCACTGGTCCTCGAGCAGGAGCTCGCCGATGTTGTCCACCACCAGGCGCAGCAGGCGCATCAGGCCGTCCAGCAGGCCCGCCTCCGCCTGCGTCTGCAGTTCCACCTGGATCCAGAAATTGCGCAGGGAACGGGACAGGCTGGCAAAGGCCTCCGGGTCGCGGGCGGCGCGCGCCTGTTCGGCCAGGCGGCTTGCCTCTTCCGCGAGCGCCGGCACATGGCCCAGGCGCGGCAGCACCCCTTGCAGCAGGGCCTGGGCCAACAGCTCGGCAAGCAGGGCCGGCACGTCCTCCGGGGCGGCCACGTTGAGGGGCTGGCCCCGCCGGTCGGCCGCCGCCTCGGGAGCACGCTCGGCCAGGCCGAGATCGGAAGGCGCGGAAACGCCCTCGCCCCAGGCACGCACCAGGGCTTCCAGTTTGACGGCGAGTTCGTCCGGATTCCGTCCGAAATTGATCAGGACGCGCTCGAGGGCTTCTTTCTTGCGCAGCGTGGTCAGACCAGCCTGCTTGAGATCCCATTGGCGGATGAGCTCCCGGATGAGGTCCGCCCAGTTGGGGCCGCCACCTGCCGTAGGGGCGACCAGCTCCTCCAGTACCTCGCCGAAGCGATCCCAGTCCCGCTCCTCGACCGCCTTGGCCAGCTGCTTCAGGCGCGCCGCCTGGGCGGGCTGCTTGCGGGCCAGGGACTCCAGCACCCGGGCCGTGTTCTCTTCCACACTCTCCCCGGCGGCAGCGGCTGCGGTCACGCCGGCGAGTTCGCGGTAGATGCGCTGATAGTTCTCGGGCGTGGGCGCGATGCGCCGCGCGGCGAGTTGCTTCAGCGTCTCG
>JBBINK010000046.1:0-6531 GCA_037443925.1 Betaproteobacteria bacterium
TCAGCCGCTGGGCCTTGCGGTAACCCTCGGGACGCGGCATGCCGAAATTGCGGTAGATCTTTTCCTTGGTGTCCCGCCCCTTCTGGTGGCCGATCACCATGACCGGCTGGCCGTTGAACCGGGCCAGTCCGCCGACGATGGCCGGATCGTCGGCGAAATGACGGTCCCCGTGGAGCTCCTCGAAGTCGGTGAACAGGGCGGCGATGTAGTCCAGGGTGTATGGGCGCTGGGGATGCCGCGCCACCTGGGAGATCTGCCACGGCGAGAGCTTGGCGTAGATGTCCTTGGTGAGCGCGCGGCTCTTCTTCTGCAGGCGCTCGATCTCCTCGGAAATGTCGAGGGCGGAATCATCCTGCACGTAGCGCAGTTCTTCGATCTTGCCCTCGAGCTCCGCGATGGGTTGTTCGAAATCGAGAAAAGTCGTCTTCATGGCGGGATCGGCCGAAAAAATGCGCTAATGATACAAGATGCCCCTGCCCCCGGCTATGGCTCAGTACCAGGCCATGCCGCTGCCCTGGCCGCGGGGGTCGGAGGCCGCAAAGGCCTGGCCGGTGGCACGATCCACCCACACCACCTGCATGTTGCCCCACTTGCGCGGCGCCACCTGCACCACGTGCCCCCTGAGCTCCAGCTCGTCCAGGACCTCGCGGGGAAAGGCATCGGGCTCGACCTCGATGCGGTCGGGCCGATACTGGTGGTGATATCGGGGCGCCTCGAGGATTGCCGCGAGGTCCACCTGGGGCTGCTGCGCGTAGGCGAGGATGGCCAGCAGGACCATGCTCACGATGCGGGAGCCGCCCGGCGTGCCCAGCACCAGGACGCCGCGCCGGTCGTCGACGAAGGTGGGAGACATGCTGGACACCGGCCGCCGCCCGGGGGCGAGCAGGTTGGGCCGGCCGCCCGCGAGCCCGTAGCTGTTCGCCGCCTGGGGCGTGAGCGCGAAATCGTCCATTTCGCTGTTGAGCAGCACACCGGTGGACCCCGCCACGAAGCAGGCGCCAAAGGGCGTGTTGATGGACAGGGTGGCCGCCACCCGGTTGCCATCCCCGTCCACGATGGACAGGTGCGTGGTGTCGCGCCCCGAGCCCCAGGGCTCCTCTCCGTCCAGGGCCTCGCTGGGCGTGGCGCGCGCGTCGTCGATGTCGGCGGCCCGTTGCCCGGCGTAGGCCGGGCTCACCAGGCGCGCCACGGGGATGGACACGAAATCCGGATCACCCAGATAGCGCACGCGGTCGTGATAGGCCCGGCGCAGGGCTTCCACCACCCAGTGCATGCGCTGTGCCGGAGGCGCCGCCGCGAGGTCGTAACGGGCGAGGATGTTCAGGCTCTCGGCCAGGGCCACGCCACCGGCGGAAGGCGGGGGCGCGGAGACGATGCGCAGGTCGCCGTAATGGAACACGATGGGCTCGCGCTCCCTCACCCGGTAGCGCGCCAGATCCCCCTCGCTCCAGTAGCCGCCCGCGCGCCGCACCGCCCGCACCATGGCCCGCGCCACGGGGCCGCGGTAGAACCCGGCGGCGCCGTGCCGCGCCAGGGTCCGCAGGGTGGCCGCCAGCGCCGGCTGGGCAAGCCGCGAGCCCGGCGCGGGCACCGCGCCTTCGTCCAGGAACTGGCGGGCGGCCGCAGCCTGGCCATGGAGGCAGGCAAACCGGGTCTTGGCCATGGTGCGGTAGCGTTCGTCCACGGGAAAGCCCTGCTGGGCCAGGGCAATCGCCGGGGCGAGACTCGTCCGCAGGGGCAGTCGCCCATAGTGGCGGGCAAGATGCGCCAGGCCCGCCGGCAGGCCGGGGATGGCGGCGGCGGTCGCGCCCTCGGTGGTGGCGCGGGGTCGGGGCTGACCCCGGGCATCGAGATAACGGGCCCGGCTGGCGCGGGAGGGGGCCGTCTCCCGGGCATCCAGGAAGATCTCCCGGCCATCGCGGGCGCGGTACAGCAGAAAGAAGCCACCGCCCCCGAGGCCGGCGCTGTAGGGCTCCACCACCGACAGCGCCGCGGCCACGGCCACGGCGGCATCGAAGGCATTGCCGCCCCGTTCCAGGATGGCGCGTCCGACCTGGGTGGCCAGGGGATGGGCGGTGGCCACGGCGGCGCGGCCGGCCTCCCCGTGGGCCCAGGAGGCGGCGGCCAGCCCCAGGAGCAGCGCGGCCAGGCGGCCCAGCCATGCCCCCATCGCCCGGCCTGCCCACCTCCTCACCGCGGTACCTGCCAGCACTTGTTGGGCGTCTCGTACACGAGCATCAATTGTTCCACCGGCGCCGTGGCGACGTAGCGCACGCCAATCACGTCGAGCCCGCTGCGCCAGAAAAAGGCCAGCTCGTTGCGCTCGCCGATGCTGGTGACGTTGCTGCCGGCCACCACCCGGGAGGGTTGGCCGTAGCGCGCGTTGTAGTTGTTGACCACGGTGACCAGGTTGCGCAGGGAAGCCGCCACCTCCTGCTGCAGCCCCACCAGACGGTCGTTGCAGAAATCGAACACGAACTGGCGGTGGCTGGCCCGCTCCGGCGTGTCGTAGGCGATCAGCGTGGTGGGTGAAAAGTCCCGCACGCGCTCGAAGTCGTAGGACTGCAGGGCCGCCTTGACCTCCTCCCGGCTCATGCCGCTCTTGAAGGCATCGATTTCGAAGGCTTCGGCCGGCGCGGCCAGCAGCAGGACCAGGGTCAGCGATAGGGCGCGCATGGGAAGGTTTCGGTGATGAGGATGGCGGGCCGCTGCCGGATCACGATGCGGTAGGTGCGGTACACCGCCTCCTCACCGGCCCGGCCCACGTCGAGGATCTCCCGGTAGGTCTCCAGCCCCTTTTCCCGCAGGAGTTCGCCAATGCCGATGCGGCCGGCGAGCAGGTCCTCCCGCAGCCTCGCCGGCAGGCACTCGAGGCGCACCAGGGATTCGGCCTCGCCATAGATCCGCCCCGACTGGCTGCCCCGCAGCCTGACCCGCCGGTCGAGCACGGTATCGCCCGCCGGCAGTTCCAGCCACGGCACCGGCGCCTGCAGACGACGTTGCGCCTGGCCCAGGTTGTCCACGGCCACGTGTTCCCAGAAGTAGGCTTCCAAATGCTTGGTGACCGTGCCGTCGGTCACCAGCAGGGTGCGCAGGAAAGGCGGCAGCATGGCCATGTGCAGCACCTCGTCACGTGCATTGGTGACGATGCCGCCCGGCACGAAGCCGCGGCTCGTGAAGTAGGCCCGGTGTGGGATGGCGGCGGAATCGGACATGGATCTACCGGGAAGCGAGGGCCTTCCATGGTAAAGGGCTTTGGCCCCGGCTGCCAATGCCGCGCCGGGATGCTGCTAGAATCCGGCATCCGTCCCGCGAGGAATGCCCATGTCCCACCCAGCCCCATCCGCCCCTGCCCTGGCCACCCTCGGTGGCGGCTGCTTCTGGTGCCTGGAAGCCGTGTTCGAACAGGTGCGGGGCGTGGAGGCGGTCGTCTCGGGCTACGCCGGCGGCACCGTGGACCACCCCAGCTACGAACAGGTGTGCAGCGGCACCACCGGCCACGCCGAGGTGGTGCAGATCCGCTTCGATCCGGCGACGGTTTCCTACCGGACGCTGCTGGACATCTTCTTCGCCATCCACGATCCCACCACGCCGAACCGCCAGGGCAACGACCGGGGTCCCCAGTATCGCTCCATCATCCTGTATCACGACGCGGAGCAGAAACGCATCGCCGAACAGGCCATGGAAGCCGCCAGCCGCCTGTGGCCCGCCCCGCTCGTGACCGAGCTTCAACCCCTTGACCGCTTCTGGCCGGCCGAGGAGGTACACCAGGGCTATTTCCGCACCCACCCCTACCAGCCCTACTGTCAGTTCGTGGTCGCGCCCAAGGTGGCGAAGTTCCGGGAGCGCTTCGCGCCCTGGCTGAAATCCTGATGCACCTGTACGTCGCGATCTCCTCCCATGGTTTCGGCCATCTGGCCCAGACCGCGCCGGTGATCAACGCCCTGCGTCGGCGGCTGCCCGGCCTGTCCCTGACCGTGCGCTGCGCATTGCCCCGGGAACGCATCGCGCAGCGCATCGAGGGCGCCTTCGATCACGAGGCCGAGGCCGGCGACGTGGGCCTGATCATGCTGAACGCACTGGACGTGGACGTGCCAGCCAGCCTCGCCGCCTACCGGGCCTTCCACCAGGACTGGGCGCGGCGCGTGGATGCCGAAGCGGCGCGGCTGGCCGCCCTGGGGCCGGACCTGGTGCTGTCCAATGTCGCCTACCTCGCCCTGGCCGCCGCCCGCCGCGCCGGCTTGCGGGCGGTGGCCTTGGGCTCCCTGAACTGGGCGGCCATCACCGCTCCCTATTTCCGGGGAGAGGCTGCCTTCGTGCCCATCGAGGCCGAGATGCGCGAGGCCTACCAGGGCGCCGAAGTCTTCCTGCGGCTCACCCCCGGCCTGCCCATGGCGGATCTGCCCCGCCTGGCTGCGGTGGGGCCGGTGGCCCAGCCGGGCGCATCACGCCGGGCTGGGCTGCCGGCGGGCCGGCTGGTGCTGGTGGCCATGGGCGGCGTGGGCCTGAAGCTGCCCGAACCATGGCCACGCATCGAAGGCGTGACCTGGATCGTGCCGCGCGCCGCCGGCCTGCGCCGCCCGGATACCCTGGACATCGAGGACACGGGACTGTCCGCCGCCGACCTGATCGCCTCGGTGGACTGCGTGCTCACCAAGCCCGGTTACGGCACCTTCGTGGAAGCCGCGGCCTGCGGCACGCCGCTCGTCTACGTGCGCCGGCCGGATTGGCCGGAAGAGCCCGTGCTCGCGGCGTGGCACGCCCGGGTCAGCCGGGGAGCGCCCATCGAGCGGGCGTGCTTCGAACGGGGCGCGTTCGGCCCGGCGGTCGCGGCCATGCTGGAGGCCCCGCGCCCGGCGCCGGTGCCCCTGACGGGAGTGGACCAGGCGGCCGACTGGCTGGCGGCCCGTCTGCTCGGTCGGGGGCGCTGAGATGGCGCGCGTGCTCGCCGTGGGCATCGCCACCCTGGATCTCGTCTTCGGCGTGGACCACTTCCCCGCCGAGGACGAGGAGATGCGTGCCCACAGCCTGGGCACGCGCCGGGGCGGCAATGCCGCCAACACCGCGGTGGTGCTCGCCCAGCTGGGGCACCGGGTGAGCTTCGCCGGCGTGCTGGCGGAAGCGGCGGAAACCGCCTGGCTGCTGGAGGATTTCGCACGGCACGGGGTGGATCCGTCCCCTTGCGTGCGCCGCCCCGGTAAGCCGCCCACCTCCGCGATCCTGCTCACCCCTTCCGGCAGTCGCACCATCGTCCACTACCGGGATTTGCCGGAGTTCGGCGTGGCAGACCTGGCGCGACTGGACCTGCACGCCTTCGACTGGATCCATTTCGAAGGCCGCAACGTGCCGGCGCTGGGCGAGATGATGGCCCTGGCACGCAGCAGATGCCCGGCGGCGCGGCTTTCGCTGGAAGCGGAAAAAGCCAGGCCGGGACTGACCGCGGTCTTGGGCGAGGCCGACGTGCTGCTCACCGGGCGCGCCCTCGCCTCGGCCCTAGGCCACGGTGAGCCGGAGCCCTTCCTGCGGGGGCTGCGGGTCCATGCGCCCCGGGCTCCGATTTTCGCCGGCTGGGGGGCCGAAGGCGCCTGGGCCCTGGACGCCCACGGCCGCCTCTACCACAGCCCGCCCTTCCCGCCGCCCCACGTGGTGGACACGGTGGGCGCAGGAGACACCTTCAACGCGGGCGTCATCGACGCCCTGCTTTCGGGCCAGGACGTGGCCGGGGCCCTACAAGCCGGCGCGCGGCTGGCCGGCGCCAAATGCGGACGCGAGGGCTTCAGTCTGGGCTGAGCCCGCAGTCCTCGAGAAAACGCCGCCGGGCGGCGACGAGTTGCGCCCTGGCCGTTTCCGAGGCCGGCTCCATGGCCGCCAGACAGGCGGCGTGATAACGCGCCAGGGCGGCCAGCAGCCGTTCGGTCGGAACCGTCTCGGGCCGGCTCGAAGCCGGCGCGGACGCCCCGGGATCCTCCACCGGCTCCAGCCGGGCATAGCGGGGAATCATGCGCAGGGCGCCCGTGGCCTCGGCACGAGCCGTCACCGGACCGGCTTTCACATAGACCACCCCCTCGAAGCGGAACCGTGCGCCCGGCGGCAAGTCGGTGAACCTCATGGCCGGACTGCCTCCCCGGCGGCCGGCGCGGGCTGGGGCGACCAGGCGCCCGCCAGGATCTTCTCCAGCCAGAACAGGCCCGCGACGGTCTTGGCCTCGCAGATGGCCCCGCTGCGGATGCCCTCCAGCGCCTGCTCCACGGGCAGGGCGAACACCTCGAGAAACTCGTCCGCATCCCGCCGGTGGCCCTCCTGCGTCAGCCCCCGGGCCAGAAAAAACACCAGCCGCTCGTCGGCATAGCCGATGCAGGGATAGACGGTGGTCACATAGGTCCACTCCCGGGCGGTGTAGCCGGTCTCCTCCAGCAGTTCGCGCCGGGCACAGGCCAGGTCCGCCTCGCCCGGGTCGATCTTGCCTGCCGGCAGCTCGATGAACTCCCGGCCGAGGGGATAACGATATTGCCGCTCCAGCACCACCCGCCC
>JBBINK010000046.1:6630-12063 GCA_037443925.1 Betaproteobacteria bacterium
CGTCCCGGTGGACCTGGAGCAGTCGCCCTTCCCAGACCGTCTCGCGCCTGAGGGGGGCTTCATAAAAATCTTTTCTGGCCATATTGAAACTTTCCGGTGTGCCTGTTATCTTAGGAACAAGCCTGAGTGATTTAGTCGGTTTTTATCAACCGGCTGATTACGTTGGGCTTTTTGATGCCTTCACATATTAGTATCCTCTCATTTTCTAAAGGAGACTGTCATGAGCCTCATCAGCGGACTGAAAAGCGACGGCGTGGTCACCGTCAACCGGGTCATCCTGCGGCCGGAGTACACCGTGGAGGACCTGGAGGAACGGGTCGCCGAACTGTGCGAGAACGTCAAAACCTATCACTCCGACACGGGCTTCGTGGGCGGTTTCGTGATGATCAACAGCGGCATGGTCTCCAATGAAGGCTCCACCATCGGGCAGGCGGTGGAAAGCCCCCTCAAGGGCCGCGAGGCGCTGATCGTGACCTTCTGGAACAGCATGGAGGAGCACGAGCAGTCCCACCGCTCCGAGACCTTCCAGCCCCTGTTCAAGCGGGTTCTGGAACTGTGCGAGAACGGCAACGAGGAGATCGCCTACAACCTGCTCTGGCAGGGCAAGGCCTACGATCCCGAAAGCGCCAAGGCCGCGCGCGAAGCCAAGGAGAAATACAGCAAGGCGGCGTAAGGCGCCGACCGCGCAAAAGCCAGGGGCGACCCTGGCTTTTTTTTACACCATCTGCCGGATGGTTCCGGCGCACAGGGCCATCAAGGGCTGGGGCATCACGCCCAGTGCCAGCACGGCCAGTCCGTTGGCGGAAACGAGCACATGCATGTCGGCCCCGGCGCGCGGGGGTGTGGGCTGCGCGGGCGCGTCGAAGTACATGAGCTTCACCACCCGCAGGTAGTAGAAGGCCCCCACCACCGACATGAGCACCGCGAACACGGTCAGCCAGAGGAAACCGGCTTCCAGCGCCGCCTGCAGCACCGACAACTTGGCATAGAAGCCCAGCGTCGGTGGCACGCCGGCCATGGAGAACATCAGCAGCAGCATGAGGAAGGCATGCCAGGGGCTGCGCTGGTTGAGTCCCTTGAAATCGTCCAGTTCCTCCGCCTCCACTTCCCGGGACAGCAGCAGGATCATGGCGAACCCGCCCAGGCTCATGAGCACGTAGGCACTGACATAGAACAGCGCGGCGCCATAACCGGTCGGGCTCCCCGACAGGAAGCCCAGCAGCAGGAAACCCATGTGGGAAATGGTCGAGTAGGCCAGCATGCGCTTGATGTTGGTCTGGGCGATGGCGGTCACGTTGCCCAGGGCGATGGACAGGACGGCCAGCAGCACCAGCATGGGCTGCCAGTCGGTGACCAGGGCGCCCAGCCCCTCCACCAGCAGGCGCATGACGAAGGCGAAGGCGGCGAACTTGGGCGCGGAGGCCACGAACAGGGTCACCGCGGTGGGGGCTCCCTGATAGACGTCCGGGATCCACATGTGGAAAGGCACCGCGCCGAGCTTGAACGCCAGGGCCGCCACCACGAACACCAGGCCGAACACCAGCACCGCATCGTGCCCGGCGCCATCCGGCAGCGCCGCAGCCACCCGTGCCAGCTCCAGGGAGCCGGTCGCGCCATAGAGCAGGGACATGCCGAACAGCAGCAGGCCGGAGGCCAGCGCCCCCAGCACGAAGTATTTCATGGCCGCTTCCGTGGCCACCACGCTGTCTCGCTGCAGCGCCACCAGGGCATACAGACACAGTGACAGCAGCTCCAGCCCCAGGTAGAGGGTCAGGAAATGACTGGCCGACACCATGATCATCATGCCCAGGGTGGCGAACAGGACCAGAACGTAGAATTCCCCCCGGTACATGCCACGCGTGCGCACGTAGTCGCGCGAGTAGATCATCACCGCGGCCACCGAGCCATAGATCATCAGCTTCAGCACGTCGGACAGGCTGTCGTCCACGAAGGTGTTGCCGAACGCGAGGGTCGGCACCGCGTCATGGGTGCCCCAGGTGAGGGCCGCGGCCAGCCCGAGGGCGAGCAGGGACAGGCCGAACGTCACCCAGCGCAGGTCATCGGCGAGAAACAGATCCAGGATGAGGATCAGGCAGGCGGCGCCAAGGAGCGCCAGCTCGGGAAGGGCGGGAATCAGATCAGTCAGGGCGAACTCAACGGTCATGTCGCATCAGCCTTTCACCAGCCGCAGACGTCGCCACACTTGCTCTGGGCGACATGGGTGAGCAGTTGCTCCACCGAGGCGTGCATCACTTCGGTGAAGGGAGCCGGGTAGATGCCCATGGCCAGCACTGCCACGGCCAGGAGCGCGAGCACGAGGAACTCCCTCGGGCTCAGGTCCTTCATCGCCGCCACGTGCTCGTGGACCACCGCCCCGAACACCACGCGCTTGATCATCCACAGGGTATAGGCCGCGCCAAAGATCAGGGTGGTCGCGGCGAAGAAGGCGTACCAGAAGTGCACCTGGATGCTGGCCATGATCACCATGAATTCCCCCACGAAACCGCTGGTCGCCGGCAGCCCCGCATTGGCCATGGCGAACAGGACGAAAAAGGCCGAGAACACCGGCATCGTGTTCACCACGCCGCCATAGTCGGCGATCTGCCGGGAATGGACCCGGTCGTACATGACGCCGACGCAAAGGAACAGGGCGCCGGAGACGAAACCGTGGGAAATCATCTGCACCAGCGCGCCCTCGACGCCCAGCGCGTTGAACAGAAAGAAACCCAGGGTGACGAAGCCCATGTGGGCGATGGACGAATAGGCGATCAGCTTTTTCATGTCGCCCTGCACCAGCGCCACGAGACCAATGTACACCACCGCGATGAGGGACAGCGCGATCATGAAGCCCGCCAGCGCGTGGCTCGCATCCGGCGCGATGGGCAGGGAAAAGCGCAGGAAGCCATAGGCGCCGAGCTTCAGCATGATGGCCGCCAGCACCACGGAACCGCCAGTAGGCGCCTCCACGTGGGCATCCGGCAACCAGGTATGCACCGGCCACATGGGCACCTTGACCGCGAATGCCGCAAAGAAGGCGAGGAAGATGAGGATCTGCTCCCGGTAGCCCAGCGGCAGCCGGTGCAGCTCCAGGATGTCGAAGCTGCCCGCCTTCTGGTAGAGATAGATGAAGGCGATCAGCATCAACAGGGAGCCCAGCAGCGTGTACAGGAAGAACTTCACGCTGGCATAGACCCGGCGCGGCCCGCCCCATACGCCGATCACGATGAACATGGGAATGAGCATGGCTTCCCAGAACACGTAGAACAGGACGGCATCCAGGCTGGCAAACACGCCGATCATCAGGCCGGACATGATCAGGAAGGAGGCGAAATACTGGGCCACCTTGCGTTCGATCACCCGCCACCCGGCCAGCACGACGATCACGGTCGTGAACGCCGTGAGCAGGATGAACAGCACGGAGATGCCGTCCACCCCCAGGTGATAGTTGACCCGGAAGGATTCGATCCACGGCCGCAGTTCCACGAACTGCATGGCTGCGGTGGCCGGGTCGAAGCGCGTGTACAGGGGCACCGTCACGGCGAACCCCAGCAGGGCCCCGATCAGGGCGAGCCAGCGCGCCAGATTGGCGTGGCGGTCCGACCCCGTGGCGAGCACCAGCAGGCCGAACGTGATCGGTACCCAGATGGCAAGACTCAGCAGCGGCATTCCCGACATAGCGTTGATCGTGAGGCGAAGGCGGGGCGGCGAAAACGCGTCGCCGGTCTCATCCCTTTCGCGTCACGCCCCTCCCCTTCTCATGCTTTGACGAACCACGTGATCAGCACGAACACGCCGATCAGCATGGCGAACGCGTAGTGGTAGATGTAGCCCGACTGGAAATGGCGGATGATGCCGGCCAGGCGTCCGACCAGGCGCGCCGTGCCGTTCACCAGCCAGCCGTCGATGACCGTCACGTCTCCCCCCTTCCACAGCCAGCCGCCCAGCTTTCGGGCACCGCCGGCGAAGAACCACTCGTTGAACTGATCGAAACCGTATTTGTTCTCGAGGATGCGGTAGATCAGGCCGAAGCGGGCGGCGATCCGGTCCGGCAGATCCGTGCGCACCTGGTATAGGACATAGGCCGCGGCCACGCCGGCCACCGCGAGCCAGAACGGAAGGGTGGTCAGGGCGTGCAGACTCATCGCCGTGGCGCCGTGGAAACGCGCCGCGAGCTCCGCCATGGCGGGATGGGCGGGCGAGACGAACATGGCCTCACCGAATGCCCCGCCGCCGATCACGTCGGCCACGATCCAGTGTCCGGCCAGGACCGACGGCACCGCCAGCAGCACCAGGGGCAGCCACACCACCCACGGGGATTCGTGGGGTTCGTGCCCGGCGGCGTGCCCCTCGCCACCCTCGCCGGCGTGGTCGCGGAAGCGCTCCTTCCCGTGGAACACCAGGAAGTACATGCGGAAAGTGTAGAACGCCGTCACGAACACGCCGGCCACCACCGCCCAGTAGGCGAACCCGGCACCCGGCACGTTGGCCGCGCCCACCGCCTCGATGATGGAGTCCTTGGAATAGAACCCCGAAAAGAACGGCGTGCCGATCAGCGCAAGGGAGCCGACCAGGGCGGTGATCCAGGTGACGGGCATGTACCTGCGCAGCCCGCCCATGTGGCGCATGTCCTGATCGTGGTGCATGCCGATGATCACCGAGCCGGCCGCCAGGAACAGCAGCGCCTTGAAGAAGGCATGCGTCACCAGGTGGAACACGGCCACCGGGTAGGCGGACGCACCCAGGGCCACCGTCATGTACCCGAGCTGGGACAGCGTCGAGTAGGCCACCACCCGCTTGATGTCGTTCTGAACGATGCCCAACAGGCCCATGAACAGCGCGGTGATGGCGCCGACCACCAGCACCACGGACAGGGCCGTGTCCGACAGCTCGAACAGGGGCGACATGCGCGCCACCATGAAGATGCCCGCCGTGACCATGGTCGCCGCGTGGATCAGGGCGGATATGGGCGTGGGGCCCTCCATGGAATCGGGCAGCCACACATGCAGGGGAAACTGCGCCGATTTGCCCATCGCACCGATGAACAGCAGGATGCAGATCACCGTCACCAGCGACCATTCCCTGCCGGGCAGCAGCTCGATCGTCTGTCCCGCGAGCTCGCCCGCCTTGCCGAACACGGCGACGTAGTCCAGGCTGCCGGCATAGGCCAGCACCAGCCCGATGCCGAGCAGGAAGCCGAAGTCGCCCACGCGGTTGACCAGAAAGGCCTTTAGGTTGGCGTAGATGGCGCTCGGGCGGGTGTACCAGAAGCCGATCAGCAGGTAGGAGACCAGGCCAACCGCCTCCCAGCCGAAGAACAGCTGGAGGAAGTTGTTGGACATCACCAGCATCAGCATGGAGAAGGTGAACAGGGAGATGTAGGCGAAGAAGCGCTGATAGCCCGGATCGTCGCTCATGTAGCCAATGGTGTAGATG
>JBBINK010000046.1:12075-13843 GCA_037443925.1 Betaproteobacteria bacterium
ACCACCAGCATCATCAGCGCCGACAGCCGGTCGATCAGGAAGCCGATCTCGAACGACACGCCGCCGCTGCTCAGCCAGGTGTACACCGCGCCGTTGAAGGTGTGTCCCGCCTGCACGTCGCGGAAGACGAGATAGGAGGCCCAACAGGACACGGCCACCCCGGCGATGGCGATGCGATGGGTCCAGGTCCGTCCGATGTACCAGCCCAGCAGGCCGCTGATGATGGCCCCCAGCAGCGGCGCCAGGGGCACGACGAGGTAGAGGGTCTGCATGTCCAGGGGGAACATCGCCCTAGCCTTTCAGCTTGTCCAGATCATCGACGTTGATGGTGCGCAGATTGCGGAACAGCACCACCAGGATCGCCAGGCCGATGGCGGATTCCGCCGCAGCCACGGTCAGCACGAAGAACACGAACACCTGCCCCGATACGTCGCCCAGATAGTGGGAGAAGGCGACGAAGTTCATGTTCACCGCCAGCAGCATGAGCTCGATGGCCATGAGCAGGACGATCATGTTCTTGCGGTTGAGGAAGATCCCCAGCACGCTGATGGCGAACAGGATGCCGCTCAAAATCAGGAAATGTGACAGGGGGACCATGCTTGCCTCCTCATCGTTCCGCTTCGGCGTCGGGTTTTTCCGCGGGCATGGATATGAGACGCACCCGGTCGGCACGCTTGACCCGCACCTGACGCGCCGGATCCTGGTATTTGGTCGTCCTGCGGCGGCGCAGGGTGAGGGCGATCGCTGCGACGATGGCCACCAGCAGGATCACCGCCGCGATCTCGAAGGGATAGACATAGTCCGTGTACAGCACTCTTCCCAGTTCGCGCGTGTTGCTGTACTCCGCCCCGTGGGGTGCCGGCGCCGGGAAACGCTCGGGGCCGAAGAACCGGCCGCCCAGCACCACCACCATTTCCACCACGATCAGGACGGCGACCGTCGCGGCCAGGGGCAGATAGTCCCAGAAGCCCTCGCGCAGGCGCGCGAGATTGATGTCCAGCATCATCACCACGAACAGGAACAGCACGGCGACGGCACCCACATAGACCAGCACCAGGGTGATGGCCAGAAACTCCGCCTCGAGCAACAACCACAGGGCCGCCGCGGTGAAGAAGGCCAGCACCAGGAACAGGGCGGCGTGCACGGGATTGCGCACCGTGATCACCCGCAACCCCGCGAACAGCAGGATGGCGGCCAGGAAGTAGAAAATGACGGTTCCGAAGTTCATGCTTTTTCTTCAAACCCTTTCAACGCAAAGGGGCCAAGCGGAGTCTCATGCCCTTTTTGCCCGGGCGCCCCTTGGGGCTCGCGTGCTGAGCGCGCCTCAACGGTACTTCGCATCCGCCGCACGGTCGGCGGCGATCATTTTTTCGTATTTGTCGCCAATGGCCAGCAGCATGGGCTTGGTGAAGTACAGATCGCCCCGCTTCTCGCCGTGGTATTCGAAGATGCGCGTCTCCACGATGGAATCCACCGGGCAGGACTCCTCGCAGAAACCGCAGAAAATGCACTTGGTCAGGTCGATGTCGTAGCGGGTGGTGCGCCGTGTGCCGTCCTCCCGCTGCTCCGATTCGATGGTGATGGCCAGGGCCGGACAGACCGCCTCGCACAGCTTGCAGGCGATGCAGCGTTCCTCGCCGTTGGGATAGCGGCGCAGGGCGTGTAGGCCGCGAAAGCGCGGCGACAGGGGTGTTTTCTCGTCGGGGTACTGCACCGTGATCTTGCGCGCGAACAGGTGCCGCCCCGTGAGCATCATGCCCCGCAGCAG
>JBBINK010000047.1:0-13762 GCA_037443925.1 Betaproteobacteria bacterium
CTCCGGCGGCACGGCGCGCACCGGTCCCGACAGCGCCCCCGGCTGCTGGTGGCGCGCCTCGAGTTCCTGGAGCATGCGGTTGATGACGCTCATCGCAGAGCCACCCAGGCACCGGCAGCCAGCCCCAGGCCCAGCAGGGCGGCCACGGCCCAGGTCCAGGAGGGCACACGAAGCGAGCGTGCCGCCGGCGTGTCGCGCGCGGCCATGGCCACGTGACGCGCCTGCACCCGCTGGCGTCCTTCCCCGAACACCAGCAGCAGGGCCTTGTGGGCGAGGATGTTGATCAGGCGCGGCGTGCCGCCGCTGGCGCGGTAGAGCAGCGCCAGGGCGCGACGGCTGAACAGGGGGCCGCCGGCGTAACCCGCCACCGACAGACGATGGGCCACGTAATACTCCATTTCCTGGCGCGACAGGGGCCCGAGGGTGTACTCGAAGGTGATGCGGCTGCGCAGCTGGCGCAGGGACTCCTGCGCCAGCCTGGCATCGAGCTCGGGCTGCCCGAACAGCACCACCTGCAGCAGCTTGCGCTTTTCCGTTTCCAGGTTGGAGAGCAGGCGCAGGGCTTCCAGGCTTTCCAGGGGCATGGCCTGCACTTCGTCCAGGCAGAGCACCACCTTCTTGCCCACCCGCGCGAAATCGAGCAGGGCGCGGGTGAGGGCTTTGAGGGCCTGGTGCTGGTCACAGTCCGGCGGCAGGTCGAGCCCGAGTTCCTCGGCCAGCGCCAAAAGCAGCGTGCGCGGCTCCAGATAGGGATTGGGCAGGTAGGCGCTGACGAAGCCGCGATCGAGACTGGCGAGGAACTTGCGGCACAGCAGCGTCTTGCCCGTGCCCACTTCGCCGGTGATCTTGATGAAGCCCTCGCCGTTGGCCACCGCCACGAGCAGGGTGTTGAGCGCCTCCTGGAACGTCTGGGACGCGAAGGAGAAGGCGGTGTCGGGCGTGATGCTGAAGGGGGCCTCGCGCAGGCCGAAATGTTTCCTGTACATGACGCCTCGTGGCTTCGAGCCGATTATAGCGCCGCCCGGCCCCGGCTCAGGGGGCCTGAGGCGGCCGGGTCATGCCCTGGATGTTGCGGTGGCTGTCGGCGATGCTCTGGGCCCAGGCGTCATCGCCCCGCACCACCGTGGCCTTGAGCAGGATCACCAGCTCCTTCTTGACGCTGCTTCTGGACTGCTGCTTGAACAGGTTGCCCAGCAGGGGCACCTCCCCGGCGCCCGGCACCTGGGAGCGGTCCGACAGACTCGCGGATTTCATCAGGCCGCCAATGGCCACCACCTGGCCATTGCGCGCGCGGATGATGCTGTCGGTCTCGCTCACCGTGCTCGAAGCCAGCGGCAGGGTGAGGGATCCGGCCGTGCCGAGGTTCACCTCCTTCACCTTGGTCTTGACGTCGCTCACCGCCGGATGGATGTGGAGGGTGATGTTGTCCTCGTCGTCGATCTGGGGCGTGACGTCCAGCACGATGCCCGAGAAGAAGGGTTGCAGCGTGACGTTGGGGGTCGTGGTGGTGGTGGTCCCGGTGGTGGTCGTGGTGCTCACGTTGGTGACGAAGAAGTCGTCGGTGCCCACCTTGAGCACGGCCTTCTGGTTGTTCAGCGTGGCGATCCGCGGGCTGGAGAGCACCTGCACACCGCCCTGGGTTTCCAGAAGCTGCATCAGCGCGGCGAAGCTGCCGGTCTGGAAAGCGATGCCGAACAGGCCCGCCGCGGTGCGCCCGGCGCTGGCCATGGCGCCACCCACCGTGTTGCCGATGGTGGCGGCCGCGCCTGCGGGCGTGACGGGCGTGGCGGGGGGAATGGGGAAGTTGCCGGTGTCCGCCCCCACGGAGAAACGGTGGCGACCGAGGCTGTCGAAGGCAGCCCAGTTGATGCCCGCCTGGAACTCGTCCTTGAGCTCCACCTCGATGATCTTGGCTTCGAGGATCACCTGCCGGTCCACGGCGCCCTGAGTCGCGCGCAGGTATTGCTCCACGGCGCGCAGCTCGTTGGGCAGGGCCCGCACCACGATCACGCCCGACTGGGGGCTGACCACCACGCTGCGGCCGCCTTCGGTGCCGACGATGGTCTTGATCGCGCTCGCGAGCTCCGCCCAGAAATCCGCATCCGAATGGGTGGATACCCGGGTGGTCTGGATGCTCTCCGTGGTGGCGCCCGGCTGGGTCACGGGCTGGCCGGCGGCACCGGGGCCCGCGGGCCGGGCGTTGTCGCTCACCGAGCCCGAGACCACGCGCACGTCGGAAGAGCCCTTGCGGGTGGCCGTGAGGTAGTTCACCTGGAACACCCGCGTCTGCATGGTCAGGGGCTGCACATAGATGCGATTGCCGTCGATGCGGTAGTCGTAGCCGTACAGCTCGCGGATGGCGTCGAGCGCCTCACGCACCGTCACGTCCTTGAGATTGACCGAGAGGGTGCCGCTCACTTCCGGGTGGACCAGCATGCTGTAGCGGGTGCCATGGACGATGCCCATGAACACCTGATTCGCCGGCGCGTTGTTGACCACCAGATCGAAGCGCTGCTCGGTGGTGGTGGGTGGCGGCAGGTCGATTTTGAGGGGCGGGATGAGGGCCTCGCTCACCTTCTCCGGCGGCGCGGGCCGCCGGGCCGCCTGGGCCAGGGTGGCGTCGATATGCTCCATCGTGGTGGGCTTGGGTTCGGGTGGCGTGGCGCAGCCCCCGGCAAGCAGGAGGACGATCGGAAAGAGGAGTCGTTTCATGGTTGCGCCTTCCTCGATGCACGGGCATCGGTTTTTTTCCTGGGCGTGGTGATGGGGCGTTTCTCCACGTCAGAGAACAGTTTCAACACTTCCTTGCCACCGGGGCCCTTCAGCACCACCTCGCCTTCGGTGATGCGCACCACGCGCAGCTCGCCGATCGTGCTGCCCACGGTCACCTCCTGGCCGTCGATGAGCGCGGTGCGGCGGGAGGGGGCGATGCGGATCATCTGCAGGCGCGGGCCGGCCGCCGCAGCGGCTTCCGGCGCGCTCTCCGCGGCCGTGGCCAGGGCCGGGCGGGTGGGGTCCGGCAGCGTCTCCGCGCGGGCCGGCAGCGCCGCCGACAGCAACACGAAAAGAATCAGACGGCGAGCCATGATTTGTCCACGCTGAGGGTATAGAGCGTCAGGGTCAGCCGCGAGCGGGGATACTCTTCCACCGCAAGGCGCGCGCCACCCCAGTACAGGCGCCAGGGCAGCCCGTCGATGGCGTTCACGTAGGCGAGCAGATCGGCGTAGGACCCCTCGACGGTGATTTCCACGCCGTGCCGGTAGAGCAGCGCCTTGCCCGCGTCGGCGGGCTTGCCCTCGGCGGTGATCGCCTCCGGCGACAGGCTTTTCAGCGCGACCAGGCGCACGTTGCGGTTGCGGGCCAGCAGGTCGCGCAACACGTCGGCCATGTGTGCGGCCCCCACCAGGCCCTGCTCGAGCCGCGCCAGTCGCGCATCGTACTCGGCGCTCGCCTGCTTCAGGGCGGCCAGGCGGGCGCGCAGTTCGGCGTCCGGGTCCCTGGCCTGCTGGCCCACCAGGGCCTGGAGCTGCACGCGCGTGCCGTCCATGCGCACCTGATGATCCGACAGGGTCTGCAACAGGGCCTTGCGCTTGGCGGTGAGCGGTTCGAGCGCCAGGGTGTCGATCACCAGGAACACGCCCAGCGCCGCCGCCGCGAAGACCAGCAGGCGCTCCCGCAGGGAGCGGCCATCGAGGCGTTCCGCCCATTGTTCGAAGGTCTTTTTCACGAACCCTCCCTGCCGGAAGCGGCTGGCTGATCGGAACGCAGGACGAACTCGATCCACGGAGGGCTCGCCCCTTTGTCGTCCGCCTTGGCCCGCTCCATCTTCAGCATGGCGAACTCGCGCCCGCGCAGGACGTCCTCACGGCCGAGGCGGCGCAGGTATTCGGGCACCAGCTCGGCCTTGAGGGCCCGGCCGGTCAGGGTCACGTTCTGCCCCGAGGACTCGAAGCCCGTGAGCCACAGCCCCTCGACGTGGGCATGGGCCAGCGCCCGCAGATAGACGCCCGCGCTCGCGCCCTGGGTCAGCACGCCCTTGTCCAGCAGCGCGAACACCGCCTTGCGCATCTCCAGTTCGCGGCTCATGGCCGCCACTTCCCGCTCCAGGGCGGGCGAGGGCTTGCGCGCCGCAAGCGTGCTGCGTGCCTGCTCGATGCGCTGCGCCTGATCCCGCAGCCGCGCCTCGCTGCGCGCCACCTCCGCCTCCAGGCGCTTGACCTGCCAGGCCGCGAACGCGGTCACGGCCAGGAGCCCGAGGGTGATCACGCCCAGGCCCTGGGCCATGGCGCGCGCGGAAAAGATCTTCTTCTGCTTGAGGAAGAGCGGATTGTAGAGGTTGATCTGCTGGCTCATGGCACCCGCGCCTCCTGGCGCAGCGTGGCCCCCAGGGGCAGGAAGAAACGGCCCTGGTTTTCGGGACCGTTCAGGGCAGGCACACGGGAGAAATCGAACAAGGCAGCCATGTCGAGCACCGCCACCGGCTGGTAGAGATTGCCCGCCAGATGCTCACGCAGGGCCTCGACCCCCGGCATGGGCGCGAGCCACACCTGGGCTACGCTGACGAAAGAAAACTGGCGCTCCACGTAGTCGAGGGAACGCTGCAGCTCCAGGGTGATGCGGTCGAACAGGCCTTCGCGCAGGCTGCCCTCCGCCTGGGTCAGGTCGTGCCAGCCGGGCTCCAGGTGACGGGACAGATACAGCTCGCCCTCGTAGCTGATGGTCAGCAGGCCCCCCTGATCATCGAAGGAAAGCATGCCCACGCCCCGCCCCGGCTGGGCCACGAGGTTGGCGATGTTGCGGCTGGCCATCTCCGGGATGTCGATCACTTCCAGGGGCACGCCCGCCGCCTCGAACAGGGCGATGTGCCGGCGGATCACTTCGTTGCGGGCGGCCACCGCGTAGAGCGAATGCCCCCGGGCCGGGTTGTTGCGGTCGGGCGGGATGTCCAGCACGTCGATGGTGGCATCGTCGATGTGGTAATCCAGCATGTCCTTGACGCGCCAGCGCACGGCGGCTTTCAGCTCCTCGGGCGGCACGCCCGGAGCCTCCACCACGAGCAGCTGGTATTCGTCCAGGGCCAGCAAGGCGGAAAGGTGATAGCGGCCGAGGTGCATTTCCCGGGCGGCCTGGGCCAGCAAGGCCGGATTGTCCGGGCTGGCATTGACGTGGCCACAGACGGTGACCAGGGGTCGGCCATCGGCCCCCGGACGGGAATGGGCCAGCGCCAGGCCCTCCTGGTGCCAGGCCAGGGCCAGAAAACCGGGTTCTTTTTTCTTTCTGCCGAAGAGCACACACACCGCCCGTTTCTTGAAGTGACTCGAAATTAACGCGCCAACCCGTTGCTGTCAAAGGTTTTTTCTCAGTAACTCTCGCGCCGGTAGATCATTCCGGTGCCGCCACGGTAAAGGCCGAAGCTGGCGCGCGCCCGGGGATCGGCCATGGCCGCCCCGGACCAAGGGAACTCGAGCCAGGCCGGGACATCGAGGGTCAGATCCACCGAGCCGCTGTTGCCCGCGCCCGGCGCCGAAAGCGGGATCGCCCCTTTGCCACCGGCCAGCGTGAGCGTCGCCGCCGTGGGCGTGGTCTCGCCGGGATTCAGGTTGCGCTGCCAGTTGGAGAAGGCCAGCGCCGTGCCGAGGGCGAAGGCGCTGCAATTGTCCGCGGTGTTGGCGCGGAAGATCGTGCCATCGAAGTACTCGGCCAGGACCGGCACGTTGAGGGGCAGCCGCTCCGAGCCATGGGCATTGGCAAGACGCACGCGCCCGAAGCGGAAGGCATTGCCGGCGTCGAAGGCGATGCCGCTGCCGCCGCCGTTGAACACGGCGGGCACCGTGGTGGCGATGATGCCCTGGCCCAGTCCGTTTTCGCTGGCATCCTGCACGCTCATGGACAACGAGATGTTGGCGTTGAAGGGCGCGGGCCAGGGCGCCGCGGCAGGCCGCGCATAGCTCAGGGTATCGCCGGCGTTGGCCGTGATGGTCCCGGTGCCATCCCCATTGGAAACCACCGTGGGCGCACCCACGCTGGAGTTCAGGGCGGGGGTGGCAGGCAGCGAGGCATAGGTTTGGCTCACCCCCGCGGGCATGAGCTTCCACAAGCTGTCGCGGTAATTGACCGTGGTCTGGCCGGCCGCGTTCTTGGCCGCCACGGTGGCCGCCGGTAGCGTGACGTAGCCGAAGGGCTGGCCGATGTAGGTGAAAGAGCGGCTCGCGCAGGCGCTGTCGTTGAAGGTCTTGAGCAGCGGCGTGCTGGCCGGCGACAACTCGAAATGGTCGGGCACGAAGCGGCCCACGCTCTGGGTAGCGCCAGCAATGGTGCGTTCCGCGGCGGTCGAATCCCCCGTATCGACGTTGGCGAAAGTGGCATCCTCCAGGCGCAGGGAGATGACCCCCACCTCGTCATACTGGGCCGTCTGGCTGGTGAGGGTTCCCGCCCCGGAAAAGGCGCCCACGCTCAAAGTACCAGGGGTGCAGGCGGCGGGAAGGGAGCAGCCAGCGACCACCCCCGCCGGATTGCCCAGGTAACGGGCAGTCACCGCGTTGAGGGCATTGTAGGCCGTGACGGTCAGGGTGAAGGGTCGCCCCGCCTTGTGCACCACCCCTCCCGTCGCGGAGGCGTTGCCGAGGGTGCGGGCCGTGCCCGCGCTCGCCCAGTCGGCGTCCGTGGCGGTCCAGGCGAGGTAGGCAGGCCGGATGGCGAAGTTGTCCGTGGAACAGCCGACCACCGTGGGCGTGCCCGTGGCGGGATAGCTCACCCTCACCCGCACATCCGGCCAGGCCTCGTTCTCCTGGAAACTCACCGTGATGCGGCCCTGGTCGCCCGAATTGAATACCGGGTTGGGACTCCGGGTCTGGATGGGCGTCCAGGTCGCGCGGCACCCATTGGCATCGAGGGCGCCACTGTTGTTGCTAGAATCCAGCAGCTCGACCTTCACCGTGCCGGTGAAGCCCGCCAGAATCGCGTTCTTGGCGTTGTTGAGCGCAATGATATCCAAGTTAAAGGACTGCCCGGCGATCTTGGTCTTGATGAAACCGGTGACCGCGCCGGCCGCCGTGGCGGTGTCGTAGGCATTGAACCCGCCCGGCGTGACCACGTTGGTGGAAGGCGTCCCCAGCGTCGCCGCCACCACGCTCCACTCCACGTCATCGATGTGGGTCCACGATTTGTACTCAACCGTATGGTTTGCAATGAATTGCAGTGTGATGGTCTGCCCGGCGTAGGCGGCCAGGCTGTAGGTGCGGGTAAACCAGGGTTCCGAACCGGCGGCAAGGGTCATGCCAGCCGTATGGTTACCGCGGGCGTTGATGTCCCAATAGTTGTAGCGGCCGTAACCCGAGGCATTGTTGGAAATCTGACCGGTGCCCTTGTTCGGGCTGAACGGATAAGTGACATAGTTGCCGAAGGTCGGCCCCACGATCTCCGTGGTCGAGGTTCCCACCAGTTGCACCCGCAGAAAGTCCCACCGCGTCGCTCCGTTGTCCGAACTGTCCCAACCCTCCAAGCGATAACGAAACACCAGGTTTCCCGGGTTTGTCGCCGGTACGGAGATGGTTCTGGACAGCACAACCGCGTTGGAGGCAGTTGTGGGTTCGACGTTGGTGCGGGCGCCCATGAGATAGGAGAACGCTCCGGTGAATGGCCTGCCGTCGGTAGTTTGTGTCGAGGGCGTGCCGGCGTCGGTGGTGATACTCGGCGTTTCGCTCGGGCGCACCTGGGCATCGAAGGCATTGTTGGACTTGACCGCGGTCCAGCCCGGCGGGCTCTGGGTACCCGCTCCGCCGACCTCGAAGTTACCGTTGATGGGCGTCTGCGGATTCGCGGCCTTGGGGCCATTGGCGGTGACGTCGAAGTACAAGTAGTAGGTTGTCGCACCCGGATCCTGCAAAATGAAGCGCAACTCCCCGCGACCATTGCCTACTGGATCGGTCGCGCCACCATAAACCGCATCGGTCCATTCTTGGATGGCCACCAAAGTGGCGTCATCGGCGCGCACGACTCGCCAAGAGTTGGGGTCGAAGGTACCTGACGCGCCCATCGCCGTGAGCAGGGCAGCAAAATCGACATCCACCCGGATGGTACTGTTCACCGCCGCGCCGGCGGGCACATGGATCGGCACGCGGTAAGTCCAGCCCCCATTCCACCACGCCCAGGCACGGTCATGAGCAAACAGAATCCCCACCACGACGACCACAACATTAGCCCAATGTTTTATCAGCATGCCCCACCTCCAGGTGCGGTGCAAAGCGCAAAACTAGCCGTGAGCACCCGCTCCACGTAACTGGCCTGGCCCGGCGTGCCGGCCTTGGCCGTGGCGGTGAACTGATAGACGCGGACGGTGTTGCCCGCCTCGTCGAAGGTCGCGGAAGTGCAGGCCACCGTGGTGGTGAAATCCGCCAGATCGCCGCTGAAGCTGAGGGTATCGCTGCTGGCAGCCGTCGTGCAGCCGTAGCCGGCGCTATTTCGCAGGGCCTGCCAGGCCCCCCACTCCAGACCGGCGCGGGCCGCCTGATAGGCGCGGCTGCCCATCAGGTCCACGGTCGCGGCGGAATGCTGGGTGGTGGACAGGCTCACCATGAACGCACCCAGGGCGGCGAGCACCACCGTCAGGAAGATCGCCGCCACCACGGCAAAGCCCCGGCTGCTCATGGCTCGTTGTCCACGTGAACGGTGTGATACAGCGTCACGCTCTCGCCGCCGTCGGTGAGGGTGAGGAGGAGCTCCAGCATGGCCGATCGCTCCGTCACCCCTTCCAGATAGCGGAAGCTGCAGCCGGAAACCTGGGTGGCGAGCCGCGCGGCCTGCACCCCCGCCAGGCCGGGCAGGCTCGCGGCATCGGGCTGGGTGAGCTGGATGGGATAACCCCAGTAGCGCCAGAGGGTGCCCGTGGCCAGGTCACAGACGTAGCTCACCGGCCCCTGCACCACCTGGAACCGGTTGCCCGGCGAGGCAAGGGGAAACTGCTTGGCGGCCATGAGCACCTGGGTCTGGTTCCCCGCCGGCCCGGTGTAATCCGCCAGGGTGTCGCCGGCATAGGCGTTGGCGCCCGCCACGTTGGGCCCCAGGTTATAGACGGCGATGCGGTCGCCGCTGGCGAAGCCTACGGCCGGGCCGATGATGTCGAAACCGGTGTCGGGCGCGGAGAAGTCCAGCACATCGCCCGTGCCATCGGCGCGGGGCGCGGCGCGGTAACGCCCGCCGGCGCGGGTGAGGAGGAATTCCACGGTCCTGTCGCCATCGGTCACCCGCAGGGTGTTGGGCAGCGCCAGGCGCACGTCGCGGGCCATGCGCCGCAGGGCGGTGTCGGCGATGTCCGTGAGCTGGGCGCGGCGGGCGGTGTCGAAGTAGCCCTCCACGGGTTTGCGAATGAACACGGCCACCATGGCCGCGATGATGCCGGTGATGACGATGACCACGATCATCTCCAGCAGCGTGAAGCCCCTCGGGCGGCGCCGGTGGCGGAACGGTGTGGATCGGCTGACGGGGCGGCCCATGGCTCACACCCCCTGATCCGTGCGAAAACCCGAAAGCACGATGGATTCCCCGCCGGGCGCGGTGACGGTCACCGTGATCCGCTTGCTCGACGCGGCGGGCACGCTGCCCAGGGCCTGGTTCACCACGCTCACCGAGACGCCATAGGCCGCCAGGGCCGGAATCGCGGTGCCGGTGACGTCGTAGATCCCGCTCGAGGCATAGCCGTCGTAATCGGACACGTCGTCGAACAGGGGCCGGTTGGCCGGCGTGGCCGCGCCCGTGAAGCCGCCGGGTGGATTGCTGAAATCCTTGAGCAGGATCTCCTCCAGCATGCCCTCGGCGATGGCCAGGGCCTGCTTGCGCACCAGGGGATCGGCGCTTTTCGCCGTGGTGACGTTCATCACCGCGAGCACGCCCGCCACCGCCACGCCCACGACGACGATGAACACGATGAGTTCCACGAGGGACAGCCCGCGCTCAGAAGTGGACATACCCCGTCTCCGCCTCCACCCACAGGGTGCGGTTCACGCCACCGCCACTCACGGCGTAGGATCCCGCCGCGGAGGGCCGGCCCAGGGCGTCGAAGACCAGGCTGGCCGGCGCGGTGAGGGTCACGCCCGAGGGCACGTTGCGCGTGAGGGCGCCGCCGGCGGGATTGGGCGCAGGCTGCGCGCAGGCGGCATCGAAGCACACGCGCACCTGCCCGCCACCGGAAAGCACGTACACGCTCCGGTGCTGGGCCACGGCCAGCTTCTGGGCGTAGCGCACCGTCTGGGCCAGCTCGTCCGAGAAGCCCCGGGCATCGAACGTGGCGCGATCGAAGAAACGGGGCATCACCACCGCCGCCAGCAGCCCCAGGACGATGAGCACCACCGTGAGTTCGACCAGGGTGAAACCACGCATCGTAGCTCCAAGCAAAAGGGGCGGCCCTTGAGCCGCCCCGCCCCCAACGGCCCGCGCCGGGTATCAGCAGCCCGTCGTCGTCACCGTGATGGTGGGCGAGCCATTGGCCGCCCCCGGGGCAGTGTAGCTGATTCGGCAGTCGGCCGGCGTGGGGGCACCCACCACGTCCATGGTGATGTTGGCGCCCTCGCCCGCTGTAAAAAAGCAACCGGTTTGCGACACGTGGATCAACCGGTTTGCGACTTTTGCAACCGGTTTGCGACGCAAAGTTAAAAGGCGATGCCGGCGCTCCAGCCAGTCGCCTTGTACACGGCAAGCTTGTCCTCGTCTGCGATGAAGCACACCCAGCCGACCCTGGGGACGTGGTACTCCCAGACCCCATTGATCCGCACCGCGATCTGGTCGGCGCGCCCGGCCCAATCCCCTGTGGCGCCGCTCGGCACGATGTAGCGATCACCATCGGCTGGGCTGGCCGGCGGCGTGGTCACGGTGCGGCTGGCGACAGACAGGCCCACGATGGCGCCCAGACGCTTGAGATTCGCGTCCATACCGGTATGCCAGCCGGATTCGCCGAGCGTCCAGCCGTAGGTGAGTCCGAGATTAGGGTCAGTGCTTGCCATCAGATGCCTCCGTAGTATTTGCCGTAGTTGAGTCCGTAGCCGGCGCGGTCGGTGGTGATGACGTGCTTTTGCAGGCTGACAAACGTGCCGTTTGCGTCGGTGCGGCTCGCCTCGATCTCGATCCGCACGCTATTTGATGCGCCTGCGCCGTCTGCCAGTATATCCGCGAGCGTCCAGGTCTGGCTATTGCCAGTAAGACCAGGGTACGTGCGCCGTAGAGTGTTGCCGCTGTCGTAACAGCGGATCGTCGTGGTCTGCCCGGTCTCCGGCGTGATGTTGCCGTCGGTCTGCAGCACAACATTCGCCGTCTGATTCACCCGGTTGCGGTTGGCCCAGGTAATAGTGATGTCGCCGGCCACCGCCGCCGGGTAGGCCGCGCCGTTGATCTTCACGTTGCCCGGCGGATACGGCCGGATGAACCGTTGCTGGATACTGCGCGAGACTGTCGTCGCCAATGTAACCGACAGTTCGCCCTTGCCGGTCTTCGGGCACAGACGCAGTTGCGCCGTCTCGCCAGAGACGTATTCCGGGCTGATGTAGTGCGGATCGACGAACCAGACGCGGACGCCTGCGGAATGCGCCGCAGGCACGGTATCGAGCACACCGCGCGCGAGCGTGACCTGGCTGGCTGCGACATTGACAGCTGTGACCAGCAGCCACTCGTCGTCGATGATGGCGAAATCGTCCACCTGGATGCGGTCAAGATCGACGGCGCTCGACAGCGTGACCGTAATATTCGATGCCGCCTGCGGCATGGCGGCGGCGAGCAGCGCCGTCGGCGCGAACGGCCCCCGCCCGCGATCCGCCCAGGCGGATTTCGCCGCATCCCATGCGAAGGCGTGATAGTCGATGGCGTCCGCACTCGGCCTGCTGCCCAGTGTCGCCACCATGCCTTCGGTCGGATCGATGTCGTTGAGGATCGATGGGATTTCGCCAACCACGTCCTTGACGATCTGCCAGTAGGGGGCTTCGTAGGCCATCTGCGCCGGACAGGGCGCAGGCTGCGAGATCGGATCCTGCCAGCCGGTGGGAGGCGGGTTGGTATAGACGGCGTTCGGCAGCCCAAAGACATCCTGCACCGCCTCGATGCGCACGCGGCCATCGGTGAGCTCGCCGTAGGCGATGCGCGCCACCCGCATCACCATGTCAGAAACACCATAGGCCGGCCAGGTGAGCTTGAACACGCTGCCGATGTCGAGGCTTGACGCCTGCCGGTTGGCGACAAGCGTCACCTTGGCGAGCGTGCTGGAGAGCTGCTTGAGCTCGCGCATCGCCACGCGGTTGGCAAGGGTGGCGGAGCTGATGCCCGGATACTTGAGCGTCGTTGCCACCACGCTGCCTTGTAACTGGATGGCGGCGATGTCCTGCACCGTGATGCTGGCGTCCTTGTCGGTCTGGCCGTCGCGGTACTGAATCGTGACCTGGTTGATGATCTCGCCCCAGGAAGGGCGGGTGAATTCCTCGATGGAGAGCACATTGGCCGGCGAGAGCACGAGCAGGCTACCAGGGTCGTAGTCAGCGCGGGCGAGTTTGAGCACGAACTTGCCGGTGCGCGGATGGACGTAGAGCACGCCGTCCACGTGGCGCAGGATGGAGAGCAGGAAATCCTCGATGGACTGTTCTTGGCTCCATAGGATCGACAGGCCGAAGGATTCCGCGTAAAGCGTATCGGCGGCGGACGTGAAACTCGTCTCGTCGATGTCTGCGGCCGGATAGCCCATCCCCCAGGTCGGGTTCGTCAGGCATTCGTAGATGATGTGTGCCGGGTTCGCATCGCCAGAGATTTCCGCCTTGGCCGGATACCAGGCGCGCGGGATGCGCTTGACTCGAAAGCGCCACGGCTTGATGTATGGGTTCATGGCCGCAACCAGGCCGCGCCACACCACCGAGAGCACGCCACGGAACGCGGGGATGTCAGGCCCGAGCATGGATTGCAGGTAGGCGTTGGGCGTCTGGCTCGCGTCCCCGAACATGATGTCCAACGTTCCATCCACGCCGCCTTCCCGCTCCTCGCCGCCGAATAGTGAGCGGTTGCTGATGGAAAAGCTCGTATTGCCTGTCACGTTGCCCGTCCAGGCGGTTTTATCGCCCACCTGCACTTCGGTGACGGCATCGACTGGCCCGTGGCATAGCACCATGTGCATGCCCAGGCCATACCAGTAACCAACGGTGTATTCCTTTTTCCCTTTCCCGCCGCCGCTCATTGCCCGGCCTCCTCGATGGCGACCTCAGCGACCCGTCGCGCCATGTCGTCGTCCTGGTCCAGCAGCCATTGGGCAGGGACTCCATCCGTGATGAATTCCTGCCAGGTGTGCTCGCGCCCATCGAACCAGCGGCGCATGCCGCGCGCGCAATAGCCGAGCTTGCGGGCATGTTCCAGCCTGGCTACGACAGCGCTCATCCTTTCTTGCCTCCCGCCTTACGCTTGATCGGAATCACCTTCACATCGCCCCACCACACCACGTTCGGCTGCGACAGCACGCGTGTGCCGAATAGCACCGGGATGGGAGCGTCCTGGCTGGCCATCGGGATGTCCTTGTCGCCGATCTGGCCCGGCTTGGCGTCCTGCACCTTTGGGCGCGGCGCGAGCAGCGCAGAGAGCAGCGTCGTGACGATCCAGCCGATGATGTAGTTCCACATGCCCAGACCTCACACAATGGCGTCGCCAGAGAACGGGTTCTTCGTCGGAATAAAAGGAAAGCCGCCGTAGTTGGCGATGTTGTTGAAGCGCGACTGGCATGTCGAAGTCGAGTGATCGCATCCGGCAT
>JBBINK010000048.1:0-5936 GCA_037443925.1 Betaproteobacteria bacterium
TCCGGTGGCGCTCACGGTGTCCCTGCACGCGCCCAACGACCCGCTTCGCGACGAGCTGGTGCCCATCAACCGCAAGTATCCGCTGCGGGAACTGATGGCGGCCTGCCGCCGCTATCTGGATGCGGCACCGCGGGATTTCATCACCTTCGAGTACGTCATGCTCGATGGCGTGAACGACACGCCCGCTCATGCGCGGGAACTCATCGCCCTTACCCGGGACGTGCCCTACAAGTTCAACCTCATTCCCTTCAATCCCTTTCCCGGTGCGGGCTACCGGCGTTCCGCGCCGGAGGCGATCCGCCGCTTCCGCGAAATCCTGCTGGAGGCGGGCCATGTGGTCACCACGCGCAAGACCCGTGGCGACGACATCGACGCCGCCTGCGGCCAGCTCGCGGGACGGGTCCAGGACAAGAGCCGGCGTACCCTGCGTCTCATCACAGGAGCTTCCCCATGATTTTCGGTAAACGATCCAAGCATTGGCTGTCGGTCGTGCTGGTCGCGCTGGCCGGTGCGGCGTGTGCGCAGCAGCCGGGCGCCTCGCCGAACCTCGGGGGTGAGGACGCCCAGCGGCTGGAGAGCGCCCGCATCCACACCGAGCTGGGCTCGGCCTATTTCGCCAACGGCCAGCTGGGCGTGGCCCTGGAGGAATTCACGATCGCCAGCCGGATCTATCCCAAATACGCGCCGGCCCACTACATGCTCGGGCTGGTGCACATGGAGCTCAAGGAAGACGCCGAGGCGGAAGCGGCCTTCCGCCGGGCCATCGATCTCGACCCCGCAAGCTCCGAGGCCTACAACAACTACGGCTGGTTCCTGTGCCAGCGGGGCCGGATCGACGAAGCGCTGAAGCAGTTCAACCAGGCCCTCAAGAATCCCCGGTACGAAACCCCGGAAAAGGCCTATGTCAACGCCGGCATCTGCTCCCGCAAGCGCAACGACGATGCCACGGCCGCCGATTATCTCGAGCGCGCCCTGAAGGTGGCGCCCAACCATCCCCAGGCGCTGTTCCATCTCGCGGACATCGCGTTCCAACGGGGTGATCTGGGCACGGCCAAGAGCCTGGTGCTGCGCTACATGAAAGCCAACGCGCCCACCGCCGAGGTGTTGTGGCTGGGCGTGCGCCTGGAGCGGCGCCTGGGCGATCAGACGGCCCAGGCCAGTTACGCCCAGATGCTGCGCCAGCGCTTCCCCGAAGCGCCCGAGACCCAGCTGCTCAAGGCCGAACGCTACGAATGAGCGAGCTCGATCCGCCCGCCCCCCATGAGCCCGCGCCGGCCACGCCTGCCCGGACGGTGGGCGAGCTGCTGCGCGAAGGACGTGCCCGCCACAACCTGTCGGCGGCGGACGTGGCGCGCCACCTGCGGCTGAGCCTGCGCCAGGTGGAGGCCCTGGAGGCCAACGAGTTCGGCACGCTGCCCAGCACCATCGTGCGCGGCTTCATCCGCAATTACGCGCGCCTGCTGCAGATGGATCCGGCGCCGCTGCTGGCGGCCTTCGAGGCGGCCTCGCCGGGGGAGGGCCCGGAGTTGCCGCGCAAGGGCGAGCGCATCGACATTTCGCCGTCGCCTTCCCGGCGTTGGCTGATCTACCTGGTCCTGGTGCTGGCGGTGGTGGTGGGCGTGCCCCTGCTCATTTATGGGCTGCTGCACGACGACGGTGGGCTTGCGGGCGGGGGCGGATCACCGGTGCCGAAAAGCCGCGGGACCGCCGTCCCTCCGGGTGGCGGGGGCACCGGGGTCGAGCTGGCGCTACCCGCCGCGCCCCCCTTGGCGCCGGCTGCCCCCGCCGTGCCGTCACCGGCGGCCGATGCACCCGCGGACGGGGCGCCGGCTGCCCAGGAGACCCAACCCGAGGCCGCGCGCGAGGCGAGCCTGCACTTCGTGTTCGAAGACGACGCTTGGGTGGAAGTCCGTGACGGCCACGGGCGCCGGATCTTCTCCCAGCTGAGCCCCAGGGGCAGCGAGCAAACCCTGCGGGGAGAAGGGCCGTTTTCCCTCGTGGTCGGCAACGCGCACCGGGTGCGCCTCGCCTATAATGGCAAGCCCGTCGATCTCGCTCCCCACATCAAAGTCAACGTCGCACGCCTGACCCTGGAGTAGCCCATGCATCCCGTCGCCATTCCGCGCCGCAACAGCCGCCGCATCATGGTGGGCACCGTGCCCGTCGGAGGCGGGGCGCCCATCTCGGTGCAGACCATGACCAACACCGAGACCTGCGACGTGGAGGCGACGCTGGACCAGATCATGCGCGCCCACAAGGTCGGCGCGGACATCGTGCGGGTGTCGGTGCCCACCCTCGAGGCCGCCGAGGCCTTCGGCGAGATCCGCAAGCGCTCGCCCGTGCCGCTGGTCGCCGACATCCACTTCGACTACAAGATCGCCCTGCGCGTGGCGGAACTGGGCGCCGACTGTCTGCGCATCAATCCCGGCAACATCGGGCGCGAGGATCGGGTGCGTGCCGTGGTCCAGTCGGCACGGGACCACGGCATTCCCATCCGCATCGGCGTGAATGCCGGCTCACTGGAAAAGGACCTGCAAAAGAAGTACGGCGAGCCCACGCCCGAGGCGCTGGTGGAGTCCGCGCTGCGTCATGTGGAGATCCTGGACCGTCTGGACTTCCACGATTTCAAGGTCAGCGTGAAGGCTTCCGACGTGTTCATGGCGGTGGAGGCCTACCGGCTGCTCGCCCGGCAGATCGAGCAGCCGCTGCACCTGGGCATCACCGAAGCGGGGGGCCTTCGCTCCGGCACCGTCAAGTCCGCCATCGGCATCGGCATGCTGCTCGCGGAGGGCATCGGCGACACCCTGCGCGTTTCCCTCGCGGCCGACCCGGTGGAGGAGGTGCGCGTGGGATTCGACATCCTCAAGAGCCTGCATCTGCGTAACAAGGGCGTGAACATCATCGCCTGTCCGTCCTGCTCCCGTCAGGAGTTCGACGTCATCAGGACCGTCAACGAGCTGGAGCAGCGCCTCGAGGACATCATCGAGCCGCTCAACGTCGCGGTGATCGGCTGCTGTGTGAACGGTCCCGGCGAGGCGCGCGAGGCGGACATCGGCCTGGCCGGCGGCGCTCCCAGCCTGCTCTACGTGGGCGGCAAGCCCAGCCACAAGGTGGAGGCGGGGGATCTGGTGGACGAGCTGGAACGCCAGGTGCGGGCGCACCTCGCCCGCAAGGGCGAGACCGCCGGCGTGCAATCCATTCCCATCAAGGTGGCGCGCTGATCGTTTCCGGCCGCCGAGACGGCCGTCCCAAAAAACCATCCGGAAGAGACGACACGGTGCCCGGCCGCGGCCGGGGACAGGGCTTCATTGGTTGCTGTTTGACGCGAGGAATCGAACACCATGGCAGGCAGGCTGGATCTGAGCGAAGTCGAACCGCTGCGTGAAACGCTGGCGCGGCATCCCGTTTACGAACGCGTGCGGAACGAGGCGGATCTGCGCCTGTTCATGGAGCACCACGTGTATCCGGTGTGGGATTTCATGTCCCTGGTGAAGACGCTGCAGGGCGTCGTCGCTCCCGTGACGGTGCCCTGGGTGCCGCGGGGCGATGGGGCGGTTCGCCGCTTCATCAACGAAATCGTGCTGGAGGAGGAGTCCGACGAAGGCATGTCCGACGCCGCGCGGCCGTTCAACTATGTGAGCCACTTCGAGCTCTATTGCCAGGCCATGCGCGAAGTCGGCGCCGACCCGGGGCCTGCGCTGGCCTTCGTGGATCGCGCGGCCAGGGAAGGCATCGAGGCCGCCCTCGACAAGGCCGTCATTCCCGAACCGGCCCGGGCGTTCATGGCGGCCACCTTCGGCTTCATCGCCACCGGCAAGCCCCATGTGGTGGCGGCCGCGTTCTCCCTCGGGCGCGAGCACGTCATTCCCGCCATGTTCCGGGCATTGGCCGCGCGCATGGGCGTGAGCCGCGACAAGGCGCCCGCCTTTCATTACTACCTGGAACGGCACATCCATCTGGACGAAGGCACCCATGCGCCGCTCGCCCTGAAGCTGCTGGAGCATCTGTGCGAGCAGGATCCGGGCCGCATGGCGGAGGCCGTCGAGGCGGCGCGGGCGGCCCTGATGGCGCGCATCCGTTTCTGGGACGGCGTGCTGGCGGCGCTGTCCGCGCCCCGCTCGGCGGCCGCCTGAAGAGGGGGCCGGCGCGTCGGCGCGAGCGGTGCAAGGCGAACGCGGCGGCAGCCAGAACACAACCCAGGGCTCGCCGGCTGTCCGGCCCGGCCCGGGGAGGTGCGCTTTAGGCCGGGACCGGAAAGCCACCGGGTGGGCGCGGAGCACACCCCTGGCCGGCCTTGACGATGTCCGGCCGTGATCCCGCAGCCCATTCGCCCCTTGCAGGGCGCGGGGTGGTTCAGGGCATGGCCGTAGGGTAAAATTGCCCGTTTTTCCGAGAACGCGACCCGAAATGGCAGGCACCCTACAAGCCGTCCGCGGGATGAACGACATCCTGCCCCAGGACGTGCACACCTGGGAATCCTTCGAAGACACGGTGCGGGACTGGCTGGCTTCCTATGGCTACCGGGGCATCCGCACGCCCATCGTGGAGCATACGGCGCTGTTCACCCGGGCCATCGGTGCGGTCACCGACATCGTCGAGAAGGAGATGTACACCTTCGAGGACGCGCTCAACGGTGAAAGCCTCACGCTGCGTCCGGAAGGGACGGCCGCCTGCGTGCGCGCCGCCCTCCAGCATGGCCTGCTCATCCAGCCCCAGCGCCTCTATTACATGGGCCCCATGTTTCGCCACGAGCGCCCCCAGCGGGGCCGCTACCGCCAGTTTCATCAGGTCGGCGTGGAGGCCCTCGGCTACCCGGGGCCCGACGTGGACGTGGAACACATCCTCATGGGTCAGCGCCTGTGGCGACGCCTGGGCCTGGAGGGCATCGAGCTGCAGATCAACACCCTCGGTACGGCGGAGGACCGGGCCCGCCACCGGGCGCGCCTGATCCATTACTTCGAGCGTCACCAGGCGGAGCTGGACGAGGACGCCCGCCGGCGGCTCCATACCAACCCCCTGCGCATCCTGGATACCAAGAATCCGGCCATGCAGGAGCTGGTGGCGGCGGCGCCCAAGTTGCTGGACGATCTGGACGAGGTCTCCCTGCGTCATTTCGAAGGGGTGCAGGCCCTGCTGCGGGATGCGGGCGTGTCCTTCGTGATCAACCCGCGCCTGGTGCGGGGGCTGGACTACTACAACTTCACGGTGTTCGAATGGGTGACCGACCGGCTCGGCGCCCAGGGTACGGTCTGTGCCGGCGGCCGCTACGATGGCCTGGTGGAACAGCTGGGGGGCAAGCCCACCCCCGCCTGCGGCTTTGCCCTGGGCGTGGAGCGCGTGCTGGCCTTGTGCGCCGAACAGGGCCGGCGTGTGGAAGCGCCGGTTCCCGACGTCTTCGTGGTGCACGCGGGCAGCGGCGTGGAGCGCTATGCCATCCGCGTGGCCGAAAGCCTGCGGGATGCGGGCATCAAGGTGGTGCTCCACTGCGGCGGCGGCAGCTTCAAATCCCAGATGAAGAAAGCGGATGCCTCCGGCGCGCGCTTCGCCGTGATCCTCGGCGAGGACGAGATGAAGCGGTCGGTGGTGAGTCTCAAGGCCCTGCGCGAAGCGGCAGAACAGGTGCAAGTCAGCCTGGAGGAACTGCCCGATCTGGTGCGCCGGGCATGACGGCCTGATGGACGAGGGGGAAGAGCAAGGACATGGCACTGGATCTCGAGGAGCAGGAACAGCTGGACGCGCTGAAAGCGTGGTGGAAGGCCCACGGCACCAAGGTGACCGTGGCGGTGATCCTGTTCGTGCTGGGGGTGGCCGGCTATCGCGGCTGGAGCGCCTACGAGCAGCGCCAGCGCCTGGAGGCGGCCCAGCTGTATCAGGCGTTGGCCCAGGCCTTCGCCGCGGGCGACGTGAAGAAGGTGCGCGCCGCCGCCGGCGAGCTC
>JBBINK010000048.1:6007-13745 GCA_037443925.1 Betaproteobacteria bacterium
CAATGCCCGCGGGGGCGACCTCAAGAGCGCCAAGAGCCAGCTCCAGTGGGTGATCGACCATGCGCGGGATGGCCGAAGCCGCGACCTTGCCCGCCTGGGGCTGGCCGCGCTGCTTCTGGACGAGAAGCAGTACGACGCCGCCCTGCATCAGCTTGAGGCCGAGCACGATCCCGCCTTCGAGGCGCTCTACAGCGAGCGCAAGGGCGACGTGCTGGCCGCCCAGGGCAAGACCGCGGCCGCGCGCGCGGCATACCGCGCCGCCCTGGAACGCCTGCCCCAGGAGGGGCCGGCGCGCGCCCTGCTGGAGATCAAGCTGGACGCGCTGGAGAGCCGCGGATGAGCGCAAGAGGCCTGATCGGCGCGGTGTGCGCCGGACTGGTGCTGGCCACGGCCGGCTGCGCCACCGTGGGCGAGTGGTGGGACGACTGGTTCGGCACCTCCTCGCGCCGTGATGCCCCGGCGCCCCTCGTGGCCTTCGAGCCCAGCGTGCCGGTGCGGGTCGTGGCCAGGATGAGTGTGGGCGAGGCCGGCAACGCCGTGTTCACACCGGCCGTATGGCAGGACCGGCTGTTCGCGGCCGGGGCCGATGGACGGCTGGCCCGGTTCGACCTGCCGGCCGGGCGGGAAGCATGGCGGATCGACACGGGGGAGCGGCTCTCCGGCGGCGTGGGCGTGGGTGCGCGCCTGGTCGTGGTGGCCGGCCCCAAGGGCAGCGTGGCCGCCTTCGACCATGAGGGCAAGGCCCTGTGGCGTGCCCGCGTCTCCAGCGAGGTGCTGGCCGCGCCCGTGGTCACGGCCGACACCGTTTACGTGCGCTCGGGCGACGGGCGCATCCATGCCCTCGATGCCACCGACGGCAAGCCGAAATGGTTCTACCAGCGGGCCGTTCCGGCGCTCACCGTGCGCAGCGCGGCCGGCATCCTGTTCAGCCGCAACGGCGTGTTCGCCGGCTTCGGCGGCGGCAAGCTGGTGGCCCTGGATGGCGCCAGCGGCAATGTGATCTGGGAGACCTCGGTGGCGCAGCCACGGGGCGCCAGCGAGCTGGAACGCATCGCCGATGTCACCAGCAATCCGGTGGCGGATGACCGGCTGGTGTGCGCCGCCGCCTACCAGGGGCGGGTCGCCTGTTTCGAGCTGGACACGGGCAACCCGGTGTGGGGGCGCGATCTGTCCAGTTTCAGCGGCATCGCCCTCGATGCCCGCAACCTGTACGTGTCCGAGGCGAGGGGCGCGATCCACGCCCTGGACAAGGGTAGCGGCGCCTCCCTGTGGAAACAGGACAAGCTCGCCTTCCGTCAGCCCTCCACGCCCGCCGTCTACCGGGGCTATGTGGTGGTGGGCGACCTCCAGGGCCAGGTGCATTTCCTGTCCCGGGAGGACGGGCGTTTCGCCGCGCGGGTCGCGACCGACGGCAGCCCCATCCGTGTCGCGCCCCAGGTCACGGCCCAGGGAGTCGTGGTCCAGACCCTCAAGGGCGGGCTGTTCCTGCTCGGCCTGGACTGAGCGCCTGATCTTGTCCCGCCCATGAAACCCACGATCGTCCTCGTCGGGCGTCCCAACGTCGGCAAGTCCACGCTGTTCAACCGGCTCACCCGGTCCCGGGCGGCGCTGGTGGCGGATTGGCCCGGACTGCCGCGGGACCGCCACTACGGCCATGGCCGGGTCGGGGGCAAACCCTATCTGGTGGTGGACACCGGCGGATTCGAGCCGGTGGCCAAGGACGGCATCCTGCACGAGATGGCCCGCCAGACCCTGCTGGCCGTGGACGAGGCCGATGCCATCGTTTTCCTGGTGGACGCGCGCCAGGGCCTGACGGCCCAGGACAAGGTCATCGCCCAGACGCTGCGCCGTTCCGGACGACCCGTCTATCTCGCGGTGAACAAGGCCGAGGGCATGGACCGCGCGGTGGTGGCGGCGGAATTCCATGAACTGGGGCTCGGCGAGCCGCTGCCCATTTCCGCGAGTCACGGCGATGGCGTGCAGGAACTCATGGACATCGTGCTCGAGCCCCTGCCGGAAGAGGCCGAGGAGCCCCAACCCGACCACCCGAGAATCGCCATCATCGGGCGGCCCAACGTGGGCAAGTCCACCCTGCTCAACAGCCTGCTGGGCGAGGAGAGGGTGATCGCCTTCGATCAGCCCGGCACCACGCGCGACAGCATCTACGTGGACTTCAGCCGTGACGGTCGGCACTACACCCTGATCGACACCGCCGGCGTGCGGCGTCGCGGCAAGGTCTTCGAGGCGATCGAGAAATTCTCCGTGATCAAGACTCTGCAGGCCATCGAGGATGCCAACGTGGTGGTGCTCGTGCTGGACGCCCGGCTGGACATCTCCGATCAGGACGCGCACCTGGCCGGGTTCGTGCTCGAGGCGGGCAAGGCGCTGGTGGTGGCGGTGAACAAGTGGGATGGGCTGGACGCCTACCAACGGGATCGGGTCAAGCGCGAGATCGCCCATCGGCTCGCCTTCCTGTCCTTCGCCCGCGTGCACTACATTTCCGCCCTCGAGGGGACGGGGCTGGCGGCCCTGTTCAAATCCATCGACGAGGCCTACGCCGCGGCCATGGCCAAGCTGCCCACGCCGCGGGTGACGCGCGTGCTCCAGGAGGCCGTGCTCGCCCATGCCCCGCCCCGGTCCGGCCAGTTCCGGCCCAAGCTGCGTTACGCGCACCAGGGAGGCACCAATCCTCCCGTCATCGTGATCCATGGCACGCACCTGGCGGGCATTCCGGACAGTTACCGGCGTTACCTGGAAAACACCTTCCGTGAAGCCTTCGAGCTCAAGGGCACGCCCCTGCGCATCGAGTTCCGGCAGGGCCACAACCCCTACGCGGAGAAGAAACCCCCGCCCCTGACCCGGCGCCAGGAGGCGAAGAAGCGGCGCCACCGGCGCTATCTCAAGAAAACATTCGGGCGCGACTGAGCCGCCGCCTCTCGCCACGGCACGCGGGCCCGGGAACTCGCGCCGGGGCGCCGCGTCATAGAAGCGCTTGAAGTCCGGGTCGGCGGCCCAATTTTTAGGCAAGCGCCGGCATTTGTTCTATCATGTGACGGTCGGGGGGTTCCCGGGACGCGCATTCGCAGGCCAGGGTTTCCGGAGACCAAATCAAGAAACCAGAAAACATTGGAGAAGCCATGAGCGGCAAAGGGCAATTGTTACAAGACCCGTTTCTGAACACGCTACGCAAAGAGCATATCCCCGTCTCGATCTACCTCGTGAACGGCATCAAGCTCCAGGGACAGGTCGAATCCTTCGACCAGTACGTGGTGCTGCTGAAGAACACCGTGACGCAGATGGTTTACAAGCACGCGATTTCCACCGTCGTCCCCACGCGTCCGGTGCACATCTCCAGTGATGCCCCCGACGCCTGAGGGCATGGCGTCGGGCTCAGGAAACACCCCCGCGCCCGTCAACCGGGCGGTGCTGGTCAGCCTCGATTTCGGGGAACCCGATGAAGAAGAAAGCCGGCAGGAGCTGCGCCGGCTCGCGGAAAGCGCCCAGGCATTGCCCCTGGCGCTGGTGACCGGGCGTCGCAGCCGGCCGGACGCCGCCCTCTTTGCCGGCAGTGGCAAGGTGGACGAGATCGCCGGACGGATCGCGGACACGGGCGCCGACCTGGTCATCTTCAACCACGAGCTCACGCCGGGCCAGCAGCGCAATCTCGAGGAGCGGCTCAAGTGCCGCGTCATCGACCGCACCAGTCTCATCCTCGACATCTTCGCCCAGCGGGCGCAGTCCCACGAAGGCAAGCTCCAGGTGGAGCTCGCCCAGCTCGAGCACCTTTCGACGCGCCTGGTGCGCGGCTGGACCCACCTGGAACGGCAGAAGGGCGGCATCGGGCTGCGGGGCCCCGGGGAAACCCAGCTGGAGACCGACCGCAGGCTGCTGGCCAAGCGGGTGAAGCTCCTGCGCGAGCGCCTGGCCAGGCTCGCACGCCAGCGCCAGACCCAGCGCCGGGCCCGCGGCCGGCGCGAGGTCTTCTCGGTGTCTTTGGTGGGCTACACCAACGCCGGCAAGTCCACCCTGTTCAATCGCATGACCCATGCCCAGACCTACGCGGCGGACCAGCTGTTCGCGACCCTGGACACCACCTCGCGCCGGCTGTTCGTGCCCGGGGCGGGACAAATCGTGCTGTCGGACACGGTGGGCTTCATCAAGCGCCTGCCCCACAGCCTGATCGAGGCCTTCCGGGCGACGCTGGAAGAGGCGGCGCAAGCCGACCTGCTGCTGCACGTGGTGGACGCTGCCAGTCCGGTTCGCGAGGAGCAGATCGCCCAGGTCAACCAGGTGCTGGCGGAGATCGGCGCCCAGCACATTCCCCAGATCCTCGTGTACAACAAGATCGACCAGCGCGGCACCCCGCCCGGCCTCGAACGCGACGACTGTGGTAAGATTTCGCGCGTTTGGCTTAGCGCCCACACCGGGGAGGGGTTGGGCGAGCTGCGTCTCGCCCTGGCCGAGGCCGCATCCGCCGCCCGGAGCGAGGGCCGGGCCGAGGCGGTCGTGTAATCTCCCCGCACCCCATCCCTCAGCAATCTGCATTGGAACCCGCATGGCGTGGAATGATCCCGATTGGGGCAGAAAATCGAGTGGCGGTCCCCCGGACCTGGACGAGCTATGGCGCAACTTCAACGCCAGGCTCAATCGCATGTTTGGCGGCAAGGGGGCGGCCCAGCCTCCGGCCGGACAGGGCCGACCGCCGTTCAATCCGGCGTTCCTCGTCCTCGGACTGATCCTGCTCATCTGGCTTGGCAGCGGCTTTTACATCGTCAATGCCCGGGAGCGGGGCGTGGTCCTGCGCTTTGGCAAGTTCTCCGAACTCACCATGCCCGGCCCGCGCTGGCATCTGCCCTATCCGATCGAGACGGTCGAGATCGTGGACGTGGAGGGCAATCGCATCACCGAGATCGGCTATCGGCAGAACGTGCAGAACAAGCAGGCCCATGAAGCCACGATGCTCACGGGCGACAAGAGCATCGTCAACGTCCTATTCGCGGTCCAGTACCGGGTGATCGACCCCCAGAAATTCCTGTTCAAGAACTACATCGGCGATGACCAGGCCTACGTGCGGCAGATCGCGGAGAGCGCCATGCGCGAGGTGGTGGGCAAGACCAAGATCGACGCCGTGCTGTACGAGAGCACCCAGGTGGCCAACAAGGCGGGCGAGCTGATCCAGCAGATGCTGGACCGCTACCAGTCGGGCATCGCGGTCCAGAACGTGACCATCAGCCAGGTCCAGCCGCCGGAACAGGTGCAGGCCGCGTTCGATGATGCCAACCGCGCCGACCAGGACCGCAAGCGCATGCGCAGCGAAGGCGAGGCCTATGCCAACGACGTGATCCCCAAGGCCAAGGGCACCGCGGCACGCCTGCTGCAGGAAGCGGAGGGCTACCGCCAGAGCGTGATCGCCAACGCCGAGGGTGATGCCGCCCGCTTCCGCGCGCTGGTGGCTGAATACAACAAGGCTCCGGGTGTGACCCGCGACCGTCTGTATCTGGATGCCATGCAGCAGATCTTCTCCAACACCACCAAGGTGCTGGTGGACCAGAAGTCCGGCAGCAATCTCCTCTACCTGCCCCTGGATAAGATCATGCAGCAAAGCACGGCCGAACCGCCTCCGGCTGCGGCAGCGGCCCCGAAGGCGCCGGTGGCCGAGCCGAGCCGGCCGGCCACGGCCGACGAGGCACGCATGCGTGAGCTGCTGCGCAACCGGGAGGGACGCTGATGCGACGCAACCTGGCTTCGCTGCTCGTGATCGCGCTGGTGGCGCTGGTCCTGATAAACTTCACCCTGTTCACCGTGGATCAGCGCCAGGATGCGCTGGTGCTGCAACTCGGTGAGATCGTCTCGGTCAAGACCCAGCCCGGCCTGTACGTCAAGGCACCCCTCGTCCAGAACGTCATCTACGTGGACCGCCGCGTGCGCACCCTGGACACGCCGGAATCGGACCTGATCATCACGTCGGAAAAGATCAACATGTTGGTGGATTCCTTCGTGAAATGGCGGGTGGACGATCCCAAGCGGTACTACGTCAGCGTGCGGGCCGACGAACGCAGCGCCGAGGCGCGCCTGCTGCAGCTGGTGCGGGACGGGCTGCGCGCGGAGTTCAACAAACGCACCGTGGACGACGTGGTGTCCGGCCAGCGCGAGGAGGTGATGGAAAGCCTGCGCGCCAACGTGGACCGCGAGGCCCGGGCCCTGGGCATCCAGGTGGTGGACGTGCGCCTCAAGCGCGTGGACTATTCCGAGAAGGTGGCGGATTCGGTGTACGAGCAGATGCGCCAGGAGCGGGTGCGGGTGGCCAATGAGCGCCGCTCCACGGGTGCGGCGGAACGGGAGAAGATCCAGGCGGACGCCGACAAGCAGCGCCAGATCATCATTTCGGAAGCCTACCGGGAAGCCCAGCGCATCAAGGGCGAGGGGGATGCCAAGGCGGCTGCCATCTACGCCCAGGCCTATTCCCTCAACCCGGAGTTCTATGCCTTCTATCGCAGCCTGGACGCCTACAAGGAGAGCTTCAAGCATCGCAGCGACGTCCTGGTGCTCGATCCCAATTCCGAATTCTTCAAGTACTTCAAGAACCCCGGCCGGGGTGGCAAGTAGGCCATGGGGGTGAGCCTGCTCATGGCCTTGGGGCTGATGCTGGTGCTGGAGGGCGTGCTGCCCTTCGCCGCGCCGGCGCTGTGGCGTGATGCGTTCCGCCGCCTCACCAGCCTGAGCGACGGCCAGCTCCGCTTCGTGGGGCTGATCTCCATGGTGGTCGGCCTGGCGATCACCCTGCTTGCGGGTTGACGCCATGCACCTTTGGCTGCTTCCCGAAAACATCGAGGACGTCCTGCCGCCGGAGGCCTGGCGGCTGGAGCAGATGCGCAGGTCCGCCTTGGACCTGTTCGCGGTCCAGGGCTACGAGCTGGTCCGTCCTCCGCTGATCGAATATCTGGAATCGCTGCTCACGGGCACCGGCCGCGACATGCAGCTGGACACCTTCACCCTGGTGGACCAGCTCAGCGGCCGGCCCATGGGGCTGCGCGCCGACATCACGCCGCAGGTGGCCCGCATCGACGCCCATCTGCTCAACCGCCAGGGCGTCACTCGCCTGTGCTACGCGGGCAGCGTGCTCCACACCCGCCCCGCCTCCGTGGACGCCAGCCGCGAGCCCTTCCAGGTGGGGGCGGAACTGTTCGGCCACGCGGGCCTGGAGGCGGACCTGGAGATCCAGCGCCTGATGCTCGACCTGCTGGCCAGGCTGGGGCTCGAGGGGGTGCATCTGGCCCTGGGACACGTGGGCATATTCCGCGCACTGGCGCAGCGCGCTGGCCTGGACGCGGTGCAGGAGGCGGACCTGTTCCAGGCCCTGCAGGCCAAGGACGTGCCGACCCTGAGGGAGCGGGTGCGGGACCTGCCCGGGGAGATCGCCCGCGGGATCCTGGTCCTGCCCAATCTCTACGGGGAACGGGCTGTCCTGGAGGAGGCCGCGCGCCACCTGCCCGCCTATCCCGAGATCGGGGCCGCCCTGGATGCCCTGCAGACCCTGGCGGACGAGCTGCGGGACGCGGGGGTGCCCATCCACTTCGACCTGGCCGAGCTGCGCGGCTACCATTACCACAGCGGCATGGTGTTCGCGGCCTACGTGCAGGGCTGTGCCCGGGCCGTGGCCCAGGGTGGTCGTTACGACGGCGCGGGCAAGGTGTTCGGACGCGCCCGGCCCGCCACCGGCTTTTCCACCGATCTGCGC
>JBBINK010000049.1:0-13601 GCA_037443925.1 Betaproteobacteria bacterium
GACCAGGTTGTGGATGTCCCGCGCAGGACGGTTCCAGTCGATGCGGCCGTCCTCGGGGCGGCGGCCCCCGAAGTAGGAGCCCGCCGCCAGGTCGAGTGGAATGCGCGGCGCCCGCCCTTCCAGCAGTGCCGGCAGGCTCCGGTGCAGCACCAGCTCGGCGGCGCAGGTGACCTTCCTGAACACGTCCAGCGCGGTGTCGTCGGGCAGGATGGGCACGGCCTGCTGGTCCACCAGATCCCCCGCATCGGGTTTGGCCGTCATGTAGTGCAGGGAAGCGCCGGTGACGGTTTCCCCATGGAGGATGGCCCAGTTGATGGGCACGCGGCCGCGGTATTTGGGCAGCAGCGAGCCGTGCATGTTGAGGGCACCCCGGCGCGGGATCGCCAGCAGGTCCGGCCCGAGCAGCTGGCGGTAATAGAACGAGAACAGAAAATCCGGCGCCAGGGCGCAGATGCGCCCCACCACCTCCTCGACATTGGGGTCGGCGGGGGTGATCACGGGAAGGTCGTAATCGGCCGCCAGCCGGGCCACGCTGCCGAACCAGACGTTTTCCCGTGGATCGTCCTCGTGGGTGACCACCAGCGGCACGCGCACCCCATGGGCGAGCAGCACCGACAGGCAGCGCACGCCCACGTCGTGATAGGCGAACACGACGGCGTCGGTCATGCCGTGCTCTTTTCCCATACCGCCTGGATCACGTAGCGGGGGCGGGTGCGCACCTGTTGGTAGATGCGGCCCACGTATTCACCCAGGAGTCCGATGCCGAACAGGGCGATGCCGATCAGAAAGAACAGGATGGCGAACAGCGTGAACAGCCCCTCGGCCTCGGGTCCCACGATCAGCCGCCTTACCACCAGGAACACGAAGAACGCCGCGGACAGCAGCGAAACGGCGATGCCTGCCAGGGAGAACATCTGCAGCGGCACGATGGAAAAGGCGGTCATCAGGTCGAAATTGAGCCGGACCAGCTTGTACAGGGAATATTTCGACTGGCCCGCGGCGCGCTCCTCGTGTTCCACCACCACCTCGGTGGGGTTGCTGGCGAAGGTGTAGGCAAGCGCCGGAATGAAGGTGTTCACCTCCGAGGTACGGTTGATGGCATCGATGACGTTGCGGCCGTAGGCGCGCAGCATGCATCCCTGGTCGGTCATCCTGACGTGGGTGATGCGCTCCCGCAGCCGGTTCATGGCGCGGGATGCCCAGCGACGCCAGGCGCTGTCGCGCCGCTGGCGGCGGATGGAGCCCACGTAGTCGTAGCCCTGGTCCATTTTCTCCAGGAGCTTGCCGATCTCCTCGGGCGGATTCTGCAGGTCGGCATCCAGGGTCACGACCTTCGCCCCGCGGCAGTGCTCGAAGCCGGCCATGATGGCGAGGTGCTGGCCGAAATTGCCGTTGAGGAGGATCACCCGCGTCACGTCCGGCCGGCGCTCGAACTGCTCCCGCAGCAGGGCTGCGGAGCGGTCACGGCTGCCGTCGTTGACGAAGATGACCTCATAGCTGCGGCCCAGGGCATCCAGTGCCGGATACAGTCGGGCGAACAGGGCGGGCAGTCCCGCCTCTTCGTTGTACACGGGGATGACGACGGAGATTTCCGGTTGATTCATTTCAGTGCGTCGGTCAGAACCTCGGCCATGGCCGAACACACCCGGTCCACGTCCGCCTCGGTCATGGCGGGAAACAGCGGCAGGGTGACGATGGATGCGCCCACCCGCTCCGCCACCGGGAAATCCCCTTCGCGCCAGCCCAGAGCGCGATACAGGCCGAAGCGGTGGATGGCCGGGTAGTGCACGCCGATGCCGATGCCACGGGCCTTCATGGCGCCGATGAATTCGCCGCGGGATACGCGCATGCGCTCCAGGGGCAGCAGCACCTGGAACATGTGCCAGTTGCTCTGGGCGAAATCCGCCGGCGGCAGGCCGAGCCCGAGCGCGGGATCCAGCCGTTCGAAATAGCGCCGGGCGAGGGCGCGGCGGCGGGCGGTGAAGGACTCCAGATGCCTGAGCTGGCCCAGGCCGATGGCAGCGGCGATGTCCGTCAGATTCGACTTGCCGCCCAGCACGTCCACGCTCATCTCCCCATCGGGATGGCGCACCACACCCTGCAGCCGCAGGCGTTCGGCCAGCGCCGCGAGTTCGCCGTCGGGCAGCACCAGGGCGCCGCCTTCGCCGGTGGTGATGTTCTTGTTGGCATGGAAGCTGAAGGCGACGAAATCGCCTTCGCTGCCGATGGGCCGGCCACGCCAGTTGGCGCCGAAGGACTGGGCGGCATCCTCGATGACGCGCAGGCCGTGGCGTGCGGCGAGGGCATACAAGCGGTCGCGGTCCACGGGCAGGCCCGCCAGGTCCACCGGCAGGATGGCGCGGGTGGCGGGGGTGATCGCCTGCTCGACGCGGGAAAGATCGATGTTGCGCGTGTCGGGATCGATGTCCACGAACACCGGCCGCGCGCCCACCGTGAGGATGACGTTGGCGGTGGCCACCCAGGACAGCGGCGTGGTGACCACCTCATCGCCCGGACCGATGCCCGCCAGGCGCAACGCCACCTCCAGCGCCGCCGTGCCGGAACTGAACACCCGCACCGGGCGCCCGCCGCAGAGGGCGGACAGGCGCTGCTCGAATTCAGCGCAGCGGGGACCGGTGGTGAGCCACCCGGAGCGCAGCACCTCGCCCACGGCGGCGATGGTGTCCTCGTCGATGCTCGGTCGGGTGAAGGGAAGGAAGTCCATCAGGAGCGGGCGACGACGTACACGCCGAGAATGATGATGCCGATGCCGGCCAGACGCATCGGTGTGACCGCCTCCCCGAAGAAATACCAGGCGGCGATGGCGTTGAGCACATAGCCCACCGACAGCATGGGGTAGGCGATGCTCACTTCCACCCGCGACAGGGCCATGATCCAGACCACCAGGCTGATGGCGTAGCAGACCATGCCGCCGACGATGAAGGGCTGGGTGGCGAGCCTCAAGCCCACTGGCACCAGGTTCTCGAGGGTGAAGTGGAAATGCCCCACCGCATTGGTTCCGGCCTTGAGCAGAAGCTGGGCGACGGCATTCAGGAATACGCCGGCGAAGATCAGGCTGGCGGAGACGGCGTTCATGTCACGGTCCGTCCCCAGGCGGGGCGATGGCCACGTGCTCCTCGCCTTCGGCCACCAGGCGATGGCGCAAGCCCGCCGCCTTCAGCTGCCGGTATTTGTCCCGCGACAGCAGGGCGATGGCCTGGGGCTTTTGTCCGAACCGCGCCAAGAAGCTCGCCTCGTCCGGGCCACGCAGCCATGGCTCTTGGCGCAACCCGAAGCCCATCTCGTCTTCGTAGCCCACCAGGGTGCAGGTGCGTTTCAGGTAGAAGGGCAGGGTCTGATCGTACATGTCCACGCAATAGAGGCGGGTGTCGGGCCGCAGATGCGGCTGCAGCGCGCGCGCGAAATCATAACCCGAATTCAGCGGGGCGAGGGATTCATGGCCGGTGACGATGAGCTGCGAGGACAGCAGTCCCGTGGCCGCCAGACCAAGGACCGCGGCCATGCGGCGGCCCCGCCGGGCCGCGGCGGCCGCCACGACCACGCCGACCAGGAACACCGTCGCGGCCATGGCCAGCCACAGGCCATACCGCCCGTAGAGGGCGGGTGAATCGGCCGCGTAGCGCTCGAAACCCACGGTGGCGGCGACGATGACCCCAAGCCCGAGCAGGCCCGTGGCGACCGCCTGACGGGTGAGGGCGCGCAGGCTAGAGCGGCTCAGGTCGTCGCCGATCAGCAGGGCCAGGGCGGGAAAGATGGGCAGGATGTAGCCGGGCAGCTTGGAGTCGGAGGCGCTGAAGAAGGTGAAGATGACCACCGCCCACAGCAGAAGGAACAGCCGTGGGCGGAAACCGGTCTGGCCGCGCTCGGCCGACCAGGCGCGCGCCAGCGCCGGGAAGAGGGCGATCGTCCAGGGCACGATGCCACCCAGCAGCAGCGGAACGAAGTAATACCAGGGGTGATAGCGCCCGTGCACCTTGGTCAGGAAGCGCTCGAAATGTTCGTGGATGAAAAAGAAGCGCGCAAACTCCGGATTGGCCAGGGACACGGCCACGAACCACGGCGCCGCCAGCAGCAGGAACACGGCCAGGCCGGGCAGCAGATGCAGCCTGCGCCAGGCGCTGAAATCCCGGCTGAGCAGGCTGTAGGCCACGAGCACGGCCCCCGGCAGCACGAGGCCGATGAGCCCCTTGCTGAGCACCGCGAGGGCCGCGGCCGCCCACGCGACCAGCATCCAGTTGCGGGTGGAGCGGGGGTCGCTGGTGGTTTGTGCCAGCAGGAATCCCGACAGGGTGAGGCTCATGAAGAAGCTCATGCCCATGTCGAGGGAATTGAAGTGCCCGGCCAGGACGTAGTACAGGCTGCCACCCAACACCAGGGCGGCCGACAGACCCGCCTTCTCGCCGAACAGCCGGCGCCCGACGAAGAAGACCAGCAGCACGCCCAGCCAGCCGGTGAGTGCCGTCCACAGGCGCGCCGTCCACTCGTGTTCGCCAAAGGCTTCGTAGGCGGCCGCCGTGGCCCAGTACTGCAGCGGCGGCTTCTCGAAATATTTGATGCCGTTGAGGCGCGGCGTGATCCAGTCGCCGGACTGGACCATCTCCCGGGGTATTTCCGCGTAGCGGCCCTCGTCGGGCCGCACCAGATGGCGGTAATCGATGTTGGCGAACCAGACGGCGGTGAAGAGGATCAGCAACAGCCAGTGGAGCCGGCGCCGGAACAAGGGCATGGAAGGTCGTTTCCAGGTGGGTCAGGAGAAAGCAGAAATGATGGCGAGCACGGCTTAAGCGAGGCTTATGTCCGAAGACCAGACCTCAGCATCACGATCACCGCGCCGCCGCCGCCGTCGCAGGGTCGCGCCTGCACGAAGGCCAGCACGTCCTCCCGCTGCATGAGCCACGCACGCACCTTCTGTTTCAGGACGGGCTCACGGTTCTTCGATCCCAGTCCCTTGCCATGGATGATGCGCACGCAGCGGATGCCCCGCTTGCCGCATGCGTGCAGGAATTCCGCAAGGCGCATCCGCGCCTCATCCCGGGTCAGCCCGTGCAGATCCAGCTCGCCGCCGATCACCCAGTGTCCGCGCCGCAGCCGGCGCAGCACCTGATGGGACAGGCCGGGGCGGACATAGCGCAGATCCTCGCCGGTTTCCGCATCCTCCCAGGGCACGGTGTCGGACAGGAGATCGGCGATCACGCGGCGCTCATCCGCGATGCGCTGGCGTGGCACGGGCCGCACGCGCGGGCGGGGCGGCTCGATCCGGTTGGCTGCGGGCAGCGGGCGCACGTCGGCCACGGCCGCCCGGAACGCGGCCACGTCCCCCGGCGCGAGCGTGGGGACGGGCGCAGGGTGGCCGGGCTTGCGGTTCATCTCACTTCAGGTTGTCGAGGTAGCGCTCGGCATCCAGCGCCGCCATGCAGCCGGAGCCCGCGCTGGTGATGGCCTGCCGGTACACGTGGTCCTGCACGTCTCCGGCGGCGAACACCCCCGGGATGCTGGTGGCCGTGGCGTTGCCCTCGCGTCCCCCGCGGGTGACGATGTAGCCGTTTTCCATCTCCAGCTGGCCCACGAAGATGTCGGTGTTGGGCTTGTGGCCGATGGCGATGAACACGCCCGAGACCGGGATCTCCTTGGTGCTGCCGTCCTTGCGCCGGATGCGCACGCCGGTCACGCCGCTCTTGTCACCCAGCACCTCGTCCACCTCGCTGTCCAGCTCCAGGGTGATCTGGCCCTCCTGCACCCGCTGCATGAGCTTGTCCACCATGATCTTTTCGGCGCGGAAGCTGTCGCGGCGGTGGATGACCGTCACGTGGCTGGCGATGTTGGCCAGATACAGCGCCTCCTCCACGGCGGTGTTGCCGCCGCCCACCACGGCCACCCGCTGGCCCTTGTAGAAGAAGCCGTCGCAGGTGGCGCAGCCGGACACGCCTTTGCCCATGAACGCCTGTTCCGAGGGCAGGCCCAGGTATTTGGCCGAGGCGCCGGTGGCGATGATCAGGGCATCGCAGGTGTAGGTGCCGGAATCACCCACCAGGGTGAAGGGGCGCTCCGTGAGCTTCGCGGTATGGATGTGGTCGAAGATGATCTCGGTGTCGAAACGCTCCGCGTGCTGCTGCAGCCGCTGCATGAGATCGGGGCCCAGCACGCCGTTCACGTCGCCTGGCCAGTTGTCCACTTCCGTCGTGGTCATCAGCTGGCCCCCCTGGTTGAGACCGGTGATGAGAACCGGCTTGAGATTGGCGCGCGCCGCGTAGATGGCGGCGGTGTAGCCGGCCGGCCCGGAGCCGAGGATGAGCAGCGAGCAGTGCTTGGTGGACATCGGAATCCTCCTGGTTAGACTACCGAAAAAGCTGGGATTCTATCAGCAATAGGCGGCGGCAACGGGCGGCGCGCCGGCGTGGGCCCCGCCGCCGAGGGCGCAAGCCGCTGCCGCAACGGCCCGCCGCCCGAAAGGCGGCCTTCCCCGGGAAAATCTGGGATAATGAAGCACTTTCCCAGCAACCGGCTCCATGTCCCTGACCGATCGCAAGAAGGCCCCGCCCACCTCCGCCGCCGCCCATCCTCGGCTGGTGCCCATGCTGCGGGAGGCTGGCTGGCTCGTGAGCGTGGCGGTGGCCGGTTATCTCGCGCTCATCCTGCTCACCTATCATCCGGGCGATCCGGGCTGGTCCCACCGGGCCACGGAGGCCACGGTGCACAACTGGGGTGGGGCCTTCGGCGCCTGGCTGGCGGACCTGCTGCTGCACGTGTTCGGGTTCTCGGCCCACTGGTTCCTGGTGTTCACCGCCTATCTGGTGGGCTGGGGCTACAAACGCCTGGAGCGCGTGGGCCTGTCGGAGCGGCGGCCCTTCTTCGTGGTGGGGGCGGGCTTTTCCGTGCTGCTCCTGGCCAGTGCCGCGCTGGAGCGGTTGCGGCTCCATCATGTGGACTTCACCCTGCCCGATGCGCCGGGTGGCATCGCCGGCGCGGTGATCGGCGACATGCTGGCCAAGGCCTTCGGGTTCACCGGCGCCACCCTGTTTCTGCTTGCCCTGTTCGGCGTGGGGTTCAGCCTGTTCACGGGGGCTTCCTGGCTTGCCATCATGGAGCGCATCGGGCTGGGCGTGGAATGGGTGTACCTGTTCGTGCGCAGCCGCATCGACAACTGGCGTGACCGCAAGGCCGGCGCCCAGGCCACCAGCGCACGCGAGGAGACGGTGCAGGAGCTGAAAAAGACCCTGGACGAGCACCGTCCCATCCACATCGAGCCTCCCGTGGTGGACATCCCGAAGTCCAAGCGCGTGGAGAAAGAGAAGCAGGTGCCCCTGTTCGAGCACCTGCCGGACACGGGGCTGCCGCCCCTGCACCTGCTGGATGCGGCCGATGCCAACCTGGAGGTGCTGTCGGCGGAGACCCTGGAATTCACTTCCCGTCTCATCGAGCGCAAGCTCCTGGAGTTCGGCGTCGAGGTGAAGGTGGTGGCGGCCTATCCGGGGCCGGTGATCACCCGCTACGAAATCGAGCCCGCCACGGGCGTGAAGGGCAGCCAGATCACCAACTTGGTCAAGGACCTGGCCCGCGCCCTGTCGGTGGTGAGCATCCGGGTCGTGGAGACCATCCCGGGCAAGAGCTGCATGGGCCTGGAGCTGCCCAACCCGAAACGCCAGATCATCCGGCTGTCGGAGATCCTGAGCTCCCAGGTGTACAACGACATGCCCTCGGCGCTGACCATCGCCATGGGCAAGGACATCACCGGCAAGCCGGTCGTGGCCGATCTGGCCAAGATGCCCCACGTGCTGGTGGCGGGAACCACCGGTTCGGGCAAATCGGTGGCGATCAACGCCATGATCCTGTCGCTGCTCTACAAATCCGATCCCTCGCGGGTGCGGCTCATCCTGGTGGATCCCAAGATGCTGGAGCTGTCGGTGTACGAGGGCATTCCCCACCTGCTCGCGCCGGTGGTCACGGACATGAAACATGCGGCCAACGCCCTCAACTGGTGCGTGGCCGAAATGGATCGGCGCTACCGCCTCATGTCCGCGCTGGGCGTGCGCAACCTGTCGGGCTACAACCAGAAGGTGGCCGACGCCCACAAGGCCGGAGCCCCCCTGGTCAATCCCTTCAGCATCACCCCGGATGCCCCCGAGCCGCTGACGGAGCTGCCGTTCATCGTGGTGGTGATCGACGAGCTGGCCGACCTCATGATGGTGGTGGGCAAGAAGGTGGAGGAGCTGATCGCCCGCCTCGCCCAGAAGGCACGGGCGGCCGGCATCCACCTGGTGCTGGCCACGCAGCGGCCTTCGGTGGACGTGATCACGGGCCTGATCAAGGCCAACATTCCCACCCGCATCGCCTTCCAGGTGTCCAGCCGCGTGGATTCCCGCACCATCCTGGATCAGCAGGGTGCGGAAGCCCTGCTGGGCCAGGGCGACATGCTCTACCTGCCGCCCGGCACGGGTTATCCCCAGCGGGTGCACGGGGCTTTCGTGTCCGATCAGGAAGTCCATCGGGTGGTGGAATATCTCAAGAAACTGGGCGAGCCCCAGTACGTCGAGGGCATCCTCGAGGGCGCGTCTGCCGAGGGGGAGGGGGCCGGCGGCGAGGAAGGCGGCGATGCCGAAGCCGATCCGCTCTACGACCAGGCGGTGGCCATCGTCCTGAAGACGCGGCGTGCCTCGATTTCCGCCGTCCAGCGTCAGCTGCGCATCGGCTACAACCGGGCGGCCCGGCTGATCGAGCAGATGGAACGCTCGGGCCTGGTCTCGCCCATGCAGCCCAACGGCAACCGCGACGTGCTGGTGCCGGAGCGGGAATGATCGCCACCCTGAGCCCCGCGCGTTGGGGCGCGGGCGCACGGATTCGCAAGGAAAGGTTTGCCATGAGGATCGTTTGGCTGGTTCTGGGCCTGGTGCTGGGGGCTGCCGCGCACGCCGGTGCCATCGACAGTCTGCGCAGCTTCGTGCGCGAGGCGCAGACCGTGCGGGCGCAGTTTTCCCAGGTGGTGCTGGATCGCAACGGCCAGCCGCGGCAGAAGGCCTCGGGTGTGATGCAGTTCTCCCGGCCCGGCAAGTTTCGCTGGAGCTATGACAAGCCCTACGAGCAGCTCATCGTGGGCGACGGCGCCAAGCTCTGGGTCTATGACAAGGACCTGGAGCAGGTGACCGTCAAGCCGCTGGGCGAGGCCCTGGGCAGCTCGCCCGCGGCCCTTCTGGCCGGCAGCAACGACATCGAGAGATTTTTCACCCTGTCGGAGGCGGGCCGCCGGGATGGGCTGGACTGGCTGGAGGCGGTGCCCAAGTCCCGGGAGACCACGTTCGAACGCATCCGCATGGGCTTTGCCGGCGGCAGCCTCAGGGTGATGGAGCTCGAGGACGGTCTTGGCAACCATACCGTGATCCGCTTCGAGCAGCTGGAGCGCAATCCCCGCCTCGATCCCCAACTGTTCCGCTTCACGCCCCCGAAGGGGGTGGATGTCATCGGTGAGTGACCTGTTCGCCGTCCAACCCGCCGCACCCCTCGCGGAACGCCTGCGGCCGACCACGCTGGACGAGGTGATCGGCCAGCGCCACCTGCTCGGGCCGGGCAAGCCGCTGCGTCTGGCATTCGAGGCCAGGCGGCTGCATTCCATGATCCTGTGGGGGCCGCCCGGCGTGGGCAAGACCACCCTGGCGCGCCTGATGGCCCATGGCTTCGATGCCGCGTTCGTGGCCCTGTCGGCGGTGTTCTCGGGCGTCAAGGACATTCGGGACGCCATCGCCATGGCGCAGGAATCGCTGCAGCGCGACGGCCGCCACACCATCCTGTTCGTGGACGAGGTGCACCGCTTCAACAAGGCGCAGCAGGATGCCTTCCTGCCCTACGTGGAGCAGGGCCTGATCACCTTCATCGGCGCCACCACGGAAAATCCCTCCTTCGAGGTCAACGGCGCCCTGCTGTCGCGGGCCCAGGTCTATGTCCTCACCCCCCTGGGCGAAGACGAGCTGGGCGAGCTGTTCGACCGGGCGCTGGTTCGTGCCTTCGATGATTTGACCTTCGAGCAGGAGGCGCGCCGCCTGATCGTGGCCTATGCCGACGGCGACGCCCGCCGCCTGCTCAACCTCATGGAACAGGTGGCCACCGCCGCGCGGGCGGCGGGCAACACCACGATCGGGGAAGCATTCGTGCAGGGCTCCCTGGCCCGCAGCGGACGCCGCTTCGACAAAGGGGGAGATGCGTTTTACGACCAGATTTCCGCACTGCACAAGTCGGTACGGGGTTCCAGCCCCGATGCCGCGCTGTACTGGCTGGTGCGCATGCTGGACGGGGGTGCCGACCCCCTCTACCTGGGACGACGCATCGTGCGCATGGCCAGCGAGGACATCGGGCTGGCCGATCCCCGTGCCCTGCGCCTGGCGCTGGATGCGGTGGAAACCTACGAGCGGCTCGGCTCGCCCGAAGGGGAGCTCGCCCTGGCCCAGGCGGTGCTCTATCTCGCCTGCGCACCCAAGAGCAACGCCGCGTACGTGGCGTATAATGCCGCGCGCGATTTCGTGCGCCAGGACGGATCGCGTCCGGTGCCGCCACACCTGCGCAACGCGCCCACCCGGCTGATGAAGGAGCTGGGTTACGGCAAAGCCTACCGCTATGCCCACGACGAGCCGGAGGCCTACGCCGCAGGGGAGGATTACTTCCCGGAAGGCATGCCGTCCGTGCGCTTCTATGAACCGACGCCCCGGGGGCTGGAAAGCAAGATCGCGGAACGCCTGGCCTACCTGCGCGAGCTGGACCGCAAGGCGGGGAAATCGTGACCCCTGCCGGGCGACGGCTCGACGGCTGAGGCAGGCGAGTCGGTTTGCCCGGCACACGGGACCGCATCGCGGGCTTCGCCCCAGGGGATTGCCCTTGGCTCTGCCGCCGGACTGACAAAGGACAACGACCATGCTCGACATTCAACTCCTCCGCAACGACCTCGACGCGGTGGCGCGACGGCTCGCCACCCGGCGGTTCGTGTTCGATACGGCCCACTTCCAGGAACTGGAGCAGGAGCGCAAGGCGGTCCAGACGCGCACCCAGGAGCTGCAGGCCAGGCGCAATGCGTTGTCCAAGCAGATCGGCGTGGCCAAGGCCAAGGGCGAGGACGCATCGGGCCTGATGGCGGAGGTGGCGGGGCTGGGCGACGAACTCAAGCGCCTCGAGGACAAGCTGGCCACCATCCAGAGCCGCCTGCACGCCCTGCTGGCGGGCGTGCCCAACCTGCCCCATGAATCGGTGCCGGTGGGCGAGTCCGAAGCCGACAACGTGGAGCTGCGGCGCTGGGGCACCCCCCGGGTGTTCGACTTCCCGGCAAAGGACCACGTGGATCTGGGGGAAGGGCTGGACCTGCTGGATTTCGCCACCGCGGCCAAGCTGTCCGGCTCGCGCTTCAGCCTGCTGAAAGGGGCGCTCGCCCGCCTGCACCGGGCGCTCGCCCAGTTCATGCTCGACGTCCATACCCGCGAGCATGGCTACACGGAAGTCTATGTGCCCTATCTGGTCAACGCCGAGAGCCTGTTCGGCACCGGCCAGCTGCCCAAGTTCGAGGCGGACCTGTTCGCCACCTTCAAGGGCGCGGACGAGAAGCTCTACCTCATTCCCACCGCGGAAGTGCCCGTCACCAACATGGTGCGCGACGTGATCCTTCCCGCCGAGGCGCTGCCCTTGCGCCTGGTCGCCCACACGCCCTGTTTCCGTTCCGAGGCCGGCTCCTACGGCAAGGACGTGCGTGGCATGATCCGCCAGCATCAGTTCGACAAGGTGGAGCTGGTGCAGATCGTGCCCCCGGCGCGTTCCTACGAGGCGCTGGAAGAGCTGACCGGCCATGCGGAAAGCATCCTGCGCCGCCTGGACCTGCCCTACCGCGTGGTGGCCCTGTGCACCGGCGATCTGGGCTTCTCCGCCGCCAAGACCTACGACCTGGAAGTGTGGCTGCCCGGCCAGAACACCTATCGCGAAATCTCCTCCTGTTCCAACTTCGAGTCGTTCCAGGCGCGGCGCATGCAGGCCCGCTTCCGCGGCGAGAAAGGCAAGCCGGAACTGGTGCACACCCTCAACGGCTCGGGGCTGGCCGTGGGACGCACCCTGGTGGCGGTGCTGGAGAACTACCAGAACCCGGACGGCAGCGTGACCGTGCCGCCGGCGCTGCGCCCCTATATGGGCGGGGTGGAACGCATCGGCGCCGACTGATCGCGAAGCTGCCCGAGACTGCGCAGCGTGGGCGACAGGGGCGGCCGCCAGGCGGGCTGGAACTTGAGCAGGATGTCGTAGTAGGTGCGGATGTTCTCGGTGAGGATCACCGCCTCGCCGCCGCGCGCATAGCCATGCCGCAGGGTTTCGTAGTGGGCGGCACGGCTCAACAGGGGCAGCACCTTCTTCAGATCGGCCCAGGAATCCGGATTCAGGCCCTGGCGCTGTGCGAGCACCCGGGCGTCCTCCAGATGCCCCATGCCCAAGTTGTAGGCGGCCAGGGCGATCCAGGTGCGGTCCGGCTCCGGGATGCGCTCCGGTAGCGCCTCCTTCAGGCTCAGCAGATACTTCGACCCGGCGAGGATGCTCTGGGCCGGATCGAGCCGATCGGTCACCCCCATGTGGTCCGCGGTCTGTTCGGTGAGCATCATGATGCCCCGCACGTTGGTGGGCGAGGTGGCGAAGGGATCCCACTTGGATTCCTGGTAACCCAGCGCGGCCAGCAGGCGCCAGTCCAGGCCGGTGATTTCCTGGGCCTGCTGGAACAGGGGGCGGTACTTGGGCAGCACCCGGTTCATCCTTTCCAGGAAGCCGATCACGTCCGCCGCCTCCAGGCGTTCGATGTGGCCATAGTAGCGGTCCAGCAGCCGGGCCAGGGTGCCGTCGCGGCGGATGCGCGCGAAGAACTCGAGGGATTGCTTGTACAGCCACGCATCGCCGTTTTTCGGGAAGGCCCAGGCCAGCTGCTCGGGCGGCCCCACGTCGAAAGCCACCGCGAGCTGGGGGTAGTAGCGCTGGGCCAGCAGCACGATGTGGGAATCGGCGATGACGTAATCCACTTCCCCTTCCGCGACCCGCTGCAGGAGATCCTCGCTGTCGTGGTCGGCCACCTCTTCCCACGTGAGACCGGGATGGGTGCGCCGGGCCGCCCGCAGGGTTTCCACGTAGCTGCTGCCCGCGACCACCTGCAGGCGCTTGCCGATCACGTCGCGCAGGCTCCTGGGGCGCGGGTTGTCCCGGTTGTACACCAGCTGCTCCCTGACCGTCTGATAGGGGCTGCCGAACAGCACGCGGCGCTTGCGCTCATCGGTGATGGTCAGGCCCGCCGCCGCCAGATGGACCTTCTGCGCGGCCACCATGGGCAGAATCTCGGGAAAGGGCGCCACCACCCACCGCACCTCGAGGCCCAGGTCCCGGGCGAAGCGCTCCACCAGGTCGTGCTCGAGTCCCCGCAGGGCGCCTTCCGCGTCTTCGTAGTAGGTGGTCGGACCGTTGCGGGTGGCCACCACGAGGACGCCGGACTGGCGCGCCGGGGCCAGCGGTTCGGGTGGGGGGGAGCAGGCGGTGAGCGCCAGACAAAGGCTGAACAGGGCCAGGCCGCGCATGATGGGCGCAAGTTTCGC
>JBBINK010000050.1:0-12668 GCA_037443925.1 Betaproteobacteria bacterium
CTCCTGCGGCTTCGACCGCGCCGACGTCATCATCTGCGTGGGCTACGATCTGGTGGAGTATCCGCCCCGGCTGTGGCACCGCAGCGGCGACCGCAAGATCCTCCACATCGACACCCATCCCGCGGAGGTAGATGCCTTCTACCCCGTCACCGATGGGGCGCTGGGCGACTACCGGGTCACCCTCGCGGAGGTGGCCGGGCTGGCCGCGCCCCATCATGGGCACCTGCACGAGCGCCTGCACGAGGCCATCCTGCGCGAGTTGCACGCGGACGACGACGCCCAGGAATTCCCGGTCAAGCCCCAGCGTATCGTGGCCGACCTGCGCCGCGCCCTCGGTCCGGAGGACGTGGTGATCTGCGATGTGGGCGCCCACAAACTCTGGATGGCCCGCATGTACCCCTGCGAACGGCCCAACACTTGCATCATTTCCAACGGCTTCGCGGCCATGGGCATCGCGGTGCCGGGCGCGGTGGCGGCCAAGCTGAATCTGCCCGAGCGCAAGGTGGTGGCGGTGACGGGGGATGCCGGCTTCCTGATGAACTCCCAGGAAATCGAGACGGCGATGCGGCTGGGTCTGGCCTTCGTGGTCCTCATCTGGAACGACGGTGGCTATGGCCTCATCGAATGGAAACAGCAGGCCCAGTTCGGCCGAAGCTCCCATGTGCGCTTTGGCAATCCGGATTTCGTGGCCTATGCGGAGGCCTTCGGCGCCCGGGGCTACCGGGTGAGGCGCACCGACGAGCTGCTGCCCATCCTGAGGGAGGCTCTCGCCCTGGATACCGTGGCCATCATCGACTGCCCGGTGGACTACCGGGAAAATCTGCGCCTGACCCAGAAGCTCGGGGAAATGGTCTGCCCCATCTGAGGCTTCAACTGAAAAAGCCCTTGTCCCAGAGCTCCAGCGTCAGCCGCGCATAGTCGCGCGCACCGGGACTGGATGGCGCGAACTCCAGCACGTCCTTGCCCACCGTGGGGCTCGCCGCCAGGGCCACGTTCTCCACGATGCGGGTGTCGCACACCTCCTCGCCGAAGCGTTCCCGCAGCTTGTCGTGGATCTCGAAGGCGAGCTTGCGCCGGGCATCGAAGCGGGTGAGCACGATGCGTTTCTCGATGCGCCGGCCCAGGGGTCCTTCCAGGGCGCGCAGGGCCAGGTCCAGCTTGTGCACGCCCTGCAGCGACAGGAAATCCGCCGACACCGGCACCAGGACGCGGTCCGCCGCCAGGATGGCATTGAGGGAGAGCACGCCCAGCATGGGGCAGCAGTCGATGAGGATGGGCACGCCCTCCCGCGCGAGCTCCGCCTCCAGGCCCTGCCTGAGCCGGCGCGCCGCCGAGGCGCTCTTGCCGTGCAGCGCCTCGATCTTGGACAGCTCCATGTGCGCCGGAATGACGCGCACGCGATTGGGCAGCTCGCGGGTCAGCTGGGCGAGCACCTTCTCCTCCCGGAAGAAGGCGGCCACCGAGTCCGCGCCCGTGATCTGGCTCAGCCCCAGGGAAAGGGTGAGGTGCGCCTGGGGATCCAGATCGATGGCGATGGGATCCTTGCCCATCCGCGCCAGCGCTGCCGCCACGTTGACGGTGGTGGTGGTCTTGCCCACCCCACCTTTCTGATTGAATACGGCGATGACCGCCACAGGGGTGCTCCTGCGCCTTCAGTCCAGGAATGACCGGACGACCCGCGACGAAGGATGTCGGGTCGCGCCCCGAGCCCGGCGGGCCGCGGCCCTGGTGGACCGCGGCGGTGCCGTCCCCGGTAGCCGGGGCGAGGGGCATTAGTTTACCGGGATGACAGGGATGCGGAAGGGCGGGCTCAGGCTTTCAGCCCTTCCAGGGGCTTGCCGGCAGCAAGCCAGGCCTGCACCCAGCCCGGCTTGCGGCCACGGCCGCTCCAGGTCTGCTTGGGATCATCGGGGTTGCGGTAGAGGGCCTTGGGCCGGGCCCGGCTGGGCTTGCGCCCGGCGGCCGCCCGGGCCCGCCGGGCCTTGGCGGCCGGGAGGAGTTCTTCCAATTCGAAACCACGCGCCGCGGCAATGGCGGCCAGCTCCTTCAGGGCCTTCTTCTTCTCACTGTCCGCACGCCGGGCGAGCTCCTTCTCGACGCGAGCCTTCAGGGACCGGAGTTCTTTCAGGGAGAGGGTTTTGAGATCCATGGGGTTTCCTTGGAATGGGGGTTGAAAGGAACGTCCATTGTAGGACAAGCGCCGCTTCGGGGCACGGGCCGGCCGCCTGGAGCGGCCTTGCCGCAGCCTGATCGCCCCGGCCCCCGGCGCAGGCGAGGCAACCCCGTCCAAGCGGGGATCGGTCCTTTCTGCGCGCTCACTCCACCGTCACGGACTTGGCCAGATTCCGCGGCTTGTCCACGTCGGTGCCCCGGGCGAGGGCGGCGTGGTAGGCGAGCAGCTGCACGGGTATGGCGTGGACCACGGGGGAGAGCAGGCCGGCATGGCGCGGGGTACGGATGACGTGCACGCCCTCCGACTCGGTGAAATGGCTGTCCAGGTCGGCGAAGACGTACAGCTCGCCTCCCCGGGCCCGCACCTCCTGCATGTTGGACTTCACCTTCTCCAGCAGGGCGTCGTTGGGCGCGATCACCACCACCGGCATCTCGGCATCCACCAGCGCCAGGGGTCCGTGCTTGAGTTCACCGGCGGGATAGGCCTCGGCGTGGATGTAGGAGATTTCCTTGAGCTTGAGCGCGCCTTCCAGCGCGATGGGATAGTGCACCCCCCGTCCGAGGAACAGGGCATGCTGCTTGGTGGCGAAACGCTCGGCCCAGACCTGGATCTGGGGTTCCAGGTTGAGGGCGTGCTGCACGCTGCCGGGCAGCTGGCGCAGGGCCTCCAGGTAGTCCGCTTCCTGTTCCGGCGACACGCGCCCCCGCAGCTTGGCCAGGGTGACGGTGAGCACGAACAGGGCGACGAGCTGGGTGGTGAAAGCCTTGGTGGAGGCCACGCCGATCTCGGCCCCGGCGCGGGTGTAGAAGATCAGGCGCGAGGCGCGGGGAATGGCGCTTTCCTGCACGTTGCAGATGGACAGCGTGATCCCCTGGCCGAGGGACTTGGCATACTTGAGCGCCTCGAGGGTGTCCAGGGTCTCGCCCGACTGGGAGATGGTCACGATCAGATTGCGGGGGTTGGCCACCACCGGCCGGTAGCGGTACTCGCTGGCGATGTCCACCGCGCAGGGCAGGCCGGTGATGGCCTCCAGCCAGTAGCGGGCCACGGAGCCGGCGTAGAAACTGGTGCCGCAGGCGAGGATCTGGACGGCCTCCACCTGGGCCAGGAGTCCGGCCGCCTCCGGGCCGAACAGCTCGGGCGTGAAGCCGCGCTCCAGCACCGACTCGATGGTGTCCGCAAGCGCCTTGGGCTGCTCGTGGATCTCCTTCTGCATGAAATGGCTGTAGGGCCCCAGCTCGAGGGAAGCCAGCGACACGTCGCTCACATGCACCTTGGGCTCCACCACGCGGCCGGCCTTGTCGTGGATCTCCACGCCATCGCGGCGCACGATGGCCACGTCGCCTTCTTCCAGGTAGATCACGCGGCGGGTGTGGGCCAGCACGGCGGAGACGTCGGAGGCGATGAAGTTCTCGCCTTCGCCCAGGCCGATCAGCAGGGGGCAGCCCATGCGCGCCACCACCATTTCGTCCGGATCGTCCAGCGCCACCACGGCGATGGCATAGGCGCCCACCAGCTCAGCCACGGCGGCGCGCACGGCCTGGTAGAGGTCGCGCCGCTGCAGGTAGTGATGGTGCACCAGATGGGCGATCACCTCGGTGTCGGTCTGGGATTCGAAGTCGTAGCCCAGCGCCTTGAGTTCCTCCCGCTTGGTTTCGTGGTTCTCGATGATGCCGTTGTGCACCACCGCGATCAGGTCGCGGGAGACATGGGGATGGGCATTGGGCTCGGTGACGCCGCCGTGGGTGGCCCAGCGGGTATGGCCGATGCCCACGCAGCCGTCCAGGCCCATCTGGCTTGCCGCAGCCTGCAACTCGGCCACCCGCCCGACGCGGCGCACGCGCCGGATGGCGCCATCGATGACCGCCACGCCGGCGGAGTCGTAACCCCGGTATTCGAGGCGCTGCAGGCCCTCGATCAGAAGGGGAACCACATTGCGCCGGGCAACGGCGCCGACGATGCCACACATGGACGTTCTCCGTGACGGGTTGGGGGGCACGTACTCATGGCGCCCGCCTCAGGTTTTCTTGACCGGACGCTGCCAGCCGGGAATGGTGGTCTGGCGCACGCGCGACAGGGTGAGCTGGCCCGGTGGGGCGTCGCGGGTGAGGGTGGTGCCGGCGCCCAGGGTGGCGCCCGCACCCACGGTGACCGGCGCGACGAGCTGGGTGTCCGAACCGATGAAGGCGTCGTCCTCGATCACCGTGCGATGCTTGTTGGCACCATCGTAATTGCAGGTGATGGTGCCCGCGCCGATGTTGACCCGGCGTCCCACGCTGGCGTCGCCCACATAGCTCAGGTGGTTCACCTTGCTGCCCTCGCCGATCTGGCTGGCCTTGATTTCCACGAAATTCCCGACATGGACGTGGCTAGCCAAACTCGTGCCAGGGCGGATGCGGGCAAACGGCCCGATGCGGGCGAAGGCGCCGATCTGCGCGCCGTCGATGTGGCTGAAGGCCTGAATGCACGTGCCTTCCCCCACCGTGGTATTGCGCAGCACGCAGTGGGGGCCGACCTGGACGCCGTCGGCGAGATGCACCTTGCCTTCGAACACGCAATTGACATCGATGACGACATCCCGACCGCAGGACAGCTCGCCCCGCACGTCGATGCGCTCCAGATCGAGGATATGCACCCCCGCGCCCGCCAGCGCCCGGGCATGGTTGCGCTGATGAATCCGCTCCAGCTCGGCGAGCTGGAGCTTGCTGTTGACGCCCAGCACCTCCCATTCGTGGTGGGGGTGGACGGTCTCCACCGGCAGGCCGTCCGCCACGGCCATGGCGATGAGGTCGGTGAGGTAGTACTCCCCCTGGGCATTGTCGTTGGACAGGCGCGAAAGCCAGCCGGCCAGGCGGGCGGTGGGTGCGGCGAGGATGCCGGTGTTGATCTCCGTGATCTGCTTCTCCCGGGCGCTGGCATCCTTCTGCTCGACGATGCGCAGCACCCGGCCCGCCTCGTCGCGCACGATCCGGCCATAGCCGGTGGGATCGGCGAACTCGGCGGTGAGCAGGGCGATCCGGTCGCTGCCCCCGTGATCCAGCAGGCGCCGCAGGGTGGCGGCCGAGGTGAGGGGCACGTCGCCGTAGAGGACGAGGGTCACGCCCGCCTCGGGCAGCAGGGGCAGGGCCTGGGCCAGCGCATGGCCGGTGCCCAGCTGCTGCGCCTGCAGGGCCCAGCGGATGTCTTCGCCGGTGACGGTCTGGCGGACGGCGTCGGCGCCGTGGCCCACGACCACGCACAGGCAGGCGGGCCCCAGGCTGCGGGCCGTGTCCACGACATGCTGCAGCAGGGGTTTGCCCGCCAGGGGATGGAGCACTTTCGGCCGGTCGGAATACATGCGGGTGCCCTTGCCCGCGGCGAGGATGACGATGCTGAGGGGATAGGACGAAGACATGGGAGCGGCCATGAAATGGGGACTGGCGGATTATACCCTGCCGGCCCGGAGCAGGCCGGGCGCCCCGGATGCCGCGCAGCAAAAAGGGCAGCACGGGGCTGCCCTCGGGTGGCAGGCGGGAGCAGGCCGGGGGCCTACTTGTGCTTGCGCAGCCGCTGGATGGCGGCGAGCTGGGCCACGGCCTCGGCCAGTTCCGCCTGGGCCTTGGCGATTTCCATCGCCCCGGTGCGGTTCTTCATGGCCTCTTCCGCGGCGCGCTTGGCTTCCAGCGCGCGGGCTTCGTCCAGATCCTTGCCCCGCACCGCGCTGTCGGACAGCACGGTGACCACGTCGGGTTGCACTTCCAGCAGGCCGCCGTTCACCCAGATCAGCTCTTCCTCATCGCGATCGGGGACCTTGACCCGGACCGAGCCGGGCTTGAGGCGGGTGACCAAGGGCGCGTGGCGGGGATACACCCCCAGTTCCCCCGTCTCCCCGGGCAGGATCACGAATTCCGCCGGGCCGGAGTAGAGGAGCTGCTCCGCGCTCACCACGTCCACATGTATCGTCATTGCCATACCTTGAATTCCTGTGAGGGGTGGGGCCGTGGCCGGGGAGCGGGCGGACGCACCGTCCGCTCACCCCCTGCCGCGTGCCTCACTGAAGGGTCTTGGCCTTCTCGACGGCTTCCTCGATGGTGCCCACCATGTAGAAGGCCTGCTCGGGCAGGTGGTCGTATTCGCCGTTGACGATGGCCTTGAAGCCCTTGATGGTCTCCTTGAGGGGCACGTACTTGCCCGGCGAGCCGGTGAACACTTCCGCCACGAAGAAAGGCTGGGACAGGAAGCGCTGGATCTTGCGCGCGCGGGCCACCACCAGCTTGTCCTCGGCCGAGAGCTCGTCCATGCCCAGGATGGCGATGATGTCACGCAGTTCCTTGTAGCGCTGCAGGGTGGCCTGCACCTGGCGCGCCACGGTGTAATGCTCCTCGCCCACCACCAGCGGGTCCAGCTGCCGGGAGGTGGAATCCAGGGGATCCACCGCGGGATAGATGCCGAGGGCGGCGATGTCGCGGGACAGCACCACGGTGGCATCCAGGTGGCCGAAGGTGGTCGCGGGCGACGGGTCGGTCAGGTCGTCCGCAGGCACGTACACGGCCTGGATGGAGGTGATGGAGCCCACCTTGGTGGAGGTGATGCGCTCCTGCAGCTTGCCCATTTCCTCGGCCAGGGTCGGCTGGTAGCCCACGGCGGAGGGCATGCGGCCCAGCAGCGCGGACACCTCCGTACCGGCCAGGGTATAGCGGTAGATGTTGTCGATGAACAGCAGCACGTCGCGGCCTTCGTCGCGGAAGTATTCCGCCATGGTCAGGCCGGTCAGGGCCACGCGCAGGCGGTTGCCGGGCGGCTCGTTCATCTGGCCATAGACCAGGGCCACCTTGTCCAGCACGCCGCCTTCCTTCATCTCGTGGTAGAAGTCGTTGCCCTCACGGGTGCGCTCGCCCACGCCGGCGAACACGGAATAGCCGGAGTGCTCCACCGCGATGTTGCGGATCAGCTCCATCATGTTCACGGTCTTGCCCACGCCGGCACCGCCGAACAGGCCCACCTTGCCGCCCTTGGCGAAGGGGCAGACCAGGTCGATCACCTTGATGCCGGTCTCGAGCAGCTCGTTGGAGGCGGACAGCTCGTCGAACTTCGGGGCGTGGCGGTGGATGGACGCCGTCTGCTCGGCGCCGATGGGGCCTTTCTCGTCGATGGGGCGGCCCAGCACGTCCATGATGCGGCCCAGGGTCTTGGGTCCGACCGGAACGGAAATGGGCGCGCCGGTGTTTTCCACCTTCAGGCCGCGGCGCAGACCGTCGGTGGAGCCCAGCGCGATGGTGCGCACCACACCGTCACCCAGCTGCTGCTGCACCTCGAGGGTGAGATCGGTGCCACTCACTTTCAATGCGTCGTAAACCTTCGGCATCGAGGCACGATCGAACTCCACGTCGATCACCGCGCCGATACACTGAACGATTGTCCCTTGGCTCATGGTCGTTTCCTAAATGGTCAGATTCAAAATCTTTCGTGTCTTCCGACGCAAAGGGCGCAAAGCAATGACTGCGTTCCCGGCGGCCTTTGCGTTCAATCGCGCTTGCCTTTACACCGCGGCCGCGCCGCCGACGATCTCCGACAGCTCCTTGGTGATGGCGGCCTGGCGCGTCTTGTTGTACACCAGGGTGAGCTCGTCGATGAGGTTGCCGGCGTTGTCGCTGGCCGCCTTCATCGCCACCATGCGCGCGCTCTGCTCCGATGCCAGATGTTCGGCGACGGCCTGATAGACGGTGTATTCCACGTAGCGCTTGAGCAGGGTGTCGAGGACGACTTTCGCATCGGGCTCGTAGATGTAGTCCCAGTGGTGCTCGAAAATGCCCCGGTCCTCGCCACCTTCCACCTTGGCCAGCTGCTCGGGCTGATCGACGATGGGGGCGAGCTGCATCAGCACGGGCTCCTGCTTCATGGTGTTCACGAACACCGTGGAGCACAGGTGGATCTCGTCGATTTCGCCCGCCATGTACTTGTCCAGCATCACCGTCAACGGCGGCAGGAGTTTGTCCATGTGGGGCGTATCCCCCATGTGGGTGAGGTAGGAGACCACGTTGGCATTCATGCGCTGCATGAAGCCGAAGCCCTTGTTGCCGATGGCGCACACCTGCACCGGCTTGCCTTGGGCGTCCCACTCGCGCATCTTCGCCAGGGCGACCCGCAGCACATTGGTGTTCAGGCCACCGCACAGGCCCTTGTCGGAGGTGATCACGATCAGGCCCACGGCCTTGACCTGCTCCCGCTTCTGCAGGAGCGGGTGGCGGTATTCGGTCTTGGCGTAGCTCATGCGGCGCATCACGGCGCGAATCTTGGCGCCGTAGGGCCGCGCGGCGCGCATCCGCTCCTGCGCCTTGCGCATCTTGGATGCGGCCACCATTTCCATGGCCTTGGTGATCTTGCGCGTGTTCTTGACGCTGTTGATCTTGGCACGAATTTCGCGGCTGCTAGCCATGTTCAGTCCTCAAGCACTGGGAGGGGCGGGGCGCGCGGCACCCCGCCCGTCCGTCATTAGTACGTGCCGGTCTTCTTGAAATCCTCGCAGGCGGCGACCAGCTCTTTCTCGGTCGCCTCGTCCAGATCAAGGGTGGCCATGATCTTGTCGAGGATGGCCGGATACTTGCTCTTGATGTGGGCCTGCAACGCGGCTTCGAAATCCAGCACCTTCTTCACGTCCACGTCGTCGAGATAGCCGCGGTTCACCGCGAACAGGGACACGGCCATCTGGGCCACGCTCATGGGGCTGAACTGGGGCTGCTTCATGAGCTCGGTGACGCGCTTGCCGCGCTCGAGCTGCTTGCGGGTGGCCTCGTCCAGGTCGGAGGCGAACTGCGCGAATGCCGCCAGCTCCCGGTACTGGGCCAGGGCCAGGCGCACGCCGCCGCCGAGTTTCTTGATGACCTTGGTCTGGGCGGCACCCCCCACGCGGGACACGGAGATGCCCGCGTTGATGGCCGGCCGGATGCCGGCGTTGAACAGGTCGGTCTCGAGGAAGATCTGGCCGTCGGTGATGGAAATCACGTTGGTGGGCACGAAGGCGGTCACGTCACCGGCCTGGGTCTCGATGATGGGCAGCGCGGTGAGCGAGCCGGTCTTGCCCTTGACCTCGCCATTGGTGAACTTCTCCACGTACTCCTCGTTCACCCGCGCCGCGCGCTCCAGCAGGCGGCTGTGCAGATAGAACACGTCGCCGGGATAGGCTTCGCGGCCCGGCGGACGGCGCAGCAGCAGGGAGATCTGGCGATAGGCCCAGGCCTGCTTGGTCAGGTCGTCGTAGACGATGAGCGCGTCCTGGCCGCGATCGCGGAAGTATTCGCCCATGGCGCAGCCGGCATAGGGGGCGATGTACTGCATCGCCGCCGAATCGGAGGCGGAAGCAGCCACCACGATGGTGTACTCGAGGGCACCGTACTGTTCCAGCTTGCGCACCACGTTGGCGATGGTGGAGGCCTTCTGGCCGATCGCCACGTAGATGCAGGTCATGTTCTGACCCTTCTGGTTGATGATGGTGTCCACCGCCACCGCGGTCTTGCCGGTCTGGCGGTCGCCGATGATCAGCTCGCGCTGGCCGCGGCCGATGGGCACCATGGAGTCGATGGCCTTGAGGCCGGTCTGCACCGGCTGGGACACGGATTTGCGGGCGATCACGCCGGGGGCGATCTTCTCCACCGGGGAGGTGAGCTTGGCGTTGATCGGGCCCTTGCCGTCGATGGGCTGGCCCAGGGCGTTGACCACGCGGCCGAGCAGCTCGGGGCCCACCGGCACCTCGAGAATGCGGCCGGTGCATTTGACCGTGTCGCCCTCGGTCAGGTGCTCGTAGTCGCCCAGCACCACCGCGCCCACGGAATCACGTTCCAGGTTCAGGGCCAGGCCATAGGTGCCGCCGGGGAATTCCAGCATTTCCATGGCCATCACGTCGGACAGGCCGTGGATGCGCACGATGCCGTCGGTGACGGAGACGATGGTGCCCTGGGTACGGGTATCCGCGCCGGTTTCCAGGCCCTGGATCTTGTTCTTGATCAGTTCACTGATTTCAGAGGGATTGAGTTGCATAGCTACTCCTAAGATTTGAGCGCGGACGCCATTTTTTGCAGCTGACCCGCCACCGAGCCATCGATCACCACGTCGCCCACCGTGATGCGGGCACCGCCGATGAGGCTCGGATCCACCCGGGTGCTGACCTTGACCCGACGCCCGAAGCGCTTCTCCAGCCCGGCCACCAGCTCGGTCACCTGCGCCTCGCTCAAGGGGAAGGCGGAAGCGATCTCGGCCTCCACCTCGTTCTCGTGCTCGCGCCGCAGCTCCTCGAACAGTTGGGCGATCTGCGGCAGCACGGCCAGGCGGTCGTTGTCGATCAACACCTGCAGGAAGTTCCGGGCGGGTTCGCTCAGGTCGCCACCACACACCCCCATGAGCACGCGGGCGAGCGTCTCCCGGGGGACGTTGGGATCGGCGATCAGCGCCGCCATCTGGGGATCCCGCACCACCGCGGCACAAAGGGCCAGGGTACGGGACCACTCGGCAAAGGCATTCCCCTCCTTGGCGACGCGGAACACGGCCTCGGCATAGGGACGCGCGATGGTGACGAGTTCAGCCATCAGAGTTCCTTCTTGAGGGCTTCGAGCAGATCGGCATGGGCCTTGGCGTCGATTTCGCGGCGCAGGATGCGCTCGGCGCCGGCCACGGCCAGGGCCGCGACCTGCTCCCGCAGGGCTTCGCGGGCGCGGGTGGCTTCCTGCTCGATCTCGGCGCGGGCGGCGGCGATCATGCGGTCGCCTTCCGCCTTGGCCGCGTTCTTGGCTTCCTCGACGATCTGGGCAGCCCGTTTTTCCGCCTGGGCGATCACCTCGGCCGCCTGGTGCTTGGCCTCGCGCAGGGACTCCGCCGCGCGCTTGGCGGCAAGCTCCAGCTCGTGCCTGCCCCGCTCGCCGGCGGCCAGGCCGTCGGCGATCTGCTTCTTGCGCTCGGCCAGGGCCCCCATGATGGGCGGCCAGACGTACTTCATGCAGAACCAGACGAACACGGCAAACGTGATCGACTGCCCGATCAAGGTGAGATTGATGTTCATGCGTCTACCCTTTGAGAGGGCCCGTCAGGGACGGGCTTAGCCGGCCAGGGCGAAGATCACGTAGAAGGACACACCCACGGCGATCATCGGCACGGCGTCGGTCAGACCCATCATGATGAAGAACTGGGTACGCAGCATGGGAATCAGCTCGGGCTGCCGCGCAGCGCCCTCCAGGAAACGGCCACCCAGTACGCCGATGCCAATGGCGGCGCCCAGCGCACCCAGGCCCATCATGATGGCGCCCGCGATAATCAGCATTGCTTGGATTTCAGTCATTGCACTCTCCTGTTTGCAGAATCAAAGAATCAAAACCAGAAACCGTTTCCGTGGGGCACCATCCGCCTCAGTGATGCTCGGGCACCGTGTGCGCCATGTCCATGTAGACGATGGTCAGCGTCATGAAGATGAAGGCCTGGAGGGTGATGATCAGGATGTGGAAGATCGCCCAGCCCAGCTGCAGCAACCCGCCGAACAACCCGAGGATCCAGCCGCCATACATGAGCGCGATCAGGATGAAAATCATCTCGCCGGCATACATGTTGCCGTACAGCCGCAAGGACAGGGACAGCGGCTTGGCCAGCAGGGACACGAACTCCAGCAGGAAGTTGATGGGGATGAACAGCGCCTGCAGCAGCGGATTCTTGGAGCTGAAGGGATGCAGGGTGAGCTCGCCCAGGAAGCCGCCGGCGCCTTTGATCTTGAAGCTGTAGAACAGCATCAGGGCGAACACGGCGAGCGACATGCCGAAGGTGATGTTGGGGTCGGTGGTGGGCACGACCTTGAAATAGACATGGTGGGGATCCACGCCGAACAGGGCATGGCCCAGCTGGCCGGCCAGGAAGGGCAGCCAGTCCACCGGCAGCAGGTCCATGAGGTTGAGCAGGAACACCCAGGCGAAGATGGTGATGGCCAGGGGTGCGACCATGTCATTTTTGCCGGCGAAGGAGCCGCGCACGTTGGTGTCCACGAACTCCACGATCCATTCCGCGAAGTTCTGGGCGAGCCCGGGCACGCCGCTGGTCACCTGACGGGCCACCTTGCGGAAGAACCACAGGAAGACCAGGCCGAGGGCGATGGACCAGAACATGGAATCCACATGGATCGCCCAGAAGCCCATCTGCTTGGCTTCGGCGGCGGAATGGGCGAAGGTCCAGGTATCGTCCTGCAGCACCACCGTCTGGCCGTCGATTTCGCGCTGCGTGCCCGCGGGCAGCTTGCCGAAGGTGAGGTTCTGCAGGTGATGCTTGATGTAGTCGGACGAAGTCAGGTTTTCAGACGCCATGTTTTCGCTTCTTTAAGCTAGGTATTCGTTCCGTTCAGCACAGGGGCGATGAACCAGCCCAGCTGGCCCAGGGCAAAACCCACCGTCAGCGCGAAGGGTTGCAGTCCGAGGACGCCCATCCCCAACCCCAGCAGCAGGGCCACGAGGGCGAAACGTTCGAGACTGGACCGGTAAGCACCCGCGAG
>JBBINK010000050.1:12715-13539 GCA_037443925.1 Betaproteobacteria bacterium
TGGCGCAGACGCCACATCAGCAAACCGGTGTTCGCGAGGGCGGTCAGCACACCATACAAGGCCGCCTCGGCTGCCCCCTGGCCTCCCAGAGCGAGGGCCGCAAGGGCCACGACCACGGACAAAACGAGCTGTGCGGCCAACACCTGCCGGGGATGCCGGATGCCAGGCGAGGCCGCCCGGGCGTCCTTCATGGGCGGCAAACCGAGAAAAGACCGCGATTATAGCGAGCGGGTTATAAAAGCGTCAAATGCCGCCAAAAACGGGATGCATCGGGTCGGCCCCTCAGTCGCCGCGCAGGCGGGCGATCAGGGCGTCGAGCTGGTCCAGGTTGGCGTAGTCGATGGTGAGGCTGCCGGCGCCCTTGCGCGTGTGGCGGATGCGCACGGTGGCACCGAGCTTCTCCGAGAGCTCTTCCTGCAGGCGCAGGGTATCCCGGTCGGGCCCGGGACGGGGCTTATCCGTCCGGGGCTTGAGCAGGCGGGCGACCAGCCGCTCGGTCTCGCGCACCGACAGGCCCCGGGCGGCGATCTCGTGGGCCACGGTGAGCTGCTGGGCGGCGGCCAAGGGCAGCAGGGCGCGGGCATGGCCCATGTCCAGGGTGCCGGCGAGCACCATGTCCTGCACCGCCTGGGGCAGGTTGCGCAGGCGCAGCAGGTTGCTGACGGCGGAACGGGAGCGGCCGACGGCCTCCGCCGCCCCCTCGTGGGTCATGCCGAATTCCTCGATCAGGCGGTGGATGCCATGGGCCTCCTCGATCGGGTTGAGGTCCTCGCGCTGGATGTTCTCGATCAGGGCCATGGCCAGCGCCGCTTCGTCGGGCACCT
>JBBINK010000051.1:0-13241 GCA_037443925.1 Betaproteobacteria bacterium
CCCTTCGGCCAGAGCGGCGAGCAGCAAGGTGCGGTTGGAGATGCTCTTGGAGCCCGGCAGGCGGATGCGGCCGGCCATGCGGGGAATGGGTTGCAGATCGAGGTAGTCCATAACCATCAACGGCCAAAGGGATGTGTCACGCAAAGCACGAGCAGGGCGCCCCGGTCGTCCGGGCTCACTGGCTTTTCAAATGTTTCCGGCGCGCCTCCCGGGCGTGGCCGAACAGCTCCGCCAGGGCGGCCCCGTCGCCCTGGTCGATCAGGGTCCGGATGCGCGCCAGCTCCGCCTCATAGCCCGCAAGATGCCTGAGCAGGGCCGTCCGGTTGGCCAGGCAGATGTCGCGCCACATTTCCGGCGAGCTGGCGGCGATCCGGGTGAAGTCCCGGAAGCCGCTGGCGGCGAAGGCGAACAGCCGTTCCGCGTCGGGTTGGCGGGCGATGTAATCCACCAGTCCGAAGGCCAGCACGTGGGGCAGGTGGCTCACGGCCGCGAACAGGGCATCGTGCTCCTCCGGGCTCATTTCGGCAACCCGCGCTCCACAACGGGCCCACAGACCGGCGACCCGTTCCCGGGCGGCCGGGTCGGTCTCGGGCAAGGGGGTGATCACCACGGTGCGCTCACGGAACAGATCCTCCCGGGCGGCCTTGACCCCGCTCTGCTCGGCGCCTGCGATGGGGTGCGCGGGCACGAAGCGGGCCAGATGGCCGGCCAGATGAGTGCGGGCAAGCGCGATCACGTCCTGCTTGGTGCTGCCCATGTCGGTCACCACGGCCTGGGGTGACAGGTGCGGCGCGATGGCGGCCATGACCGCGCCCATGCTGCCCACGGGCACGGCGAGCACCACCAGGTCGGCGTCCTCCACGGCGGACATGTCGGTGCCGATCTCGTCGATGACCCCGCCAGCCAAGGCGGCGCGGAGATTGTCCGCCCCGCGCCCGAAGCCCACGATGCGGCGCACGGCGTCCGCCCGGCGCAGCGCCATGGCGAAGGAGCCGCCGATCAGGCCGACGCCGAAGATGACCAGCTTGTCGAGCATGGGGTCTCGGGCCGCGGAAAGAGGCAGGGGCACAGCGGGTGGGGCATCGTCACGGGGTGGCCCGGGCGCTACAGGGTCCGCCCCAGCACCGAGGCGATGCCTTTCAGTTCGCCCATCAGGCTCTTGAGCTCATCGGGACTGAGCGCCTGGTCGGCGTCGCACCAGGCCTCGCAGGGCCGCGGGTGGGACTCCACCAGCAGGCCGTCGGCGCCGGCGGCAATGGCCGCGCGCGCCAGCGCCGGAACCATCCAGGCCTTGCCCCCGGCATGGGAGGGATCGATGATCACCGGCAGGTGGGTTTCCTTCTTGAGCACCGGCACCGCGGTGATGTCCAGCATGTTGCGGTAATAGGTCTCGAAGGAGCGCACACCGCGCTCGCAGAAGATGATGTTGTGATTGCCGCCGGCCGCGATGTACTCCGCCGCCATCAGCCACTCGGAGATGGTGGCGGCCATGCCGCGCTTGAGGATCACCGGCTTGTTGATGCGCCCGACCTCCTTGAGCAGGTCGAAATTCTGCATGTTGCGGGTGCCGATCTGGATCACGTCCACGTCGTATTCCAGGAAGGTGTCCAGCATGCGCACGTCCATGAGCTCGGTCACGATGGGCAGGCCATACTTGTCGGCCGCCTTGCGGAACATGGCGAGCCCCTCCACGCCGCGGCCCTGGAAGGTGTAGGGGCTGGTGCGGGGTTTGAAGGCGCCACCCCGCATCAGCCGGCAGCCGGCTTCCTTGACGAAGCGTGCCGATTCGTCCATCTGCTCCTGGGTTTCCACGGAGCAGGGCCCGCTGATCACCTGGATCTGCTGGCCGCCCAGGGGCACGCCCCGGATGTCGATGACCGTGTTTTCCTTGTGCCATTCGCGGGCGACGATCTTGTAGGGCTTGACGATGTGCATCGACTGCTCGACGCCGGGCAGGGCATCGATCGCCTCCTGATCGATCCTGCGCTCGTCGCCGATGGCGCCGATCACGGTGCGTTCCGTGCCCCGCGAGACATTGGCCTCGCAGCCGTATTCCCTGATCTTGCGCACCACCGCGTCGATCTGTTCCTCGGTGGCGCCGTTTTCCATGACGATGATCATGCCGTTTCCTTTCGCTATTCCTCGACAGCGGCAGCCAGCGCCGCCAAGAACCGTTGATTTTCCTCCGGCAGGCCGATGCTCACCCGCAGGCAGTCCGGCAGGCCATAGTTGGCCACCGGCCTGACGATCACCCCGCGCCGCAGCAGGCGTTGGTAGATGGCGGTGGCATCGCCGACCCGGAACGTGACGAAATTCCCATGGGAGGGAATCCACTCGAGTCCAAGCTGCGCGAGCCCGGCGGTCACCTGGGCCATGCCGGCCGTGTTCACCGCCACCGTGCGCGCCAGGTGCGCCGCATCGTCCAGGGCCGCCACGGCGGCCACCTGCGCTGCCGTGCTCACGTTGAAGGGCTGACGCACCCGGTTGAGCATGTCGGCCACGTCCCCGTGGGCCAGCGCGAAGCCCACCCGCAAGCCTGCCAGACCGTAGGCTTTGGAAAAGGTTCGCGTGATCATGAGGTTGGGGAAGCGATGCAGCCACTCGACACTGGGAGGCGCGAGCAGCGGATCGAGGTACTCGTAATAGGCCTCGTCCAGCACGATCAGCACGCTGCGCGGCACCTGCTCGATGAAGTTCAGCAGCTCGTCCGCGGCGAGGAACGTGCCGGTGGGGTTGTTGGGGTTGGCCAGGAAGACGATGCGTGTGTCGTCCTCGATCGCCTCCAGCATGGCCTGGGGATCGTTGCCGAACTGGCGGGCCGGCACCTCGATGGCGCGGGCGCCCACGGCCTGCACCACCAGGGGATAGACGGCAAAGGCATGCTGTGAGAACACGGCCGAGGTCCCCGGCGCCAGAAAGGCGCGGGCGGCGAATTCCAGCACGTCGTTGGAACCGTTGCCGAGCACGATCTGGCCCATGGACACGCCATACCGGCGGGCCAGGGCAGCCTTCAGTTCGAAGCCCGCCCCGTCGGGGTAGCGCGCGAGCTCCGGCAAGCAGGCGCGCACCGCCTCCAGGGCGAGGGGGCTCGGCCCCAGCGGATTCTCGTTGGAGGCGAGTTTCACGATGTGGGCGGGATCGAGCCCCATTTCCCGCGCCAGCTCGCCGATGGGCTTGCCGGGGGGATAGGGCGCAATGGCGCGCACATAGCCGGGTGCCAGGTCACACAGTTCCATTTCGATCGCTCCGATGCGCAGGCGTCGGGCCGCCTCTACAGGATCGCTGCCGGATACGAGCCCAGCAGCTTCACGAACGGGGCGAGCCCGTGGAGTTCCGCCAGGGATGCGGCCACCGGGGCATCCTCCCGGTGCCCTTCCAGGTCCACGTAGAACACATAGTCCCACAGGCCGGCACCGGAGGGGCGCGACTCCAGTTTGGTCATGGACACACCGTGCCGCGCGAACGGGCCGAGCAGCTCATAGACCGCACCGGGGCGGTTCGGCGCGGACATCACCAGCGAGGTCTTGTCCCGGCCGGAGGGCGCGGCGTCGTGGGTTCCCAGCACCAGGAAACGGGTGGTGTTGTTGGGATCGTCCTCGATGTTGCGCGCCAGGACCTGCAGCCCGTAGATCTCGGCCGCCATTTCTCCCGCGATCGCGGCCGCCGCGGATTCCGCCGCCGCCAGGCGTGCCGCCTCCGCATTGCTGGAAACGGGCACGCGCGCCACTCCCGGAAGGTTCTGGTTCAGCCACTCGTGGCACTGGGCCAGGGACTGGGGGTGGGAATAGACACGCTCGATCCCCTCGCGCGAGGCGGTGTTGCGCAGCAGGCACTGGTGCACCCGCAGCACGGTCTCGCCGCAGATCCTGAGGGGGGTGTTGAGCAGCAGGTCGAGCGTTCGGCCGATGGCACCCTCGGTGGAGTTTTCCACGGGCACCACGGCGTAGTCCACCATGCCCGCCTCCACCTGCCGGAAGGCATCGTCGATGGAAGCGCAATCCACGGCCACCACCTCGTGCCCGAAATGGCCGATGGCGGCCGCCTGACTGAACGTCCCCGGCGGCCCCAGATAGGCGACCCTGACGGGGTGCTCCAGCGCGCGGCACGCCGACATGATCTCCCGGAACAGCCGCGCCACGCTTTCGTCGGACAGGGGCCCCGGGTTGGCCGCCCGCAGGCGCCGCAGCACCTGGGCTTCACGCTCCGGCCGATAGACGTGGTTGCCTTGCTTGAGCCGTCCCACTTCCTGGGCGAGGCGCGCCCGCTCGGCGAGCAGCCGCAGCAGCTCGTCGTCGATGGCGTCGATCCGTTGGCGAATGCGCTGCAGCGCGTCGGACATGGCGCGCCCTTCCGACTACCGGGCCGGGATGGCGCGCACCATCAGCACGCCCTTGATGGCGGCAATGCGCTCGATCACCGCCTGCGGGGGTTCGCTGTCCACGTCCACCAGGGTGTAGGCCATCTCGCCCTTGGATTTGTTCACCATGTTGTGGATGTTGAGTCCGGCCTCCGCCATGGCGGTGGAGATCTGCCCCACCATGTTCGGCACGTTGGCGTTGGCGATGGCGATGCGCCAGGCCGACTCCCGGGGCATGGAGACATCGGGGAAGTTGACCGAATTGCGGATGTTGCCGTTTTCCAGGTAGTCGCGCACCTGCTCGGCCACCATCACCGCGCAGTTCTCCTCGGCCTCTTCCGTGGACGCGCCCAGGTGCGGAAAGGCGACGATGCGGGGATGCCCCTTGAGGGCATTGGCGGGAAAATCGCAGACGTAGGCGCGCAGCTTGCCGGCTTCGATGCCCTCCACCACCGCCCGGTCGTCCACGATGCCCTCGCGCGCGAAGTTGAGCAGCACCGTGCCCGGCTTCATCAGCGCGATGCGTGCGGCATCGATCATGTTGCGGGTCTTGTCCAGAAGCGGCACGTGCAGGGACACGAAATCGCTGTTCTTCACCACCTCCTCGACGCTGGACGCCTTCCTCACGCTGGAGGGCAGACGCCAGGCCGCCTCCACGGTGATCTCCGGATCGAAGCCGATCACGTTCATGCCCAGGCGAATGCCCGCGTCCGCCACCAGGGAACCGATGGCGCCCAGACCGATGATCCCCAGGGTGCGATTGGGCAGCTCGATGCCGGCGAACTGCTTCTTGCCGGCCTCCACGGCCTTGGCGATCTCGGCATCGTCGCCGGTGAGGGATTCGGCAAACTGCCAGGCGGGCATCAGGTTGCGCGCGGCGATGAGCATGCCCGCGATCACCAGTTCCTTCACCGCGTTGGCATTGGCCCCGGGAGCATTGAACACCGGCACCCCGCGCTCGCTCATTTTCGCCACGGGCACGTTGTTGGTGCCGGCCCCGGCCCGGGCAATGGCCTTGACGCTGGCGGGAATCACCATGTCGTGCATCTTCGCCGAGCGCACCAGGATGGCATCGGGATCGGCCAGGTCGCTGCCGATGATGTAGCGCTCCGACGGCAGTCGCGCCAGCCCGACCGGGGAGATGTTGTTGAGGGTGAGGATGCGGAATTTCTCAGCCATGTTGCTTCTCGAACGCCTGCATGTATTCCACCAGCGCCTTCACGCCCTCGATCGGCATGGCGTTGTAGATGGATGCGCGCATGCCGCCAACGGAGCGGTGCCCCTTGAGCTGCACCAGGCCGTGCTCCTTCGCGCCCTTGAGGAAGGCCTCGTCCAGCGCCGGATCCCTGAGGGTGAACGGCACGTTCATGCGCGAACGGTTCTCCCGCGCGGTCGGGCAGCGGTAAAACTCGGTGCTGTCGAGATAGTCGTAGAGCACCTTGGCCTTGGCGATGTTGTACGCCTCCATGGCCGAAAGGCCCCCGCGCCGCTTCAGCCATTTGAACACCAGGCCTGCGATGTAGATGGCGTAGGTGGGCGGCGTGTTGTACATGGAGTCGTTGTCGGCGTGGATCTTGTAGTCGAGCATGGTGGGCGTCCCGACGATGGGCTGGCCGATGAGATCCTCGCGCACGATCACGATGGTCAGGCCCGCCGGACCGATGTTCTTCTGCGCGCCCGCGTAGATCAGCCCGTAGCGGGAGACATCGATCGGCCGCGACAGGATCATGGAGGACATGTCGGCCACCAGCGGCACTTCGCCCGTGTCCGGCGTCCAGAAGATCTCCACCCCGCCGATGGTCTCGTTGGGCGTGTAGTGCACGTAGGCGGCGTTGGGGTCCAGCTTCCACTGATCCTGGGTGGGCGCATAGGAAAAGTTGCGGTCCTCGGAGCTGGCCACCACGTTCACGTTGCAGAACTTCTTCGCTTCCTTGATGGCCTTCTTCGACCACTCGCCGGTGTTGAGATAATCGGCCGAGGCCTTTCCCCGCAGCAGGTTCATGGGCACCATGGCGAACTGCAGCGAGGCGCCCCCCTGCAGGAACAGCACCTTGTAGTTGGCGGGGATGTCCATCAGCTCGCGCAGATCGGCTTCCGCCTGGGCGGCAATGCCCATGAACTCCTTGCCGCGATGGCTCATCTCCATCACCGACATGCCGCAGCCCTGCCAGTTGATGAGCTCGTCCCGCGCCTGCTCCAGCACTTCCAGGGGCAGGGCCGCGGGGCCGGCGGAGAAGTTGTATACCCGTTCCATGGTGTTCCCTTCCGTCACTCGTTTCGAATCAGGCTCACTCGTCCTCGTCCCGCTCGACGATGCGCTGCACGCTCACCAGCTTCTCCCCTTCGTCGAGGTTGATCAGGGTCACGCCCTGGGTGGCACGCCCCATCTCCCGGATTTCCTTGACGCGGGTGCGGATCAGCACACCGCCCGTCGTGATGAGCATGATTTCGTCGTTCTCGTCCACCAGAGCCGCGGCCACCACCTTGCCGTTGCGCTCGGTGGTCTGGATCGCGATCATGCCCTGGGTGCCGCGGCCGTGGCGCGTGTATTCCGCGATGGGCGTCCGTTTGCCATAGCCATTCTCCGTGGCGGTGAGCACCGACAGGTTCTCATCGCCCGCCACCACCATGGAGATCACGCGCTGACCGGGTAGCAGCTTCATGCCGCGCACGCCGTGGGCGTTGCGCCCCATGGGACGGACGTCGTTCTCGTCGAAGCGCACGGCCTTGCCACCGTCCGAGAACAGCATGACGTCGTGGCGGCCGTCGGTGATGTCGGCCCCCACTAGGTAATCGCCGTCGTCCAGATTCACGGCGATGATGCCCGTGGAGCGGGGACGCGAGAACTCGGAAAGCGGCGTCTTCTTCACCGTCCCCATGGCGGTCGCCATGAACACGAAGTGATCGTCGTCGAACTCCTTGACCGGCAGCACGGTGGTGATCTTCTCGTGCTCCATCAGCGGCACCAGGTTGACGATGGGCTTGCCCCGCGAGGCGCGGCTGCCCTGGGGCACGTTGTAAACCTTCAGCCAATACACCCGGCCCCGGTTGGAGAAGCACAGGATGTTGTCGTGGGTGTTGGCGATGAACAGCTTCTCGATGAAGTCGTCTTCCTTGGTGGCCGCCGCCTGCTTGCCGCGGCCGCCCCGCTTCTGGGCGCGGTAGTCGGCAATGGGCTGGGCCTTGATGTAACCGGAGTGGGACAGGGTCACCACCACGTCCTCCGGCGCGATCAGGTCTTCCAGGGACAGATCCTGCGCATCCACCACGATCTCGCTGCGCCGCTTGTCGCCGTACTGCTCCTTGATCTGCGCCAGCTCGTCCTTGATGATCTGGGTGATGCGGGCCGGCTTGGCGAGGATGTCCAGGTAATCGGCGATCCTGTCGATCACTTCCCTGTATTCGGACACGATCTTGTCCTGCTCCAGGCCCGTGAGCCGCTGCAGGCGCAGCTCCAGGATGGCCTGGGCCTGGGCATCGGACAGGCGGTACCCTTGGGGGGACAGGCCATATTCCGGCAGCAGGCCTTCCGGACGGGTGGCATCGGCGCCGGCGCGGGCCAGCATCTCTTCCACCAGCGGCGAGCGCCAGGTCCTGCCCATCAGCCCTTCCTTGGCCTCCGCCGGTGTGGCCGAGGCCTTGATCAGGGCAATGATCTCGTCCACGTTGGACAGGGCCACCGCGAGCCCCTCCAGGATGTGGCCCCGTTCCCGCGCCTTGCGCAGCTCGAACACGGTGCGGCGGGTCACCACCTCGCGCCGGTGGCGCAGGAAGGCATCCAGCATCTGCTTCAGGTTGAGCAGGCGCGGCTGCCCGTCCACCAGGGCCACCATGTTCATGCCGAAGGTGTCCTGCATCTGGGTGAGCTTGAACAGGTTGTTCAGCACCACCTCGGGCATCTCGCCACGCTTGAGCTCGATCACCACCCGCATGCCCGACTTGTCCGATTCGTCGCGCAGGTCCGAGATGCCCTCGATCTTCTTCTCGCGCACCAGCTCGCCGATGCGCTGCAGCAGGTTGGCCTTGTTCACCTGGTACGGCAGCTCATCCACGATGATGGCCTGGCGGCTGCCGGACTTGTCGAGGTCCTCGAAGTGGGTGCGGGCGCGAATCACCACCCGGCCGCGGCCGGTGCGGTATCCCTCGCGGATGCCGGCCACGCCGAAGATGATGCCGGCGGTGGGGAAATCCGGCGCGGGCACCAGATCGATCAGCTCGTCCACCTCGATCTGGGGGTTGTCCAGGAGCGCCAGGCAGGCATTCACCACCTCCCCCAGGTTGTGGGGCGGAATGTTGGTGGCCATGCCCACCGCAATGCCGGAGGAACCGTTGATCAGCAGATTCGGGATGCGGGTGGGCAAAACGGTCGGTTCCCGTTCCTTTCCGTCGTAGTTCGGAACGAAATCCACCGTCTCCTTGTCGATGTCGGCCAGCATCTCCGAGGCGATCCGCTCCAGCCGGCACTCGGTGTAGCGGTAGGCAGCCGGCGAGTCGCCATCGACCGAACCGAAATTGCCCTGGCCGTCGATCAGCGTGTAGCGCATGGAGAAATCCTGCGCCATCCGCACCAGCGCCTCGTAGGTCGCCGTGTCGCCGTGGGGGTGGTATTTACCGAGCACGTCACCCACCACGCGGGCACACTTCACATACGGGCGGTTCCAGACGTTGTTCGACTCGTGCATCGCGAACAGGACGCGCCGATGCACCGGCTTGAGACCATCCCGCACGTCGGGCAGGGCCCGGCCCACGATCACGCTCATGGCGTAATCGAGGTAGGAATTGCGCATTTCCTCTTCGAGGCTGACGGGAAGCGTTTCTTTGGCGAATTGGTCCATTGTTTCAGCGTGCCATGATTCAGTGGCTTGGAATCGGCCGACGCAGGCCTTTCGACGGAAAAAAATGCGTCAAGTGTAACACGGGCCACCCACCCCGGCCACACCGGAGCCTGCGCCCCGGCCGCCGGGAAAGCGCGCCGCAGAGGCCGCGTCAGACCGGGTTTTCACCTTGTATTCCCGTGACTTTCTGTTTATCCTAGCGACTGAAACCGGCCGTTTCCCGGCCGACTGCTTCCCCAAACACAAGAAAGGCTTCAAACCATGGCAATCCATTCCTCCGTTGCACGACGTGTTTCGGGCATCCTCGCCGGTCTCGTGCTGGCCGCGGCCGGCAGTGTCCCCGCCCAGGCCGCCGAGCGGTCCGCGGGCTACTGGTACGACAACAGCGGCCAGATCTGGAAGAACAACTACAAGGAGTGCTGGCGCGCCGGCTACTGGACGCCCTCCATGGCGGTCGCCGAATGCGACCCCAACCTGGTGAAGAAGGAAGAGCCCAAGGCCGCCAAGCAGGAAACCGTGCCTGCCGCGCCCCTGGTTCCGCCGACCGGCCCGGCCAAGCCGGCCTTCGCGAAGGTGACCATCCAGGCCGAAGCGCTGTTCGACTTCGACAAGGCGGTGGTACGTCCCGACGGCAAGGAAGTGCTGGACCGTGAAGTGGTGTCCAAGATGAAGGAATACCCGCAGGTGGAGGTGCTCCTGATCACCGGCCACGCCGACCGCATCGGCAGCGCGAAGTACAACCAGCGTCTGTCCGAGCGCCGTGCCGCCGCGGTGAAGGACTACCTCGTCTCCCAGGGCGTGGAAGCGAGCCGCCTCGAGACCGCCGCCAAGGGCGAATCGGAGCCGGTCGTGGACTGCAAGAACATCAAGGGGCCGGAAAACCGCCACAACAAGAAGCTGGTGGAGTGCCTGCAGCCCAACCGCCGCGTGGTGGTGGAAATCAAGGTGCAGAAGTCCTCTGCCGACTGAGGGCGCCCCATACCGAAGAGCCCCGCCCCGTGCGGGGCTTTTTTTTGAGCACCCATGACCAACCCGAGAGCACACCTCATCAGCGCCCGCTGGATCCTCCCCGTGGAGCCCGCGGGTGTGACCCTCGAGCATCACAGCCTGGTGGTCCAGGACGGGCTGATCGCGGCGATCCTGCCCACCGCCGAGGCGCGGACACGACACCCGGATCTGCCGGAAACCCTCCTGGACACGCACGTGCTGATCCCGGGCCTGGTGAATCTGCACACCCACGCGGCCATGACCCTGATGCGCGGCCTGGCCGACGATCTGCCGCTGATGCAGTGGCTGCAGGAGCACATCTGGCCGGCGGAAAGCCGGCACGTCTGCCCGGACTTCGTCCGTGACGGCACGCTGCTCGCCTGCGGGGAAATGCTGCGGGCGGGGGTGACCTGCTTCAACGACATGTATTTCTTCCCCGAGGCCGCAGCCGAGGCGGTGCTGGCCAGCGGCCTGCGCGCGACCTTGGGTCTCATCGTCCTGGAATTCCCCACCGGCTACGCCAGCGATCCCGACGACTATCTGCGCAAGGGGCTGGCCATGCGCGATGCCTTCAAGGGCGAGGCGCGGCTGTCCTTCGCCATGGCGCCCCATGCGCCCTACACCGTGAGCGACCGCAGCTTCCGCAAGATCCTGACCCTCGCCGACCAGCTGGAGCTGCCCATCCACCTGCACCTGCACGAGACCGTGGACGAAATCGCCGGCAGCCTGACCGAGCATCAGATGCGCCCCCTGGCCCGCCTGCACGCCCTCGGCCTGCTGGGGCCCGGCCTCACCGCCGTGCACATGGTCCACCTCACCGAAGACGAGATCGAGCTCGTCGCCCGTCAGGGCGTCCACGTGGCCCACTGCCCCAGCTCCAACCTCAAGCTCGGCAGCGGCATCGCGCCGGTGGCTCCCCTGCTGGCCGCTGGCGTCAACGTGGGGCTGGGCACCGACGGAGCGGCGAGCAACAACCGGCTGGACGTGCTCAACGAGGGACGCACCGCCGCCCTGCTCGCCAAAGGGGTGAGCGGTGACCCCACCCGGCTCGGCGCCCACCAGGTCCTCACCCTGGCCACACTGGGCGGCGCGCGGGCCCTGGGGCTGGACGACCGGATCGGTTCGCTCCTGCCCGGCAAGGCCGCCGACGTGGTGGCGGTGGACCTGTCCGCGGTGGAGACCCTGCCCTGCTATGATGTCGCCTCCCACCTGGTGTACGCCGCCGGCCGGGAACAGGTCAGCCACGTCTGGGTGGCCGGGGACCCCCTCCTCGCCGATCGCGCGCTCACCAGGCTCGACAGCCACGAGCTGACGGCCAAGGCCGCGCACTGGCAGCGCATTCTGGAGCGACGCACATGAACGCCGACGAACTGGAACTGCAGAAATTCTCCGTCCTCGCCCACCGCTGGTGGGACCCCAACAGCGAATTCAAGCCCCTGCACGACATCAACCCCCTGCGCCTGGAGTGGATCGACCAGGAAGCGGGCCTGGCCGGCAAGCGGGTGCTGGACGTCGGCTGCGGCGGCGGCATCCTGGCCGAGGCCATGGCCGACCGCGGCGCCGAGGTGACGGGCATCGACTTGGGCGAGAAGGCGCTCAAGGTGGCCCGGCTCCACCTCCTGGAATCGGGCCGGAAGGTGGATTACCGCTGCATATCGGCCGAGGCGCTCGCGGAGGAGATGCCCGGCCGGTTCGACGTCGTGACGTGCATGGAAATGCTGGAGCACGTGCCCGACCCCGCAAGCACCGTGCGGGCCTGCGCAACCCTGGTCAAGCCGGGCGGGGACGTGTTCTTTTCCACCATCAACCGCAATCCCAAGGCCTATCTGTTCGCCATCATCGGCGCCGAATACGTGCTGGGACTGCTGCCCCGCGGCACCCACGACTATGCCAAGTTCATCAAGCCCTCGGAGCTGGCGCGTTTTTGCCGCGGCGCCGGCCTGACCGTGGTCTCCGTCAGGGGCATGAGCTACAACCCCTTCACCAAGGCCTATTCCCTCGGGAATGACACCGACGTGAACTACCTCCTCCATGCCCGCCGGGATGTCTGAGGCCGTCCTGTTCGACCTGGACGGCACCCTCGCCGACACGGCCCGTGACCTGGCCTTCGCCCTGAACGAGCAGCGGCGGCTGCATGGACTGGCGCCGCTGCCTTTCGAGCGCATCCGGCCGGTGGCCTCCCACGGCGCACGGGGCCTGCTCGCCCTGGGCTTCAATCTCGCCCCCGATGCGGCGGAGTTTGCGGCGATGCGCGCCCAGTTCCTGGAGCTCTACGAGCGCCACCTGTGCGACCACACCCGTCTGTTCCCGGGCATGGAAGAAACCCTGTCGGCCATCGAAGGGCGGGGCCTGAAATGGGGCGTGGTCACCAACAAGCCGGCCCGCTTCACCCTGCCCCTGATGCGGGCCCTGTCCCTGGACGGCCGGGCAGCCTGCATCGTCTCCGGTGACACCACCGCCAACGCCAAGCCCCACCCGGAACCCCTGCTGCGGGCCGCCGGCCAGCTGGGGCTCCCGCCAGCCCGCTGCCTCTACGTGGGCGATGCCCAACGGGACGTGGCCGCGGCACGGGCCGCGGGCATGACCGTGCTGGTGGCCCTCTACGGCTACCTGGCCGCGGAGGACGAGCCCCACCGCTGGCAGGCGGACGGCACCATCGCCGAACCCCGCGACCTCCTCGCCTGGCTCGGCTGAGCGCCGGCCCCAAAACGAAAAGCGGCCCGAAGGCCGCTTTTCGTGTGCCAGACCAACCGGTTCAGGCCGCTTTCTGCTCGGCAGGGCCCACCCAGTACTTCAGCTTGGGCAGGAGCTGATCCTCGATCGCCTTCACCCGCTTGTGGTAGCTCTCATACCAGCTGCCGGGCGAGGGAGCGCAGTATTCGTTGTAATCGAAGCCGTGCTCCTTGATGTAGGCCTGGAGCTCCGCGTCCAGCTTCAGTTTCTCCTGAATGAGTTGGGACTGATCCATGTTTTCCTCCGTAGAAACGTCAGTATTCGTGAGAGAAAAGCATCCATCAATGCTGGCGCCGGATTATAGCAAAACTCGGCCGCGACGTTCAGCG
>JBBINK010000052.1:0-2258 GCA_037443925.1 Betaproteobacteria bacterium
CCGAAGTGGGGATCAAAGGGTCTGCCTGACTGGATCACCCCGTAGATCAGATGCGCCAGCTTGCGCATGACGGCGCCGACCACGGCCTTGGGCGCCAGCCCTGCAGCGCTCAACCGATCCCCGAACGTCTTCAAGGCAGGGTTGTGGCGTCGCGCCACCAGGCCGGGCATGTAGAGGGCCTGGCGTAGATCCGCATGCCCGGTGCGGCTCATCATGGTGCGCCCCTTCACGGAACTGCCCGACAAACGCTGCCGGGGCGTCACGCCGATGAAGGCCGCCAGGGCCTTGGCGCTGGCAAAGCGCCGCACATCTCCGGCATACGCCAGGATCTTCGCCACGCTGGTCTGGCCCAGCCCAGGAATGCTGCGCAGCAGGTCGGCATCGCGCTTGAGCTCCGGATGACGATCGATGTGGTCGTCGATGGAACGCTCCAACTCCGCGATCTGCCCGTCCAGCCAATCCAGGTGCGCCTGCACGGCTTTGACCAGCTGGACCTGCCCACAGGCATGGTGCGCTTCCAGACGGTTGCTCTCTTGCTGGCGCATGCTCTTGAGCGCCTGCAACCGATCGACCCAGGCGCGCAACTTGCGCCACGCGGCGGGCGGGGGTGTCCACAGGCCGGGGCGCATGGCCGCGCAGAAGCGAACCAATAGCGCCGCATCCGCCCGGTCCGTCTTGTTGCGCGCCAGCTCGCCTTGGGCGAAGCCGTTGATCCGCGCCGGGTTGACCACGCTCACCCGCCAGCCGCCTTCGACCAAGGCGATGGCCGTCGCCTCACTGTACGGCCCCGTGGCTTCCATGCAGATGTGCGTCACCTCCGGCACCGCCCCGCGGTCGATCAGCCATTGCATCAACTCACGGTGCCCGGCCGGGCTGTTGGCGAAAACCTTGGAGCGAATCTTGCCCTCGATCTGAACCGCGACGTCGAGCTTGCGTTTGGCGACGTCGATGCCAACGATGCAGGCGGCTTCGTTCATCGTTCTTACCTTCCTCGTATGCAGGCTCCGGCCGCATTGTGGCCGCGGCACTGCCCAAGTTACCGTTCGGTCTGCTCGCCGAGGAGGCGGCGGAGTGGCGTTCGGTGGGGATGCGGCTGGAATACGGACCGTGAGCGCGGGGCCAGGCTTCAGGTCCCGCGGGGTCGCGTCTCGATCTCGGAGAAGATCACCTGGTCCATGTCCCCGTAGTGGGCGAGCCGGTCCAGCAGCCTGACCGTGCGCCGCTGCCCGTCCACGAACAGCTCGTAGAGCTGGTGCAGCTGATAGGCGCCCGGCTCCAGCAGCAGGCAGGCTTCCTCGTTCAGGCCCGCTTCCGGCGGCAGCAGGATGCCCGGGGTGTGGTGATAGGTCTGGGTGTCGGCTGCGGTCTCCCACACGGAAAGCCGGGAGTCGGACGGACGCAGCATGACGGCCCTGGGTCGTCTGGACAGGAGCTCCAGTCCCACCTCCGCCGTCTCCACGGTGGGACGGGCCACGCGCCGGATCACGGCGATCTGCCATTCGCCGCTGCCATGATGCAGGCCGACCGCCATCTCCGGCATCACCCAGTCTTCGGGTGTGCTGGTGAGCTCGACGCCGTAGCCGGTGTCGCTCGCATCCCGCACGACCCAGGTCTCACAGGCTTCGTCCACGGCTTCCCCGTCGTTCAGGGTGAGCGTCCGCAGCCGTTCCTGCTGCGCCCGTGTCTTGTCACGCAGAAAGCCGAACGGCTGGGCATCCACCTGGCCCTCGTAGGTGAGGCTGTCCACGATGGAGACGGGTTCCGGCAGCACCGGTCCGGATTCCCGGCTCAGGCCGCGATGCAGGGCGGGCAGGCCATGGACGACGCACAGCTGCATGAAGGACGCCTTGCGCTCGTGGTGCCTCTTGTCGAAATGGGGATGCTCGGCCAGCGGACGGCTGCGGCCAAGCTGCTGCGCGAGCTGAGCCAGCACTTCCAGGAGATCCTCGCGGCGGAAGGCGGCAAGCCCGCTCGTCCCCAATAGCGCCGGCATGGTGCCCCCTTCCAGCTGCTTCATGGCGTTGACCAGGCGGGTCACGGCCGCGCCCGGTCCGAAGCAGCGGGCCATGAAATGCTGCTCGGAGGTCTGCATGAGCCGGGTGGGCGGAGCGCGCCGGGAGAAATCCACATGGAACACCACCGTCGCCCCGGGCATGTCTTCCCAGACATAGTCGTCCGCCAGCATCCCCAGCACATGGCGGACCAGGGCCAGCTGGGGTTTGGTGAACCGGCGTGGATCGATCACCGTGGCCATCAGG
>JBBINK010000052.1:2282-11820 GCA_037443925.1 Betaproteobacteria bacterium
CGTGGCGAAGGTGGTCTGGGCTCCGGTGGTCGCGTTCAGGCTCACCGGCAGCCTAAGCAGCTGCTTGTCCTCCGCGAGCTTGATCAGGGTGTACACCTGGTCCCACCAGGCCCCGGGCGTGGGCTGGTAACGCAGCTGAAACCAGTGGCCCTGCAGGTCCAGGCGCCGGATGGCGCGCACCAGCAGAACGGGTAGCTCGGAGCCCGCCCGCGCGGACGGAAGCGCTTCGGCGATGCAGCGCAGATGGGCGTTGATCGAGGCCTCGAGGAACTCGAAGGCGCTCGTCCAGAGGCGTTCCTCGATGGCCTTGTTGAGCCGGGACGATTGCGTGTACTGCTCCCGCAGCTTCCGTTCCGCGCCCTGGCCGGCCTGCTCCAGCCGGAAGAGTTTCGCGGAACGGTTCCTGAACGGCGTTTCCCCGGCCAGCTGCAGCAGCCAGTGGGTCAGCTCCTGCAACACCTGTGTCGGGTCTCCGACGGGCAGCTGCGCCAGGACCGTGGTGACCTCCTCCTCCCGCGCCAGGGGGTGGTCCTTGCCTTTGGAAAAGAATCGCCTGAAACCGATCATGGTGGCCTGGGGGCGGGTTCGGGACTCGCCGGGTGAGGGGGCTCGGGAAGCATGGGAGCAATTCCCATGCCAGAAGAGGCGTTGGGGCTGGTGCCGACAGTAGGATTCGAACCCACGACCTTCTGATTACAAATCAGCTGCTCTACCTGCTGAGCTATGCCGGCCGGTTCGACCATTATAAGGGCACGGACGATGCTGCAGAAGCTGCGGAAGCCGGGCGGCAAAGCGGCATCCGGAGCCGGAAAGCCACAAAAAATCAGACAACGGGACAGAAATGTCCCGGATCAGAAGGACTTATTCCCTCGATTAAAATTTCTTTATTGCTTCATTATTGTTTTCTTATGTACAGTCCGCCGTTCCGCGAAGCGCGGGGGGTGTGAGGCGGGTGCGAAAGCCGGCCCAAGCGGTCGCCAGTATGGCCGCAACCTATTGATTCGAAATTTTTTTGACGGGTTAATCAGCAGTTCATCATGTGCTAAAGCTGCCCCCTGGGGGCGGGCCGCTGCCGGGAGCGCGGTGGGGTGGCCTATGTTTAGCGCATGCCCATGTCGAGGGACAGTTTCCATGAGCGCAGTGATCAAGACCGAAAACCATGACCGGCAGGAGGTGAAATACACGACCTGCTACATGTGCGCCTGCCGGTGCGGCATCAAGGTGACCCTGGAGGACGGCAAGGTCCGCTTCATCCAGGGCAACCGCAACCATCCCACCAACCAGGGGGTGCTGTGTGCCAAGGGCAATGCGGGGATCATGAAGCAGTACTCCCCGGCCAAGCTCAGAAAGCCCCTGATGCGCAAGCCGGGCGCGCCCCGGGGGGCCGGCGAGTTCGTGGAGATCGAATGGGAACAGGCCCTCGACCTGCTCACCGACCGGCTGGATCTGATCCGCTCCACCGATCCCTCCAAGCTCGCCTTCTTCACGGGTCGGGACCAGATGCAGGCGCTGACCGGCCTGTGGGCGCAGCAGTTCGGCACGCCCAACTGGGCCGCCCATGGGGGATTCTGCTCGGTGAACATGGCGGCGGCCGGCTTGTACACCATCGGCTTTTCCTTCTGGGAGTTTGGCGCGCCCGACTGGGACCATGCCAAGTACTTCATCCTCTGGGGCGTGGCCGAGGATCATTCCTCCAACCCGATCAAGATCGGTCTGGAAAAGCTCAAGCGCCACGGTGGCAAGTTCGTGTCGGTGAACCCGGTGCGCACCGGTTACTCGGCCATCGCCGACGATTGGGTGCCCATCAAGCCCGGCATGGACGGTCTGCTCGCCCTGTCCATCGTGCACGTGCTGCTCTCCCGTGAGCTGTTCGACTGGGAATTCCTCGTGCGCTACACCAACGCGCCCTGGCTCGTGGTGCAGACCCCGGGCCAGAAGGGCGATGGCCTGTTCCTGCGCGACGAGGCGGGCAATCCCCTGGTTTGGGACCTGGAAAAGCAGGCCTTCGTCTCGGCGCTGGATGCCGACATCGCCCCGGCCGTGTTCGGCGAGTTCGTCGCGCCCGATGGCCGTCCGGTCAAGACCGTCATGAGCCTGGTGGCGGAACGCTACCTGGACGAGCGCTATGCGCCCGAGAACGTGGCCAAGGACTGCGGCGTGCCCGCCGAGCAGATCGAGCGCCTGGCCCTGGAGATGGCCCACGTGGCGTTCAAGGAGCAGATCGAGCTGGACATCCCCTGGACCGACGTCTGGGGTCGCCAGCACGATAAGGTGATCGGTCGCCCGGTGGCCATGTATGCCATGCGGGGCATTTCCGCCCACTCCAACGGCTTTCACGCCTGCCGTGCCATTCACCTGATCCAGATCCTGCTGGGCGCCCTGGATGGCCCCGGCAACTTCCGCGCGCGGGCGCCCTATCCCAAGCCCATCCCGCCCCACCAGCTGCCGGAGAACAACCTGGACATCATCCACGCGCCCAATACCGCGCTGTCGCGGCCGCCCCTGGGCTTCCCCACCCGGCCGGAGGATCTGGTGATCGACGCCGAAGGCCATCCGGTGCGCATCGACAAGGCCTATTCCTGGGAGTCGCCCTTGGCTTCCCACGGCCTCATGCACATGGTGATCACCAATGCCACGAACCATGATCCCTATGCCATCGACACCCTGATCCTGTTCATGGCCAACATGGCGTGGAACTCCACCATGAACACCAAGAGCATCCAGGAGATGCTGGTGCAGGAGGACCCCGAGGAATTCGGCCAGTACAAGATCCCCTTCCTGGTGGTGGTGGATTCCTTCCATTCGGAGATGGTGAACTTCGCGGACCTGGTGCTGCCGGACACCACCTACCTGGAGCGTCACGATTGCATCTCGCTGCTGGATCGCCCCATCTCCGAGCCGGATGCCGCGGCGGATGCGATCCGCCATCCCGTGGTCACGCCGGACCGCGACGTGCGTCCCTGGCAGGAGGTGCTGGTGGAGCTCGCCTCGCGCCTGAAGTTTCCGGCCTTCACCAACCCGGACGGCACGCGCAAATTCAAGGACTACAAAGACTTCATCGTCAATTTCGAGCGCAGCCCCGGGGTGGGTTTCCTCGCCGGCTGGCGCGGCAAGGACGGCACGAAATCCCTCAAGGGAGAGCCCAATCCGCGGCAGTGGGAGAAATACATCGAGAACCAGTCCTTCTTCGCCCACCACTGGCCCGACAGCCAGAAGTACAACCGCTTCGCCAACAAGGAATACCTGGAAGTGGCGGCCGACGCGGGCTTCGTGGGCAAGGTCGAGCCCATCATCATGCAGATCTACTCGGAGCCGCTGCAGAAGTTCCGGCTCGCGGGCATGGGCCTGTACGATGGTCCCCAGCCCACCAATCAGGCCGACCGGGAACGGCTGGTGAAGTATTTCGATCCGCTGCCCCTGTGGTATCCGCCGCTGGAGCAGCAGCGCGTGAGCGCGGAAGAGTATCCCTTCTACGCGCTCACCCAGCGCCCCATGTTCATGTATCACAGCTGGGATTCGCAAAACGCCTGGCTGCGCCAGATCATGGCCCAGAACTATCTGCACATGAACGCCAGGAAGGCGGCGGAGCTGGGCCTGAAGGATTACGACTGGGTGTGGGTGGAGTCCCACAACGGCCGCATCCGCTGCCAGATCAAGACCATGGAGGGCTGCCAGGAAGACACCGTGTGGACCTGGAACGCCATCGGCAAGCAGGCCGGAACCTGGGGCCTCAAGCCCGACGCCTCGGAGGCGAAGAAGGGCTTCCTGCTCAACCACCTCATTTCCGAGCTGCTGCCGGAAAAGACCGGCGAGCGCCGGATCACCAACTCCGACCCGGTCACGGGGCAGGCGGCCTGGTTCGACCTGCGGGTCAGGATCTACAAGGCCGAGGAGGGCGAAACCGGCAGTTGGCCGCAGTTCCCGGACGTCAAGCCCCTGCCCTGGGATGACGGACAGCGTCCCGAGGTGTTGCGCTTCAACGCCCGGAGCAAGTAACGGCGCCTCTCGATCAAGGAAAGCACCATGAGACTTGGACTCGTCATCGACTTGGATGTGTGCGTGGGCTGCCACGCCTGCGCCATCGCCTGCAAACAGTGGAATGCGTCCGGCACCACCGGACCGCTGGCGGACTATCAACCCTATGGCGCCGAACCTTCCGGGGTGTGGTTCAACCGCATCCGTCACTTCGAGGTGGGCGAGTATCCCCACAACAAGACCATCAACTTCCCCATGTCCTGCATGCACTGCGAGGATGCGGCCTGTGTGACGGTCTGTCCCACGGGCGCGTCCTACAAGCGTGCGGAAGACGGCATCGTGCTGGTGGACCAGGACAAATGCATGGGCTGCAACTACTGCTCCTGGGCATGCCCCTACGGCGCGCGGGAGCTGGACCGCGCCTCCGGCACGATGAAGAAGTGCACCCTGTGCGTGGACCGCATCTACGACGAGGCGATCCCCATCGAGGAACGCCAGCCCGCCTGCGTGCTGACCTGTCCCGCCCACGCGCGCATGTTCGGCGATTTCGATGACCCCGACTCCGCCGTTTCCCGCGCGGTGCGGGAGCGCGAGGGCTACCAGCTTCTGCCCGAGCTGGGCTACAACCCCACCAACCACTACCTGCCGCCCCGCAAGGCGCCGCCCATCCCCACGGACCAGGTGGGCAAGCCCGGCTTCAAGGAGCGGCTGAAGACGTTCGCCAACAAGATCGTGAAGAGGTAAGCAGCGTGCATCCGGCATTCAGCGTCATTTTCTTTACCGTCAGCTCCGGCGCGGGCTTCGGCCTGTTCGCTCTCCTGTATCTGTCCGACCTGCTGGGCGTCGGCGGCGGGCTCACGCCACGGCAGGTGTCGCTGGCCGGCGGGATCGCCCTGGTGCTCATCATCGCCGGACTGCTGTCCTCGGTGGGACACCTGGCCAACCCGAAAAACGCCTGGCGGGCCTTCAGCCGCTGGCGCACGTCCTGGCTGTCGCGGGAAGGCGTGTTCGCCGTGGCCTTCTTCCCCTTCGCTTTCGGCTATGTCGGCCTGTCCTTCCTCGGCACCGGGTCCGAGGCACTGCGGCTCACCCTGGGCGCCGTGGCCACGCTGCTGGCCTGGATCACTGTGTTCTCCACGAGCATGATCTACGCCTGCCTCAAGACCATCCGCCAGTGGAACACGCCGCTGGTGCCGGCCAACTACCTGGCCCTCGGCCACTACACCGGCGCCCTGATCCTGATGCTGGTGGCGGTGGACGGTCAGGTGGATCCCGCGCCCTACTACCATCTGGTGCTGGCCTTCCTGGTGGCCGCGGCGGCGCTCAAGGCGCTCTACTACTTCTGGATCGGCAGCCCCGTGGCCGCCTCCACCATCCAGACGGCCACCGGCTTCACCCGCGCCCAGGTCAAGCTGTTCGACGCCGGCCATACCCATGGCACTTTCCTCACCCAGGAATTCGGCTTCCAGCTCGCGCGCCGCTGGGCGGTGCTGCTGCGGGCCGTGGTGTTCGTCGCCGGCTTCCTCGTTCCCTTCCTGTGGCTGGTGCAGGCGGGCCCCACGGTGAGCGGCGGGGCAGGGGCGGTGGTGGCGCTGATCGCGCTCCTGGGCGTGCTGGCCGAACGCTGGCTGTTCTTCGCCGAGGCGCGCCATGTGGTGAACCTCTACCACGGCGCCCAGCGCTGCTGAGTGGCGGCGGACTGACCGTGGGGGATGGGGCGTCAGGAGCGGCTCGTCTGCCCTGTCCGGTCAGGTTCGCCGGGCAGGCTGCTTCGGGGCGAGACGGCCGTTGGGGCCCGGGATGGGCCGGTCGGGATCGACTGGCTTGAAATCGGGCCCATCATCTGTATATTAGCGGGGGCTAATATACCTTCTGGAGGATCGAGTCATGTTTGGAATGTACGGCATCAAGGAAGTGGACCCCCACACCGTCCAACGCATGCAGGCGGAGGGGGAGGTGGTGCTGGTGGACGTGCGCACCGAGGCGGAATTCGCCGCGGGCGCCATTCCCGGGGCCCGCTTCATGCCCCTGCACCTGCTGCCCCTGGCCGGGGACGAGCTGCCCAAGGACAAGCCGGTGGTGTTCTATTGCCGCAGCGGTGCCCGTTCCGCCCAGGCCTGCGCCTTCATGGCCAACAAGGGCTACGACAAGGTGTACAACCTGGCCGGCGGGATCATCAACTGGGCGCGTGCGGGGCTCGCGCTGGCCGCGGCCTGAGCCGGCGCGGCCGCGGGTCGCGGGAGTTGCCAGCCGAACCTAACTGGATTATAAATAGTCTTCTCGTCATATTCGTTCCTACGAATTCTTACCATTTTTCATCAAACCCCTTCTCGGAGGCTCACCATGCACTTTGACAAAGAACTCGATGCCCGCGGCCTGAACTGCCCGCTGCCCATCCTGCGCACCAAGAAAGCGCTCGCCGAAATGTCCAGTGGCCAGGTCCTGAAGGTCGTCGCGACCGACCCGGGCTCGGTGAAGGACATGCAGGCCTTCGCCAAGCAGACCGGCAACGAACTGGTGTCCTCGGCGGAAGCCGGTGGCGAATTCACCTTCTTCATGAAGAAGAAGTAAAGCCAGCCCATCACGCCTGCATATAACCATAACGACGGTTGGACGGAAACGGGCGCGACCCGATCACGTGAGAGGAGGCATCATCAATGGATGAAAAGAAACTGGCGATCATCGCCACCAAAGGCACGCTCGACTGGGCCTATCCGCCCCTGATCCTTGCGTCCACCGGCGCGGCACTGGGCTACACCGTCCAGGTGTTCTTCACGTTCTATGGGCTGCAGATCATCCGCAAGGACATCAGCGGCCTCAAGGTGAGCCCCCTGGGCAATCCGGGCATGCCCATGAAGATGCCCTTCGGGCCGAAATGGTTCCAGGGCATCAACTGGAACATCCCCAATGCCATCCAGGCCATCGTGCCCGGTTTCGAGTCCCTGGCTACGGTCTTGATGAAGAAAACCATCGCCAACAACGGCGTGGCCACCATCGAGGAGCTGCGCACCCTGTGCCAGGAGGCGGATGTGAAATTCATCGCCTGCCAGATGACGGTGGACCTGTTCGGCTTCGACCATGACGATTTCATCGATGGTCTGGAGTACGGCGGCGCGGCGACTTTCTTCGAGTTTGCCGGCGAATCCGACATCTGCCTGTTCATCTGAACCAGGCCGGGTCTGCATCGAGCCGGCGGCCACCTGGCCGCCGGCTTTTTGCTTTCGTGTCCCCTTGCGCGTCAGGGTCGTGCGCGCCCGCGCGCTGGGTTAGAATTCCCGCTTTCGATCCTGTTCGGTCAGGTGCGCCCGCGGGCGCCAATCCGGGAATCCTTCGATGAGCACAGTGCGCGGCTGCGCATTTCCCGACGATCTCTACTACGACGTGGAATCCAACGTCTGGTGCCGCCGCGAGGCGGATGGCACCGTCACCGTGGGCATGACGGCGTATGGCGTGGCCCTTGCGGGGCCCATCGTGGCCTTCACGCCCAAGGCGGTGGGCAAGCACGTGGAACAGGAGCGCTCGGTGGCGACGGTGGAGTCCGGCAAGTGGGTGGGGCCGGTGCGCGCGCCGGTGAGCGGCGAGATCATCGCCGTGAACGAGGCGCTGGACGGCTATCCGGGCCTGATCAACGACGATCCGTACGGTGAGGGTTGGATGGTGCGCATGCAGCCTTCCGACTGGGAGGACGAGGTGCACACCCTGCTTTCCGGCGAGGCCGCGCTGACGGCTTTCGAGGCGAAGATGGAGGCCGAAGGCTTCAGCGGCTGCGCCTGAGGCCGGTGTCGTGGCGCGACGCGCAAAGGAAGGGATGCCATGGCCGACGGCGGCGCTTGCGGCAGCATCATCGGGGATGACCTCGGGCTGCCGCTGAACCCGGAGCTGGTGGCGCGGCTGCAGCGTCGGGCGGCGGCCTGGGCCGGTCGTCCCATCCGCTTCGCCATCCCGGGCTTCAAGGCGTATCGATCGGACGAGATCGACGCCCGCGACTTGCGCCCATGGCCGGCCATTTCCATCACGGGCGGGGACTGCGCCCTGGCCTGTGACCATTGCAAGGCGAAGATTCTCGCGCCCATGCTTCCCGCACGCACGCCGGAAGACCTCTGGCGGGTGGTGAATGAACAGATCGCGCGGGGCGCGGCGGGCATGCTCCTCACGGGCGGCTCCAACCGGCGCAACGAAGTCGATTACGGCCCCTTCCTGTCCACGGTGCGGCGCATCAAGGACGCCCATCCGGATTTCCGCATCGCGGTGCACACCGCCCTCACCGACGAGGACCGCGCGCGCTGCCTCGAGCAGGCGGGCATCGACGTGGCCATGCTGGACGTGATCGGTGCCCAGGACACGGTGACCCAGGTCTATCACCTCAAGCGCCCGGTGGAGGACTTCGAACGCAGCCTGGAAGCCCTCACCGCAACGCGCATGCGCATCGTGCCCCACATCGTGGTGGGCCTGCACTATGGCCGCCTGCTGGGCGAATGGCACGCCCTGGAAATCGTGGCGCGGCACCGGCCGGATGCGCTGGTGCTGGTGGCGGCGATGCCCTTCTACGCGCCGCCGGAACGTCCCTTCGTGACGCCCAACGCGCATGAGGTGGGGGCCTTCCTGCTGGACGCGCGGCTTATCCTGCCGGACATTCCGCTGCTTCTGGGCTGTGCGCGCCCGCCGGGACGCGCCCGTGTCCTCATCGATGCCTATGCCGTGCTGGCGGGGCTGGATGGCATCGCCCATCCCGCCGAGGGCGTGGTGGACCTCGCGCGCCGGTTGGGCCGTGGGGTGCGCATCAGCGCGGCCTGCTGCTCTATTGCGGAGGACATGGTCCTGCTCGAGGCGCAAGGGTCTGCCCGCCCGTCTTCCGCCGACGCAACGCGGGCTTCGCGGTGCGCCTTCCCTCTGCCTGTGGTGGCCGCCCATGGCTGAGACCTGGCGCCTGCTGGATACGGGCTTGCGCCCCGCGGCGCAGAACATCGCCCTGGATCGCGCCCTGCTGGAAGCCCGGGCCGCGGAGGAGGCCCCCTCCACCCTGCGCTTCCTGCGCTTTGCGCCCTGCGCCCTGATCGGCTTCCACCAGAGTCCCGAGCAGGAGCTCGATCTCGACCAATGCCGCGCGCGGGGCCTGGCGGTGCAGCGGCGCATCACCGGCGGCGGCGCCATCTGCTTCGACGAAGGCCAGCTGGGCTGGGAACTCATCCTGCACCGGCGCGAGCTGGGCGCGGGCGACATGGCGGCCGTCGCCCGCCGCATCTGCGAGGCGGCGGCGCGGGGCATGTCCACCCTGGGCATCGATGCCCGCTTCCGGCCCCGCAACGACATCGAAGTGGACGGGCGCAAGATTTCCGGCACCGGCGGCGTGTGGGAGGGCGAGGCGCTGCTCTACCAGGGCACCCTGCTCATCCGCTTCGACGTGGAGACCATGCTGCGGGTGCTGCGCATTCCCGCCGAGAAGCTGTCGGACAAGGCCATCGCCTCTGCGCGGGAGCGCATCACCACGCTGGAGGCGCTGCTGGGCCGCGTGCCCGGGCTCGATGCGATCCAGGACGCGCTCAGGCGTGCCTTCGCCACGGCG
>JBBINK010000052.1:11858-13074 GCA_037443925.1 Betaproteobacteria bacterium
GTTCATCGAGGGTGGGCTCACCCCGGCGGAGGAGCAGCGCTACGGCAGGGCGCTATCCGAGATCGATCGCCCCGATTGGGTGTTCGCCCTGAGCCGCTCCGCCCGGGACCTGCCGCTGGTGGAGCACACGGGCCGGTTTCCCGGCGGCCTCGTGCGGGTGGGGCTTGCCTACGACAGGCGCCAGGATCGCATCCGGCAGATCCAGTTCACGGGCGATTTCTTCGTGGAGCCACGGCGGACCGTGCCCGACCTAGAGGCCTGGCTGAAGGACACCCCGGCTGCCCAACTGGGCACGCGCCTGGACGCGTTCTTTGCCAGCCACGCCGTGGACTGGCCGGGAATCGGCCCCGGGGATCTGCTGGGCCTCGTGCGCCAGGCCATCGAGCGGGCCCGGCAGGAGGCGCGATCGTGATGCCGACGGGGGTGGACGTGCTGGTGGTGGGCTGCGGTCCCGCGGGGGCGAGCGCGGCGGCCGAGGCCGCCGCCCGCGGCCTGTCGGTGCAGGTGATCGAGCGCCGGCGCGAGGTGGGGCTGCCGGTGCAGTGCGCCGAATTCGTTCCGCGACCCCTTGCCGCCCCGGCGCGGGCGAGCCTACAGCAGGCCATCACGGGCATGCAGGTCTGCCTGCCCTCCGGCGCCACCTCGTGGCACGAGGCGCCCGGCTTCATGATCGACCGCGCCGCCTTCGACCAAGCCCTCGCGGCTCAGGCGGTCGCGGCCGGCGCCCGGCTGGCTTGCGCCACCGCCTTGCGCGCCCTGGACTGGCCGGCGCGCACGGCGATGCTGGCCACCCCCACGGGCCCGGCCCGCGTCGGCTTCCGGCTCCTGATCGCCGCCGATGGGCCCCTGTCCACGGTGGCGCGGCTGTTGGGGCTGGGCAGCCAGCCGGTGGTGGCCACGCGACAGTACACCGTGACCCTGCCCGAGCCCGCGTCCGACACCCGGGTCTGGCTGTCGGAAGACTACCCTGGCGGCTATGCCTGGCTGTTTCCCCGGGGCGGCGTGGCCAACCTGGGGGTGGGCCTGGAAGGCGACGGCTACTGCCTCAAGCGCCGGCTCGACGCGCTCCATCAGGCCCTCGCACGCCAGGGCCGGGTGGGCTCGGCCATCCTGCGCGCCACGGGCGGGCCCATTCCCGTGGGCGGCCTGCGGGCGCGGCGGGTGGCCGGCCCCGTGCTGGTCGCAGGGGACGCCGCGGGGCTCGCCCATCCGGTGA
>JBBINK010000053.1:0-13002 GCA_037443925.1 Betaproteobacteria bacterium
GCCATCGTCAACGGCGAATACGACCACCTGCCCGAGCAGGCCTTCTACATGGTGGCTGCCGCCCTCCATGGCGGCGATGACCCGGGTTTCCATCTGGTGGGTCAGCTCGCCCAGGCGCATGGCCCCGGCCATGCGCGCCGAGCCCTTGAGGGTATGGAGCGCGCGCTGCAGGGCCTGGGAGGCCGCCCTGTCGGCGGGGCTGGCGCGCCAGGCGCGCAGCTGGGTGCCGATGAAGGGGATGAGCTCCTGGGCTTCCTCCAGGAAGATGGGAAGCAGGTCCGGATCCAGGTCATCGCGGATGCCCGCAGCCGGCTCCGGCGCCGCAGGCGGCACGGAGGAGGGGGCGGAAGCCGGCTGCCTGTCCGCCTCCTGGGCGGAGGCGGCGGCTTCGGCGGCCGCCTCTGGGGCTGGCTGCTCCACGGTGGGCGCCGGCTCGGCGGGTGGCGCTTCCATCGCCTCCGGCTCGGCTTCGGGCGCTTCGCCCACGTCGGCTTCGGCCGGAGCCTCGCCCTCCGGCGGGGCCGCCTCGCTCGAGGCCCGGGCATTCCTGACCGCCTCCAGGCGCTCCGCCAGGGCGGCGATGAGCGGGTCGGCGGCTTCGGGGGCCAGCCGTGAGCGGATGGCGGCGATCATCTGGGCCAGGGCACCCACGGTTCGCTCCAGCAGCGCCCGTTCTTCGCCCGTCACGGCCCGGGGATGCTCCATGAGATCCACCAGGAACCGCTCCAGTTGGGCGGCGAGATCGGAGGGGGCGGCAAAGCCCAGGGTCGCCGAGATGCTGCCCAGGGTATGGGCAGCCCGCATGAATTCGTGGCCGATGGGCGCATCGGGCTGGGCGCGCAGGCCGGCCAGGCCCGACTCGAGACTGGCCAGGTGGCGGGCGGCTTCCCCGAGGAAGAGCTCGTACAACGAGGCGGGCACGGCGCGTCCTCCCACCTCGATCTCGGTGGGTGCCGGCGCCGGCAGGGTTTCCACGATGGCTTCCAGGGCCGCGGGCGGATGCGCTTGCCCGGGTGCTTCCGGGACGGCCGGGGACGGCTGGGCCTCGGAGCCCTCGGGCGCGCCGGCCTCGGCGTCGGCCGCGTTCGGCGCGCCGGTGAGCGCTTCGTCCCCGCTCGCCAGGGACGGTTCCGTTTCGGAGGCGGGGCCTGGCTCCTCGCCGGCGGTCGCCTGCGCGGCGGCGGCCGACCCTGTGCCGGCCTCGTCCGGGGGGGCCGCAGCCGGTTCGGGCGCGACCGGCGCCGGCGCCCCTTCGCCCCGCAGGACCCGCGCTTCCTCCAGCAGGGAGTCCGCCTCCACGGCCACGTGGCCTTCGCGGTTGAGGGTGTCCACCCAGCTGGCGAAGGCGTCATGGGCGTGCTGGAGCATGGCGATGAGCTCGGGCGTGGCGGCCCGTTCCTCCTGCAGCCATTTGTTCATGGTCTGCTCGATGCCCCAGGCGACCTCGCCCAGATCGGTGAGTCCCACCATGCGGCCGGATCCCTTGAGGGTGTGGAAACCCCGGCGGATGGTGGTCAGGGCCGCCTGGTCCGAGGGCTGCAGGCGAACCCGGGCCAGCTGCTCGCGGATGGTGCCCAGCACCTCCTGGGCTTCCTCCAGATAGACCTCGAGCATTTCGCGGTCGATGGCCTCGTCGCTGGCCTCGAGCAGGCGCGCGGTTTCCGCCGAGGGCGTCACCGCCGCCACCTTGGGCGCGGACAGGGCCGCCACGGCCGCATCCAGCTCCTCCGCCGGGCCGCCCGCGGACAGCAGGTTCAGCACCCGGGTGGCCTGTTCCTTGAGGGTGGGATCGTCCATCAGGTCGGCGTCCTGCTGCAGCAGGGCCACCTGGGCGAGGAGCGCATCGCGGTTGGCGTCGCCCGGATCCGCCTTCCACGCGGCATAGAGGGTCTGGGCGAGTTTTTTCTGGTCTTCGAGCCCGGCCTCGACACTGGTCACGGGGACGGCTGCCGGCTCCTCTTCGGCGGGCGGCGCTTCCTCCCGCTGCTTGAGGCCGGGGAAGCGCTTGATGACCGGCGCCAGGATCTGGAAGGCATCGGTCTTGCCATGCTGCACCGCCTCCACATAGAAGCCCAGGCTGGACAGGCCTTCCGCCAGGAGCTCCAGCTCGGCCTGCTCGGGCTCGTAGGCGGGGTCGGCGAAGCGGTCGATGATGGCCTGGCAGGCCTGCAGCAGTTCCGCCGCGCGCTCGAGTTCGAGGATGCGCAGCGCGCCTTCGATCTGGCTGATGTAGGGCGCCAGCCCCGGGATGTCGCCACGCTTGGTGTGATCGCGGAAGAAGGCGTCCAGCACCTGCTCCACTTGGCGCAGGTTGGTCTGGATCTCCGTGCCCACCTGGGCCAGGAGCAGTTTCTCCTGGGCGCGCCGCGCCATCTCGTCCAGGAGCGGCACCATCTCGATGCCCTCCAGGGATTCGCCGGCAAGGGCGGCCGCCAGCCGCTTGCCCTGGACGTGGGCCTGACCCACGAAGGCCGGCGACAGCTTGGCGAAGTTTTCGATGGCGTTTTCGGCCAACAGCAGCGCGGTGGCCATCTCCATGTCCACCGCCTCGCCTCCGGCCGCTCCGCCGAGCAGGCGGCCAGCGCCCTCGGCGATGCCGCGCAACAGGTCCTCCAGGGCAGGGTGATTCAGGGCGCGGGCCTTGTCCGCGAGCCGAAAGGCGTGATTCTCGAAGGTCTTGAGAGCGTCCCCGTTGCCGGCGGTGAATTTCAGCCACGCGTCCTTGGCCGCGGTCAGCAGTTCGCCCAGTTCACGCAGCAGGGGCCGCAGACGCTCCATTTCCGCATCGGCCGGCCCGGCCGGCTGCAGGGGTTCGGTCGCGAGGTATTCCTCCAGGGCATAGGCCTCTTTGACCGCGGCCAGGCGTTCGGTGGCCGGCTTGGCCCGCGCCACCTGGTAGAGCACATCCCGCAGCAGGCGTTCGGCCACCTTGCTGGAGCGCTCGCCCAGTCGGCGGATCTGCTGGTCGATGCGGGCACACAGGGATTTCACCGTGAAGCCGGGCTCGAGGCCGCCTTCCAGGAGACCGTCCACATAGGCCACCGCGTTCCACCAGAACGTGCGGTTGGCCGGCTGGGTCTGGGTGGCCTCGATCGCCTCCAGGGCGCTTTTCATCTGGCGCAGCGCGTCCTTGTCTTCGCTGTTGCGCAGCCAGTTGAGCAGGCCCTTCTGGTAACGGGTGCGCTCGGCGCGGATGTACCGGGGGAAGTCCTCCTCCGACACGGGAGAGGGGGCGGCGGCGCGGGGTGCGCGCACCGTCAGGTCGGGGAAGAACAGATCCGCTTCGCTGATGCGGTCCGCGCCCCGTGCCTCGAGCAGCGCCCGGTAGGTGGGGAACAGCCGCAGCGGCACGTCCGGCGCCCCTGCGAGCAGGTCGTCCAGATACTTGCCCAAGGCCACCAGGCCTTGGTCGGCCCGATCCAGCCGTTCGCCGTCGGCTTCCACCTCGCGCCTTTCCAGCGCCGCGAGCAGACGCTCCACCTCCTCGGCGAAGCGGGCCACGCCGTCCAGGCCCACCATCTGCACCGCGCCGGTCACCTGGTGCAGATGGGTCTGGGCGAACTTCAGGGGAGCCGTATCGCCGGGATTGCCGGCGAACAGGGTGAGCTGCTCGCGGGCCTTGGCCAGCGCGGCATCGATCTCGCCCTTGACCCAGGTGAGGGGTCCGACGTCGAAATCCGAGGGAGTGCTCATGTCAGGTCCGGGGTCTCACGCACCACGAAACTCAGGACAGCTTGAAACCCGCCACGGAGCCCTTCAGGTCGGCCGCGAGGCTGGCGAGCTGGCCGATGGACACCGCCGTCTGCTTGGTGCCCTCGGTGGTCTGCGTGGTGATGGCCTGGATGTCCTGCATGTTCTTCGCCACGACCTTGGCCATTTCGGCCTGGGCCTGGGTGCGCTGGGAAATGCTCTCGATCAGCGCCGCGAGCTCGCGGGAGACGCGCCCGATCTCCGCCAGGGCCTGACCCGCCGCGTCGGACAGCTTCGCGCCCTCCACCACGCCCTGAGTGCTCTTCTCCATGGCCGCCACCGCATCGTGGGTGTCGGTCTGAATGGTCTTCACGATGGCGCCGATCTGCTTGGTGGCCTCGCCCGAACGTTCCGCCAGGCGCTGCACCTCCTCGGCCACGACGGTGAAGCCCCGGCCCGCCTCGCCGGCCGACGCGGCCTGGATGGCGGCATTCAGCGCCAGGATGTTGGTCTGCTCGGTGATGTCCGAGATCAGCTCCACGATCTCGGAAATCTCCTGGGAGGATTCGCCCAGGCGCTTGATCCGTTTCGCGGTCTCCTGGATCTGCTCGCGGATCTCGTTCATGCCCGCGATCTGGTTGTGCACGGCCTCCTGACCCTTCTCGGCGGCTTCCAGGGAGAGCTGGGCCACACGCGCCGATTCGGAGGCGCTGGCCGACACCTCGTTGATGGACTCGGCCATCTGCAGCACCGAGTTGGAGGTTTCCTCGATCTCCCGGGACTGGCGCTGGGCCGCTTCCAGGAGCTGGGTCGAAATGGCCTGGGCCTGCTGGGTGGCGTTGGTCACCTGCTCGGTCGCCTTGTTGATCTCGGACACCAGCAGCCGCAGCTCGTCGATGGTGTAGTTGATGGAATCCGCGATGGCGCCGGTGATGTCCTCGGTCACGGACGCACGCACCGTGAGGTCGCCTTCCGCCAGGTCGCCCATCTCGTTGAGCAGGCGCAGGATCGCCTCCTGGTTGCGCTTGTTCTCCTCCTCGCTCTGGATGGCGCGGCGGCGGGCCTCGTTCACCACCGACCAGGCGAACAACACCGCGGAGAAGATGCCCACCAGGCCGAACAGGCCGGCAAGCCAGGGGCCGACCACGCGGCCGATGTTCTCATAGGCCTCGGTCAGTTTCTGGGTGAGCGCCAGCAGCTTGTCGGAGCCCACGAACAGCTCCCGGCCCGCCTGCTTGGCGTTCACCAGGCTCTGCATGTTCTGCAGAATGCTGTTCACGTTGGCGTAGAACTCGTTGAACACCGTGTTGAGCTCGTTGAGCTTCTCCCGGGTGTCCGGGTCCTTCACGGCGCTGATGCGGAGATCCTCGCTGCCGTTGATCAAGCCCAGCAGCACGTCACGGAAGGTGTTCGCATCCTTGCCCAGCAGGAAGGCCACCTCGGGGTCGATGACGTCGGAGGAAAGCAGGTTGTTGGCGTTCTTGGCCATGCGCTGGGTCAGCATCACCTGCTGGGACGCCATGGAGACGTCACGCACGCCCACGCCGGTCTGGGACATCAGGGCCACCACCTGTTCCGACAGTTCCAGCATCTGCACGTTGGAGGCATTGATCGCCGCCACCGCGCGGTTGAGGTCCACGAGGCTCTTTTCCTGCTGCAGGATCTGGTCGGTCTGCTTGGCCATGGGCCGCCACGCCGCCTCCAGCTCCTTGAGCACCGGCTGGATGGAGCCGGGCGAGGCCGGCAGGGTGCCCCGTCCGTGCATGAGGGTGTCCAGGTCACGGTCGAAATTGGTCTTGGCTTCCCTCAACTGGCTGAATGCCGCGGGGTTGCCCAGCACCGCCTGCTGGGCCCCCTTGGCGATGCGCTGGGACAGCATCTGCATCTCGGTGGCGATCCCCACGTAGCGCGCCTTGTTGCCCACCAGATAGGCATTCAGACCCAGGGTACCGAGGGCGAGCAGGATGAACGCCAGCGCCGCCAGGCCGGAGTAGAGCTGCTGCTTCTCCGCCGGCAAATGGCCGATCAGGGGCAGCTGGGTGGGTTCCTTGCCCGAGAGCTTGCGCAGCCCCTGCATGATCAGGGTGGTATGCAGGGAGGTGCCGGCCTCCTTGGCTTGGGCAGCCGCTTTCTTCTTGAACAATGCCATTCTCACTCTCCGTTCCTTGACCCGGTGTGTATCGTTGTCTCCCGCCGCGGCGGGGGGTCGGCCCGCGCCGAGCTCACGCGCCGACGTTCAGGAATTCCGTCTGCCGCACCAGCCCCTGCATGGACAGCTCCTTCCAGATCTGCCCGTCGGCATCCACGTATTCGGCCGCCACCCATTCCGGAAGAGCCTGGCTCTCCGTGGGCGTGAGCTGGTCGGAAGCCTTGAGCCCCAGCATCTGCCGCACCACCAGTCCGGCATTCACGCCATAGCGCGGATGGATCAGCAGCAGACGGCTTTCCACATGGGCCTGGGTCGGCTCGCCGTAGAGGTAATCGGCGAAGTCCACCACGCCGTAGAGCACGCCCCGCACATTGGCCACACCCAGGAACCAACGCTTGGTCAGGGGCACGTTCAAAAGCTGGGGCAGAGGGATCACCTCGCTCACTTCGGACAGCGTGACCAGCCAGCGCTCCTGCCCCACCTGCACGCCCATCTTGGAGGAGACGGCGGGTGCGTTGGCGGCGGTCGCGTTCTGCAGCCGGGCGACGACGCTTTCCTGGAACTCCCTGAGGCTCGTTTTTCTCGCCATGGCCAGCGGTTCCGGCGACCGATTCAGCCGAGCGCCGCGATCTTGCGCAGCAGTTCGTCCTGGTTGATGGGCTTGACCAGATAGTCCCGCGCGCCCTGGCGCATGCCCCAGACCTTGTCCGTTTCCTGGCCCTTGGAGGTGCACATGATGATGGGGATGTGCTTGGTCTCGTCATCCCTGCTGATGGCCCGCGTGGCCTGGAAACCGTTGAGGCCCGGCATCACCACGTCCATGAGGATGAGATCCGGCTTCTGGCTCTTGGCTTTTTCCATGGCTTCCTCGCCGCTTTCCGCCATGATCACCTGGTAGCCCTGCTTGGTGAGGATTTCGGACAGGAAATGGCGTTCAGTAGGGGAGTCGTCCACGACCATGACTTTGCTGATGGGCATTTGGATACGTCCTCGAAACGATGTCCTCGATAACAATCAGGCGGCCGCGGCTGGACGGGTGAGGACGTGCTTTCTCACCGCCTGCAGCAGGCTGTCCTTGGTGAAGGGTTTGGTCAGATATTCGTCGGAGCCGACCATGCGTCCCCGCACGCGGTCGAACAAGCCATCCTTGCTGGAGAGCATGATCACCGGGGTGTCGCGGAAACGGTGGTTCTTCTTGATCAGCATGCAGGTCTGGTAGCCGTCCAGACGCGGCATCATGATGTCCACGAAGATCAGATCCGGTTGATGATCGGCGATCTTGGCCATGGCGTCGAACCCATCCTCGGCGAGGATCACCTCGCAGCCCGCCTGCGCAAGAAAGATCTCCGCGCTGCGGCGAATGGTGTTGCTGTCGTCGATCACCATGACCTTGATGCCCGCCAAACTGTTCGTCTCAGCCACACAACCCCCACCGATTATCGTTGTCGTCATACCCGGAGCCAGGTACGACCGGACCATTGTATAAGAAAATCAAGCCCGGTAAAGCCGCTTTCTCACCCATCACCGGAAGTTTCCGGTTCAAGCTTCGGTCGGATCGGCGGCACGACAGCCGGAGGGCAATTTCCGTGCCACGTCCCCGATACCTCGGCGGCGAGGGCGACAGGGGCTGTTATCGGCCGGGCATCGCATTTCTTGAAGCCCCGCCCCGGGGCCCATGGCGGTCCGATTACGGCGAAGTCTCGTCGGCCGCGTCTAGATCTCGAGCAGCTCGAAGTCGTCCTTGCGCGCGCCGCAGTCGGGGCAGGTCCAGGCCGGGGGTACGTCCTCCCAGCGGGTGCCCGGGGGAATGCCGTCCTCGGGGCGTCCCTGGGCCTCGTCGTAGATGAAGCCGCAGATGAGGCACATGTAGGCGCGATAGGGTCGGGAATCGTTCATTGGGAAGCCGTGAATCTCGGTTAAAATGCGATTTTACCCGTCATCGTCGGCGCCGGGCAGTGCTCTGGCCGCGCCGCACCCCGAGCCATGGCCGACACGCCCCCCATCGTTCTCGCCTTCGCCGCCTCCGATCCGTCGGGCGGAGCGGGCATCCAGGCCGACATCCTCACCCTCGCGGCCATGGGCTGTCATCCCTTGAGCGCGGTCACCGCCATCACGGTGCAGGATACCGCCGGCGTGGATGCGGTCCTGCCCATCGATTCGGAGTGGCTGGCGGATCAGGCGCGGGCCGTGCTGGAGGACATGCCGGTGGCCGCGTTCAAGATCGGCCTGGTGGGCAGCGTGGAAAACATCGCGGCGATCGCCGAAGTGGTCTCCGACTATCCGGACGTGCCCCTGGTGCTGGACCCGGTCCTGGCCTCGGGCCGGGGGGACGAGCTCGCCACCGATGACATGGTTGCCGCGCTGCTGGATCTGCTGGTGCCCCAGACCACCCTGATCACGCCCAACAGCCTGGAAGCGCGCCGCCTGGTCAGCGACGAATCCCGGGAGGAGGACACGCCGTCCCTGGACGAGTGCGCGGCCCGTCTCATGGGACTGGGCTGCGAGTATGTGCTCATCACCGGCACCCACGAACAGGGGCCCCAGGTGGTCAACACCCTGTATGGCGGATCCGGCGTCCTCAGCCGGGAGTCCTGGCCGCGCCTGCCGGGCAGCTATCACGGTTCGGGCTGCACCCTGGCCTCGGCCATCGCCGCGGCGCTGGCCCAGGGCATGGATCTGGTGGGCGCGGTGCACGATGCCCAGGCGTTCACCTGGGAAAGTCTCAAGGCGGGCTTCCGGCCCGGCATGGGCCAGTATCTGCCGGATCGCCTGTTCTGGGCGCGGGAGCAGGATGAAGCCGAGGATTGAGGGCCTTTACGCCCTGACCCCGGAACTCGCCGACACGGCGCGCCTGCTGGACCTGGTGGAACAGGCCCTGGAAGGCGGCGCGCGCCTGGTGCAGTACCGCAGCAAATCGGACGACGTCGCGCTGCGCCACGAGCAGGCCGCCGAACTGGTGGAACTGTGCCACCGCCACGGGGTTCCCCTGATCGTGAACGACGATGTGCGGCTTGCCGCCCTCACCGATGCGGATGGCGTCCACTTGGGGGAAAGCGACGCGCCCCTCCACGAAGCCCGCATCAATCTGGGGCCCGACAGGATCATCGGGGTATCCTGCTACCAGGACCTGGAACGGGCACGGCGCCTGGCCGCTCAGGGGGCGGACTACGTGGCCTTCGGCAGCGTCTATCCCTCGCCCACCAAGACCGCGGCCCGTCCCTGCCCCTTGAGCCTGATCACGGAGGCGAAGCGGGTTCTGGACGTGCCGGTGGTGGCCATCGGCGGCATCACCCCGGAAAACGCCCCCGCGGTGATCGCAGCCGGAGCTGATGCCCTGGCGGTCATCTCGGGGCTGTTCGACGCGCCCGACGTTCGCCTGGCCGCGGCCCGTTTCGCCAGTCTGTTCGCAACCAAGCACTGAGAGAACACCATGAGCTCACGCAATCAGGAACTCTTCGAACGATCCCGCCGGCTGATTCCGGGTGGAGTGAATTCGCCCGTGCGCGCCTTCGGCTCCGTGGGCGGCACGCCCCGCTTCTTCAAACGGGGCCAGGGCCCCTGGCTGTGGGACGAGGACGACGTGCGTTACGTGGACTACGTGGGATCCTGGGGTCCCATGATCCTGGGTCATGCCCATCCGGCCGTGGTGGCCGCCGTGAAGGAAGCGGCGGAAGCCGGCCTGTCCTTCGGCGCTCCCACCGCACGGGAGCTCGAGATGGCCGAATGCCTCACCCGCCTGATGCCCAGCCTGGAGGAAGTGCGCCTCGTCTCCTCGGGCACCGAAGCCACCATGAGCGCCATCCGCCTGGCGCGTGGCCATACCGGGCGCGCCCGCATCGTCAAGTTCGAAGGCTGCTACCACGGTCATGCCGACAGCCTCCTGGTGAAGGCCGGCTCCGGCGCGCTCACCTTCGGTCAGCCCAGCTCCGCCGGCGTGCCGCCAGAAGTGGCCGCTCACACCCTGACGCTCCCGTACAACGACGCCGAGGCGGTGGATGCCCTGTTCCGGCAGATGGGATCGGACATCGCCTGCGTCATCGTGGAGCCCATCGCCGGCAACATGAACCTGATCCTGCCGGCGGAGGGTTTCCTGCACACCCTGCGGGAGCGCTGCACCGCCCACGGCGCCGTGCTGATCTTCGACGAGGTGATGACGGGTTTCCGCGTGGGCCTGGGCGGCGCCCAGGGTCTTTACGGCATCACCCCGGACCTGACTACCCTGGGCAAGGTGATCGGCGGCGGCCTGCCCGTGGGCGCCTTCGGCGGCCGGCGCGAGATCATGGACAAGCTCGCGCCCACCGGGCCCGTGTACCAGGCCGGCACCCTGTCGGGCAACCCGGTGGCGGTGGCGGCCGGTCTGGCCACGCTCAAGGAAGTTGAGACGCCCGGCTTCTACGAGGATCTCGCAGACAAGACCCGGCGCCTGACGGAAGGGCTCGTGGCCGCCGCGCGCCGGCACGGCGTCCCCTTCAGTGCCCAGTCCGTGGGCGGCATGTTCGGCATTTACTTCAGCGAGAGGCCGCCGGTCGGCTACGCCGAGGCCCTGGCGGGCGATCGCGAGCGCTTCAAGCGCTTCTTCCATGCCATGCTGGAAGCCGGCGTCTATCTGGCGCCTTCGGCCTTCGAAGCCGGCTTCGTCTCCGCCGCCCACGACGAAGCCGCGCTGGCCTTCACCCTGGAAGCGGCGGACAAGGCGTTTAGGGCCGTGAAATGAAAAAAGGGGGCTTGCGCCCCCTTTGCCGCCGTGGCCCGACTTACTTCAGGCCGGCGATGTAGTTGGCCACCGCCGTGATTTCCTGCTCGGTCATCTTGTCGGCGATGGTGCGCATCATCTTGGCCGCATCGTTCTGCCGGTCGCGGGTACGGAAGGCCTTGAGCTGCGCCACGATGTAATCCGCGTGCTGACCGCCCAGGCGCGGGAACTGCACCGGAATGCCCGCGCCGGTGGGACCATGGCAGCCCGCGCAGGCGGGAACGCCCGTGGCCGGATTGCCCCCACGCCAAAGCTTCTCGCCGGCGGTGTAGGGCTGTTTGGCCGCGCCCGGTTTGATGGTCTTCTCGGCGAAGTAGGCACCCAGGTTCACCATGTCCTCGTCCGAAAGGTTCGCCACCATGGCGCCCATGACGGCGCTCTTGCGCACCCCTTCCTTGTTGGGATCGGCCATGGCCGCCTTAAAGTCCCGAAGCTGCTTGGTGATATACTCGGCGTGCTGCCCCGCGAGCTTGGGATTGGCCGGGCTCGCGCTGTTGCCGTCCGCCGCATGACAGCCCGCGCACACCTGGTTCACGATGGGCGCGGCTTTGGCGGGGTCGCCTTTGCCCGCAGCGGTTTCGGCCTGAGCAACGCCGACGGCAAACACACCGGAAGCCAGGGCCAGGGCCAGGATGGATTTCATGGATAGCGCTCCTTCAAGCTTTTTTATGGTGGGGAAGAGAACGGGAAAATTAGAAAAGCCTTATTTTATACCACAATTCCCGGGCCACAGAAAAAACCCCCATGTCCCTGTTTGCCAAGCTCAGTTACGAAAAGTCGGTGCATGCCCTGCGCGATCTGCCCGAAACCGCGCGCGAGATCGCCTTCGCCGGGCGGTCCAATGCGGGTAAGTCCAGCGCCATCAACACCCTGGCGGGGCGCAAGACCGCCTTCGTGAGCAAGACGCCGGGACGCACGCAGCTCATCAATTTCTTCCTTATCGACGACGGCGATTACCTAGTGGATCTGCCGGGCTACGGTTACGCCAAGGTGCCCGAATCGGTCCGCCGCCACTGGCAGGAAACCCTCACGCGCTACCTGCAGACCCGGGCCAGCCTGGTGGGACTGGTGCTGATCATGGACGCACGGCATCCGCTCACGCCCCTGGACCGGCAGATGATCGAGTGGTTCTTGCCCACGGGCCGGCCCATCCACTGCCTGCTCACCAAGGCCGACAAGCTGTCGCGGGGCGAGGCGGCCCGCACCCTGCAGGCGGTGCGCCGGGAGCTGGCGGGCGGCGCTCCCGGCTTGACCGTCCAGCTGTTTTCCAGCCTCAAGCGCCAGGGCGTGGAGGAAGCGGAGGCGGTGATCGGAGCCTGGCTGGGACGCCAGGCGGAACCCGCCGCGGCCGGCGGGCAGGCATAAAAAACCCCCGGTTAAAGGGGAGCAAAAACCGGGGGCAAACGCCTTAATGGGGATTAAGGCACCCGCTCAGGGAGGAGAAGCGGGAGACGGCATCGCTGCCATCCGATCCTTATGATAGGCGGACGGCAAATAAGTTCCACAACCGTGGCGGCACCTTCCGCCTTTTCACAACCCTTTGACGGATCTTGGAGTTGAGGCATGCACCCCTTGGGCAGATACCCCGCACGCCGGATGCGGCGCATGCGCCGCGACGATTTTTCGCGTCGGCTGATGCGCGAGACGAGGCTTTCCCCCGATGACCTGATCTATCCCGTCTTCGTCCTGGACGGGCAAGGCCGGCGCGAGCCCGTGGCCTCCATGCCGGGCGTGGAGCGGCTGTCGCTCGACGAGCTGCTGCCGGTGGCGGAGGACTGCGCAAACCTCGGGATTCCCGCCCTCGCCCTGTTCCCCGTCATCGAGCCCGCCCTCAAAAGCGCGGATGCCCGGGAGGCCGCCAATCCGGACGGACTCGTGCCCCGCGTGGTGCGCGCCCTCAAGACACGCTTTCCGGAGCTGGGCATCATCACCGACGTGGCCCTGGATCCCTACACCAGCCATGGCCAGGACGGGCTGATCGACGCCAGCGGCTATGTGGTGAACGACGAGACGGTGGCGGTGCTGCAGAAGCAGGCGCTGTGTCACGCCCAGGCGGGCGCCGACGTGGTCGCGCCCTCCGACATGATGGACGGCCGCATCGGTGCCATTCGCGGCGCCCTGGAGGAAAACGGCTTCATCCACACCCGCATCCTGGCTTATTCCGCCAAATACGCCTCGAGCTTCTACGGCCCCTTCCGCGATGCGGTCGGCTCCGCGGCCAACCTGGGCGCGGGCAACAAGTACACCTACCAGATGGATTGTGCCAACACCGACGAGGCCCTCTGGGAAGTGGGGCTGGACCTGGAAGAGGGGGCGGACATGGTGATGGTCAAACCGGGCCTGCCCTACCTGGACGTGGTGCGCCGCGTGAAGGACGAATTCGGCGCGCCGACCTTCGTGTACCAGGTGA
>JBBINK010000054.1:0-3941 GCA_037443925.1 Betaproteobacteria bacterium
CCCATGACCTTGATCATCTTGTTCACCGTCGCTTCCCAGCCCTTGCGTTCCAGGAAGACCGAGTTCATGGCGATGTAGTCCAGGCTGTGGCAGGTCATGCAGCGCTGCATGACGAGATCACGGCCGGGACCCTCCTTGAGCTGGAACTGGTCTTCCCCGGCGCGGGCGAGGGTGGGCAGGGCGAGGAACACGGCGAGGCAAAGCAGGCGTTTCATGGCACACCTCCTCAGACCACCCGGAGGGTCACTTCGTGGACCACGTTGTGGTGATACCCGGCCGGGTTGTGGATCAGCTCGAAGGTCTGGCTCTGGCCGATGCGGTTGGTCGCCCGGGCCATGACGGACAGGGTGCCCCTGGCGCCGGCCTTGACCGGGGCCGACCACTGGCGCCAGGAGAAACGGCCGTGATCCTTGCCGAGACTGGCCATCTGCCAGGTGCGGCCGCGGTCGGTGGAGACTTCCACCCGGGTGATGCCATAACCGGCATCCCAGGCGATGCCCCTGACCTCGACCCGGCTACCCGCGCGCACCGTCTGGCCGGTGGCCGGGTGGGTGATGAGGGAGTTGACGACCATCTCGGTGATGGGGGTGTTCGCCTCCGTCTCCTGGCTGGTGAACCGCTCCACCACGGGGAACTTGCCCTTCGGGATGCGGTAGGCGGGGTTCATCCAGAAACCCTTCAGGGGTTCCTTCAGGGCCTGGATGCTCACCAGATGCTTGACCCAGTAGGTCCCGGTCCAGCCAGGCACCACCAGGCGCGCGGGAAAGCCATTCCAGTGGGGCAGGGGCGCGCCGTTCATTTCGTAGGCGATGAGGGTGTTTTCGTCCATCGCCTTCCAGGCGGGCAGGCTCTTGATGAAGTCCGGAGTCTTGTCCACGACGCCGGCATCGGCGCCGTCAAAGGCGATCTCCACCGCATCCTTGGCGAGGTTGGCCCTGGCCAGCACGTCACGCAGCCGCACGCCCTTCCACACGGCATTGCCCATGGCGCCGTATCCCCACTCGACACCGGGGACGTGGGGCTCGAACAGGCCCCGGCGGTTACCGGAACACTGGTTGACCGCAGCCAGCTCCACCTGCTCGAAGTCCCGCTTCAGGGCCTCGAGGCTCAGCTCCAGGGGTCTGCCCACCGCGGGACCGGCCACGGTGAGCCGCCAGCGTGCCCCATCGATCTCGGGGATGTGTGACAGATGGTAACGGACGTAGAACACGTCGTTGGGCGTGAACATCTCGTTGAAGTAGGCGATGGGGGTTTCATAGTTGGGCGGGCGAAAGGTTTTCTTGATCAGGGGCCGCTTCCCGGGCAGGGCATCGAGGATCATGGATTCGAGCATGCCCGAAGGGAGGTTGGCGGGGCCCAGCTCGGCCTGTGCCGCGAGCAGCCGGCCCAGGGGGGCGCTGCCGGCCAGCAGCAGGCCACCCGCCCCGAGTTTCACGAAGTCGCGTCGGTTCATGGACAGCCTCCTCGGTTCCACACGGGAGCTTTCCGTATAGTACGCAGCCGCCCGTTTGCCAAGGTCTCTGATGACCCCTTGGGCAGCGGGGCTGTCTCGACCACACGAGCAGACCCTTCAAACTAGTCCATGGCACCCATGGGGTGCCTAGGGGTCAGGCGCTTTCCCGCAGCACGAAGGCCAGTTCGGTGGTGAAATTGCCCACGCCCTTGTGGTTGGTGGGCGTCCAGCCGCGCTCCTTGAGGTGGGCCGTCATTTCCCGGGTCATGGCGGGATTGCCGCAGACCATGACGCGATCGTGCTCCGGGTCGGGGCTGGGCAGCCCCAGCCGGTCCGACAGTTCCCCCGACCGGAACAGGTCCGCGCCCCGCTCGGGCGTGGGGAAGGGCTCCCGCGTCACCGTGGGCACGTAGTGGAAGCGCCCGTCCTGGCGAGCCGTGAGTTCGTCCCGGTAAGCGAGTTCGGCGGCCGTGCGGACCGAATGCACCAGCACCACGTGCTCGAAGCGGCGATGGGTTTCCGGATCCCGGGCGAGACTCATGAAGGGCGCCAGTCCCGTGCCCGTTGCCAGCATGTACAGCACCCGCCCCGGCTGCACGTGCGCCAGGGTGAGGGTGCCGGTGGGCTTGTCGTTGACCCACACTCCGTCGCCAGGCTTGACCTGGGCCAGCAGACTGGTGAGCGGCCCACCGGGTACGTGGATGCTGAGAAACTCGAGATGGTCCGCGTCGTTGGTGGACACGATGGAATAGGCACGCGCCACCAGCTTGCCTTCGCGCCTGAGCCCCAGGGTCAGGAACTCGCCATTGCGGAAGCTCAGTCCACCGGGGCGGGTGACGGAAAAACTGAAGGTGTGCGCCGACCAGGGACGCACCCATTGCACGATTTGTTCGCTGTAGGCCATGGAGCACTCTTACGGAAAACCCTTGATGCGACCGCGTGCCGGGCAGAGGGTTCCCCAAGAAAAAAGCGCCCGAAGGCGCTTTTTTCCGTGCCGGCGACAGGGGCATCACGCCACCAGATCGCGGTAGGCATGCCAGGTCGCATGACCCAGGAGCGGAAACACCACGATCATGGGCACCAGGGCCAGCGCGAAGGAGAGGGCGGTCAGCGCCACGATGAGCCCGCCCCACACCAGCATGGGCAGGGGATTTTCCCGCACCACCCACAGGCTGGTGACCAGGGCATGGGCGATGTCCGCCTTGCGGTCCAGCATCATGGGCAGGGACACCACGGACAGGGCGAACACCAGCAGCGCGAGCAGGCCGCCGGCCACGGCATACACGGTCAGGAAGGTGACATCTCCACCGGCGAACAGGCCGCCCAGGGTGAAGCGATCCCCCAGGATGTCGCCGGGGTGGAACAGCCCCACCAGGATGGCGGAAATGCGCTCCCAGCTGGACAGGATGAAGGCCAGCCCCGCCGCGAACAGCCCGATGGAGCCCCAGTTGTCCTTGACCGTCGCGAACCAGGGCCCACCCCCGGCTTCCCGCCGGCGCGACTGCTCATAGAACGAAAGGGCCAGGAAGGGCGCGATCAGCAGGAAGCCGGACAGCAGCGTGAGCACCAGGTGGGGCCGTGGCCAGGCATAGTTGAGCAGCCCATAGCCGATCGCCGTGACCAGGGCACCGATGGCCAGCGACAGCGGCCAGCAGTGCGCCAGATCCGCCGCGCCCCTGGCCAGCCAGCGGAAAGGCCGGCTTGCCTCCACGCGGTGCAGCGTGGGCAGGTCGATGAAACGGGTGTCGGGTTTGATCAGAACGGTAGGCATGACGACCTCCTTTCAGACGATGGACGGGCACGATGCTGCCCTTTGCACTATAGACGGTGCGCCGCGGCCGCGTGTTCCCGCCGGCGAAAGGGGGGCGGGAGTGAACCGGCGCGGCCTCCGGCGCAACCGCGGACCGGGATCACGGTTCCCCGATGTGAAACGACGGCGGCAGGCGGGTCCAGTCGAAATGGGGGCCGGGATCGGTTTTCCGTTCCGGTGCGATGTGGCAATGGCCGGCGATGTCCCGGATGGGGTGGTGCCGGGCCAGCGCGTTCAGGAGGGTGTGCAGGGTCGCGTACTGGGCCTCGGTGAAGGCATCGGCGTCGCAGCCTTCCAGTTCGATGCCGATGGAAAAGTCATTGCAGCGTTCCCGTCCGCGCCAGCGGGAGACGCCCGCATGCCAGGCGCGGTCACGGGTGGAGACGAACTGGATCGGCTCGCCGTCGCGGCGAATGAGGAAATGGGCCGACACGCGCAGGCCGCGGAGGGTCTCGAAGTAGGGGTGGGCCGTGGGGTCGAGGCGGTTGGTGAACAGCTCCAGGATGGCCGGGCCGCCATACTGGCCCGGCGGCAGACTGATGGCGTGGATGACCACCAGGTCCACCTGGCCCTCGCCGGGCCGGCTGTCGAAGTTGGGAGAGGGCACGTGCCGGATGCCTTCGATCCAGCCCTCCGCATTCAGGCGCATCAGGGTTCCTCCTGGGCGGGCGCCGCAAG
>JBBINK010000054.1:3972-12973 GCA_037443925.1 Betaproteobacteria bacterium
GCACCGGGGCCTCGATCACCGCGTGGAAGTGGCCGTCCCGGTAAAGGAAGAGGGCCGGCAGGTGGAACAGGTCGAAGGCGCGGGCGAGCGCCGTGGCCCGCGTGACATCCACCCTGAAGCAGCGATCCACGACGCCGGCGGCGGCCCGGGGCAGCAGCCGTTCCACGGTGCGGCAGCTGCCGCAGTCGGGACTGGTGAACAGCACGAGGCTCGGCCCCGGCGTGCGCGCCAGCACGTGGTGATAGTCGAATTCGTCGAGGGGGATGAGCTGCATGGGGTGGATCCGGCTTCGACAGTATAATGCGCCCTTCGTCCGCTATTCCAAGGAAAGCCCGATGGTACTCGTCCAACTGCTGCTCATGCTGCTCGTGATCCTGCTCGCGGCGGAGATCTTCACCAATGCCCTGGAACACCTGGGCGAACGGTTGCGCATCTCCGAAGGCGTGACCGGCTCGGTGTTCGCCGCCGTGGGCACCGCCCTGCCGGAGACCCTGGTGCCGCTGCTGGCCATCTTCGGGGGCACGGCGAACCAGCAATTGAACGAGGAAATCGGCGTCGGCGCCATTCTCGGCGCCCCGTTGATGCTGTCCACGCTTTCCCTGTTCCTGATGAGCGTCGCGGTGCTCAAGCGGCGCGGCATGCAGGGCCATCTCACGCCGGAGCGCACCGGGCTTACACGGGACCTCGATTTCTTCCTGATGGCCTATGGGCTGGCTGCCATCGCCCTGTTCGTGCCCCATGGGGCCACGGCGGTGCGCGTGGCCCTGGCCGGGGGGCTCGTGACCATCTACTTCGTCTATCTCATGCTCACGTTCCGCGCCTCCGCCCAGCTGGTCATGGACGGTCATGGCACCGAGGCCCATGAGAAGATGTTCCTGGCGAGGCTCGGCCTGCCGGAGAACCTGGTCGTGATCCTGATCCAGCTCGTGCTCGGGCTGGCCCTGCTGGTCGCGGGCGCCAAGGGCTTCATCCACGGTGTGGAGGAAGCGTCGCGGCTCATCGGCATGTCGGCCCTGCTGCTGTCCCTGATGATCATCCCCATCGCCACGGAGCTGCCCGAGAAGGTCAACAGCATCCTCTGGATCCGCCGCCACAAGGACACCCTGGCCTTCGGCAACATCACGGGGGCGATGGTGTTCCAGGGAACGCTGTTGCCTGCCATCGGCGTCATGCTCACGCCCTGGGCCCCCGAGCGCGCCGTGCTGTGGGGTGTGCTGATCACCTTCTCCGCCGCCCTCTGGCTGCGCCTGATGCTGCGGCGGGGTCAGCTGCGGCTGTGGCATCTGTGGGTGAACGGGGCGCTCTACGCCACCTACCTGGGCATCGCCGTGGCCTAAAGTACGGCCTTTCCTGGCCGTTATGACCCTGCGCGAATGCGCGAAGGAGGCAGACATGGCCAGCGACCCCCTCGGCGAACTGGATCTGGACCGGCCGCTGCTGGACGCACCCGGCTGGCGCCGTTCCCTGTCCAACCATCTGGTCTATGGGATCGGCAAGGATCCCATCACCGCCACGACCCGCGACTGGTTCTACGCCGCCGCTGCCGCCGTGCGCGAGCGGCTCATCGAGCGCTGGATGGAGACCATGCGCTCCTACTATCGCGCCGACACCAAGCGGGTGTATTACCTGTCCATGGAGTTCCTCATGGGGCGCACCCTGATGAACAGCGTGCTCAACATGGGCTGTGAGCCTGCCTTCCGCGCCGCGGTGGAGCATCTGGGGCTGGACTTCGAATCCATCCGCGAGGTGGAGCACGACGCGGCCCTGGGCAACGGCGGGCTGGGGCGCCTGGCCGCGTGCTTTCTCGATTCCATGGCGACCCTCGGCCTGCCGGGCTACGGCTATGGCATCCGTTACGAGTACGGCATGTTCACCCAGAAAATCGAAAACGGCTGCCAGGTGGAGCACCCCGACAACTGGCTGCGCTATGGCAATCCCTGGGAATTTCCGCGGCCGGAGGTGCTGTACCAGGTGAAGTTCCACGGGCGGGTGGTCAGCCACGCGGACGATGGCGGCCGCATCCGCTACCACTGGGTGGATACCGATGACGTCATGGCGATGGCCTACGACACCCCCATACCCGGCCATGGCACGGATACGGTCAACAACATGCGCCTGTGGGCGGCCAAGGCCACCCGGGACTTCGAGCTCCGGTATTTCAACGAGGGCAACTACATCAAGGCGGTGGAGGAGAAGAACGCGTCGGAAAACCTGTCGAAGGTGCTCTACCCCGACGACACCACGGAAATGGGTCGGGAGCTGCGCCTCAAGCAGCAGTACTTCTTCGTGTCCGCGTCGCTGCAGGACATCCTCTACCGCTACCGCAAGCACCACACCGGCTTCGATGCCCTGCCCGACAAGGTGGCCATCCAGCTCAACGACACGCATCCGGCCATCGCCATCGCCGAGCTGATGCGCATCCTGGTGGACCAGCACGAACTGGACTGGGAATACGCCTGGGACCTCACCCGGCGGGTGTTTTCCTATACCAACCACACGCTCATGCCCGAGGCGCTGGAGACCTGGCCGGTGCCCCTGTTCGAGCGGCTGCTGCCGCGCCATCTGCAGATCATCTACGAGATCAACCACCGCTTCCTGAAGGACGTGGCACACCGCCATCCCGGTGACCACGAACTGTTGCGCCGTGTTTCCCTGATCGAGGAGGGTGATCCCAAGCGGGTGCGGATGGCCCATCTGGCGGTGGTGGGCAGCCACAGGGTCAACGGGGTGGCGGCCATCCATACCGAGCTGATGCGCCAGACCATCTTCGCGGACTTCCACCGGCTGTGGCCGGAGCGAATCGTCAACATCACCAACGGCATCACGCCGCGCCGCTGGCTCAATCAGGCCAACCCCGGGCTGGCCCGGCTCATCTCTTCCCGCATCGGTTCCGGCTGGGTGCGGGATCTGGAGCAGCTGGCCCGCCTGGCACCGCTTGCGGAGGACGCGGCGTTTCGGGATGCCTTCCACGCCGTGAAGCGCGCCAACAAGGCGCGGCTGGCGGAACTGATCCGCGACCGTCTGCGGGTGGAGGTGGACCCGGATTCCCTGTTCGACGTCCAGGTCAAGCGCATCCATGAATACAAGCGGCAGCTGCTCAACGTGCTCCACGTGATCACGCGCTACGACCGCATCCGCGCCCATCCGGACGCGGACCACCTGCCCCGCACCGTGATCTTCGGCGGCAAGGCCGCGCCCGGCTACCCGATGGCCAAGCGCATCATCCGCCTGATCAACGACGTGGCGGACGTGGTCAACCATGATCCGCTGGTGCGGGGGCGGCTCAAGGTGGTGTTCATTCCCAACTATGACGTGTCCACCGCCGAGGACATCATTCCCGCCGCCGAGCTGTCGGAGCAGATCTCCACCGCCGGCACCGAGGCGTCCGGAACGGGCAACATGAAGCTCGCCCTCAATGGCGCGCTCACCATCGGCACCCTGGACGGGGCCAACATCGAGATCCGCGAGGCGGTGGGGCCGGAGAACATCTTCATCTTCGGCCTCGATGCCCAGCAGGCCGCCGCGCTGCGCGCCACGGGCTACGATCCTTGGCATTTTTATTGGGAAAACGAAGAGCTGCGCCGGGTGCTGGACATGATTCGCGACGGCTTCTTTTCACCCGAGGAGCCCGACCGCTACCGGCCGGTGTTCGACGCCCTCACCCACGGAGGCGACCGCTATCTGCTGCTGGCGGACTACGCCGCCTACGTGGCCTGTCAGGACGAGGTGGAGCGGCTCTACCGTGACCGGGAGGAATGGCAAAGGCGCGCCATCCTCAACGTGGCCCACATGGGCCGCTTCTCATCGGACCGGACGGTTCGCGAGTATGCGGAGCGGATCTGGAACGTGAAGCCCGTGACGCGGCGCCGCAGGAGCCCGCGCCGGGGGTGACGGCCTTCAGTCGATGCCCAGCCGTTCCAGGCGGTAGCGCAGGGCGCGGAAGGTGATGCCCAAGAGCTTGGCGGCGGCGGTCTTGTTGTAGCGGGTGCGCTCCAGCGCCTCGAGGATGGCTTCCTTTTCCACCCGGTCGAGATATTCCTGCAGCGGCCACTTCGCGCCCGGCTCGCGCGCTTCCTCGCCAAGGGCCGTTTCCGGCATGGAAAGATACAGATCGTCCTTGCCGATCTCGGCGCTGCCACACAGCGCCAGCGCCCGTTCCAGGATGTTCTCGAGCTCCCGCACGTTGCCAGGGAAGGGATAGTCCTGCAGGGCGGCCACCGCCTCGGGCGCAAGCCGTGGCGTGGGCACGCCGCTGTTCGCCGCCAGGCGGCTGAGGATCGCTTCCGCAATGGCGGGAATGTCCTCGCGCATGTCGCGCAGCGCGGGCATCCGGAGCTCGATCACATTGAGGCGATAGTAGAGGTCCTGGCGGAAGCGGCCGCTTTCCACCAGCTGCGCGAGGTTCTGATGGGTGGCGCTGATGATGCGCACATCCACCGGCTCCTCCTGGGTGGACCCGACTTTGCGCACGCGCTTTTCCTGGATGGCACGCAACAGCTTCACCTGCATGGGCAGGGGCAGGTCGGCCACCTCGTCCAGGAACAGGGTGCCGCCGTTGGCGGCCTGAAAGAAGCCGTCGCGGTCGGCTTCCGCGCCGGTGAAGGCGCCCTTGCGGTAGCCGAAGAACTCGCTCTCCATCAGGTTCTCGGGGATGGCCCCGCAGTTGACCGCGACGAAGGGATGGTCGCGCCGGTTGCTCTGTTCATGGATGAGACGGGCAGCCAGCTCCTTGCCGCTGCCCGATTCGCCCGTGATGTGCACCGGCGCCTGGCTGCGGGCGAGCTTGGCCAGCAGCTCCCGCACCTGCCGGATGGCGGGGGAGTCGCCCAGCAGGGTGCGGGGCGCCTCGCGGTCGCTGGCCTTCTCCGGCACCTTGAGCGCGGACTTGACCAGCGCCCGCAGCTGTTCCAGGGACACCGGCTTCGAGATGTAGTCGAAGGCCCCGGCCTTGAGCGCGGCCACGGCATTCTCCGCGCTGCCGAAGGCCGTGATCACGGCGACCGGCAGTTGGGGATGATGCTGGCCGATGTACTCCACCAGCTCCAGGCCCGTGCCGTCGGGCAGGCGCATGTCGGTCAGGCACAGGTCGAACCAGCGCTCCTCGAGGAGCTTCTTCGCCTCCGCCACTCTCATGGCGCGGTGGGGCGTCAGCCCCATGCGCAGCAGCGTGAGCTCCAGCAGCTCGAGCAGGTCGGCCTCGTCGTCCACGATCAGGACGTGGGGTGTGGTCTGGTCGGCGGGTCTTTGCGGACGTTTCAACTCGCTCTTTCCTTGCCACAGATCCGGAATTGGCCGCCGGGCGCCACCTCGATGTATTCCAGCGTGGCGTGGTTGGCCTCCGCGAGCTGGCGCGCGATGTACAGCCCGAGACCGGTGCCCGTGCTCTCCGTGGTGAAGAAGGGTTCGAACAGATGGGGCTGGTCTTCGGGCGCGACACCCGGGCCATCGTCGATGACGTCCAATTGTACAACACCGGGCGTCAGGCCCCGGCTGGCCACCAGGCGGATGCTGCCGGGACCCTTCGACCCATGGCGCCAGGCGTTGCGGCAGAGGTTCCACAGCACCTGGTGCAGGTGGTAGCGGTCGAACAGCAGCGTGGCATCGGGCTCGGCCTCGACGGAGACCGTTTCCCGGGGGATTTTCTCCACCTGGCAGAATTCATCGGCGAAGGCGGACAGATACGGCGCCAGGGCCAGCACCTCCGGATTGCCGCGATCCTTGCGGTTGAGCTGGAGGATGTCCTGCACCATGCGATCCAGGCGGAAGGTGTTGTCGCGGATGATCTCCAGCAGACGCCGGTCGGTGTCGTTGCGGTCCGGCTCCTCCTGCAGCAGCTGGGTGGCGTGGCCGATGGCGGACAGCGGGTTGCGGATCTCGTGGGCGATGTTCGCCGTCAGCCTACCCAGGGCGGCGAGCTTCAGTTGCTGGGCCTGGGCCTGGGCGCGGCTCATGTCCTCCAGGAAGATCACCGTGCCCAGACGCTTGTCGCCCCGCACCGGCACGAAGCGCACCCGGAACGTCCGTGCTTCCGCGGCCCGCACCGGCAGCAGATCGATGTCGCTGGCTTCGCGCCATGTGCCGAAATGACGCGCCACCTCCGGTGCATACTCGGCCAGGGTCACGGCGCCGCGCGGGCCGGGCAGGGGGCCGAGAATGCGCTCCGCCTGGGCGTTGACCTGGCGCACGTGGCCTGTGCCGTCCACCACCACCACGCCATCCTGCATATCCTGGATCACCAGCTGGTTCACCTGGTCCAGATTGGCCAGGTCCAGCCCCCGCTGGCGCGCCAGCTCCTCCGTGGCCGTCAGGCGCTTGGCCAGATAGTGGGCGAGCCCCGCCACGGCGAAGAAGCTCACCGACAGCAGTGCGGTCTGGAAATAGTCGGCGGTGCCATCGGTGCGCCACGCCCACAGCGTCTGCTCCACCAGCACCGCGATGGTCGCCACCGCCGCGTGGAACATGGCCAGCCGACCCTGGGCCACCAGACTGGAGGCGGCCAGGGTGATGAGCAAAAGCAGGCCCAGCCCGCTGCCCATGCCACCGCTGGCCAGCATCAGCACCGCGATCAGAAGGATGTCCGCCAGAACCTGGACCGAAAGCTGGAGCTCGAAGCGCGGCCAGCGGTTGTGGATGGTCACCATCAGCACACCGCCGAACAGGATATACAGCAGGCTGGCCACCACGAACAGCGTGGGCTGGGCCTGGCCGATGGTGATGCGCGAGCCCAGCAGCAGATGGGACAGCAGGATCACACCGGCCACGATCAGCCGGTAGAGGTTGAAGTAGTGCAGCGACTGCCAATAGGTCTCGCTGACGCGGGCGGGCTGGCGGGCTGAAGCGTCGAGCCACATGGGCGGAAGACGGGTCAGGGGCGGCGCGCCTGCCGGTGCTCTTCCGTGCAGTAGAACTCGCCGCCGCTGAAAATGGCCTCGCTGCGGGGGGTGTTCACCCCACACACCGCGCAGCGCACCATGTCCTCGGCACGGCCGTCGTCAGGGGCCCGGGGCGCCGGGGGCGGCGCCTTCAGGCTGCGGTAATAGCTCTTGAGGACGAGATAGACGAGAAAGATCCCGACGAGAAAGATGAGCAGGCGCATGAAGCCGATCCGGAAGCCGCCACGGGCGGAGGACAACGAAACGGGCCCCATCATAGCACCTTTGCATCGGCCCTAGGGGCGACGGGAAAGGCATGGGGATGGCGGGCGGGCGCGTCGACGTCTCGGGTGCCTTCGTGACCGTGGAAATGAAAACGCCCGATCGGGGGATCGGGCGTCGGAGGGTGGTGGAGCAGAGGCGACCGGAATCAAACGCTTTGTCCGGGCATATGAGCGTTTGCGCGTGTGTGCGCGGGTACGCTGCTGTGCGATCAACGCAACACTTCTGACAAGATCCCCCGACAAAATGCCAATTTGCTATTGACATCCCCCAAAACCATATTACGCTGGCATCCTTTGTTTACCGTAAATCACCAATCACAAAGAAGAACAAAGCATGCAGGCTGTGCGTCGGCCCACGGTTGTCGACGCGGAAGGGCAGATAGACACACAAGCCGCGCTGTGGCTCCTGGCGAGCCTGGCTGGTTTCTATCGCCAGCCGTTCGATGCCGAGCTGGTGATCAAGCGTTTTCCGCCGCCGTTCGATCTGCCTACGCTGATCGAGGCCTTGGGCGCGCTCGGCCTCAAGGCCGGGTTGGTGCACTGGCCCGAAGCGGGGTTGTTGGCCTTGCCGTTACCCGCCGTGGCGCTGCTGGCTGCCCCAGCCTCAGAAGACTCTCAGACCTCTATCGAACCGGCAAGCGCTGCTTCACCCCAGCATCCATCCCGCACCACCCTTACCCCGGCACTCATCGTCCAACACGGCGACGACACCCTGGCCTGGGTCAAGCCCGGCCAGTCCGCGCCGGTTCTGCTGCTGGTGGCGCAATCTGACCCACCGGTATCGGAATCCGTCAGCCGCGCCGAGAACCCTGAGACTGCCAAGAAGCCCTTCGGCTTCTCCTGGTTCGTGCCCGAGTTGCTGCGCCACAAACGCATCTGGCGCGACGTGCTGCTTGCCAGTCTCGCCATCCAGCTCGTGGGTCTGGCCACACCCCTGTTCACCCAGGTGATCATCGACAAGGTCATCGCCCATCACTCCGAGAGCACGCTCATCGTGCTCGGCGTGGCGCTGGTGGTGTTCATGCTTTTTACCAGCGGCATGACCTGGCTGCGCCAGTATCTGGTGCTGCACACCGGCAGCCGCATCGACGCTGTGTTGGGCGAGAAGGTGCTGAAGCACCTGTTGCACCTGCCCCTGCCGTATTTCGAGGCGCGGCCTACCGGCACCCTGGTCGCCCGCCTTCACGGCGTGGAGCAGTTGCGTGAGTTCATCTCCGGTGCGGCGGTGAGCCTGGTGCTGGACCTGCCTTTCCTGCTGATCTTCCTCGCGGTGATGTTCTCCTACAGCTGGCAACTTACCCTCATCGCCGTGGGCATCATGGCGCTGATCGTCGCAGCGAGCCTCATCATGGTGCCCATCTTCCGCGAGCGGCTCGACAAACAGTTCCTGCTCGGCGCGAGGAATCAAGCCTTCCTCACCGAATACCTGGCGGGCATGGGCACGGTGAAATCCCTGCAGCTGGAACCAGATGTGGCCAGACGCTACGGTCCCTACCTCGCCCAGTATCTCTCCGCAGGTTTCGCGACCCGCCAGATGGGTAACGCTTACAACGTGGTGGCCAACGGGCTGGAGCAGGTGATGACGCTTTCCATCCTGATCGTTGGTGCCTGGCTGGTGATGCAACCCGAAGCCGGGATGACCGTGGGCATGCTGGTCGCCTTTCAGATGTTCGCCAGTCGGATGAGCCAGCCGCTGCTGCGCCTGGTCGGGCTGTGGCAGGAATTCCAACAGGCCAGCGTTGCGATCCAGCGGTTGGGCGACATCCTAAACATGCCGCAGGAACCCTTTACACTCACCCCACAGCGGTCTGCGGGCGGCGAAGGCCGCATCGACATCCGCGATGT
>JBBINK010000055.1:0-12955 GCA_037443925.1 Betaproteobacteria bacterium
GGTCCAGGGCAGGGCCGCCCGCAGCCGCCGCGTGCGGCCGAGCCAGCGGGCCAGCAGCCAGCCGAAGGGCAGGTAGACCAGCACGTTGGTCGCCAGATCGGTGCGGGTGACGAAGGCGGGCGGCGGGGCGATCAGGAAACCCCATTCGTGGGGGGCCGGCAGGCGCAGGTCGTGCAGGGGATAGAGACTGCCGTAGGCCAGCAGGAGCGCGTACAGCCCGAGCGCCAGCGGCAGCAGCCGGCCACGGGAGGCCATGGGCTAGACCCCGCCCCGGCTTCGCCCCTGGGACGGGGCGGACGAGAAAGAGTGCCGAGGGCCGGCTCGCTCGTTCTCCGCCGGCGGACGATGCCCAAGCCGGAATCGCGCGCGCCCCGGGCGCACAGGGAAAGGCGGTCGCATCCGCCCAAGTGTATAGGGGCGTTCCGATTCCCGCTAGAATGCGGTCATGACCGACCACGACGTGTTCAACGGCGATGCCGACGGCCTGTGCGCCCTGCATCAGCTGCGCCTGGCCGAACCCCGCCCCGCCGTGCTGGTGACCGGCGTCAAGCGCGACATCGCCTTGCTCCAGCGGGTATCAGCGCAAGCGGGCGATCACGTCACGGTCCTCGACATTGCCCTCGACAGGAACCGCGATGCCCTGCTGCGCATCCTGGAAGCCGGCGCCGAGGTGGAGTATTTCGACCACCACCAGGCGGCCGACATTCCGCGCCATCCCCGCCTGTGGGCCCACATCGACACCGGGCCCGAATGCTGCACCAGCCTGCTGGTGGACCGGCACCTGGAGGGGCGATACCGCATCTGGGCGGTCGTGGGCGCGTTCGGCGACAACCTCCACGATGCCGCGCGCAGGACGGCCGCGGGCCTCGGCCTGGACGAGGCCGGGCTGGACGCCCTGCGTGAGCTGGGCGAATGCCTCAACTACAACGCCTATGGCGAAGCCGTGGAGGATCTCTATTTCCATCCCGCCGAGCTCTACCGCCTGCTCCATGCCTACACCGATCCCTTCGCCTTCATGGCGCAGGAAAAGGCCTTCGTCATCCTGCGGGAAGGCTACCGCGCGGACATGGAGCGGGCGCTGGGCGCGCGCCCCGTCCACGACAGCCCTGCCGGCAGGGTCTATGTGCTGCCCGACGAAGCCTGGGCGCGACGGGTGTCGGGGGCGCTGGGCAATGCCCTGGCCAGCGCCCGGCCGGAACAAGCCCACGCGGTGCTGACGCAACGGCCGGGTGGCTACCGCGTCAGCATCCGCGCGCCGCTCATGCGGCGCACGGGCGCCGACCTGCTGGCCAGCCGGTTCGCCACCGGCGGGGGGCGCAAGGGTGCGGCCGGCATCAACCACCTGCCGGATGCCGAGCTGCCGCGCTTCCTTGCGGAGTTCGACCGGGTGTTCGGCGACGGCACATCCTGAGGCCGGCATGCCCGGGGACCAGCACAGGAAAAAGCGTCCATGAACACCCTCATGCCGCCCTACGGGGGCGAGCTCGTCGATCTGCGGCTGGACGAGGCCCGCGCCGCCGAGGTCCGGGAGGAGGCCCGCGACCTCACCGACATCGACCTTTCGCGGGAGCAGCTTTGTGAGCTGGAGCTCCTGCTCACCGGCGGCTTCTCGCCGCTTACCGGCTATCTGTCCCGCGCGGACTACCTGAGCGTGCTGGAGCACCGGCGCCTTGCCGACGGCCGCTACTGGCCCTGGCCCATCGTGCTGCGCCTGAACGAGCGGCAGGCGCAGCCGATCGTGCCCGGGCGGCGCTACGCGCTACGGGATCCGGAGGGCTTCATGCCCGCGGTGCTCACCGTCTCCGATGTGTGGCCCGCGGACGACGCCCTGGAGGCCCGCGCCCTGGGCGCTTTCCAGGGTGGCGTGTGCGTGGGCGGCCGCGTCGAGGGCGTGGCGCTGCCGCCCCGGCACGACTTCCTGCATCTGCGGCTGACACCCGCGGCGCTGCGGGAGCAGTTCCAGCGTCGCGGCTGGAAGCGCGTGATCGCCTACCAAACCACCCATGCGGTGCACCGCCTGCATCAGGATTTCGCGGTGGCGGCCTCCCTGAGCCGCGAGGCCAACCTGCTCCTGCACGGCGTGGCCGGCGTGCTGCCCAGCAACGAGGCGGAATACTTCAGCCGCGTGCGGGCCTGGGAAGCGGCGGTGAAGCATTTCCCGCCGGCCTCCACGCTGCTGGCCCTGCTGCCGGTGGCGGGCTTGTCGATCCACCCGCGCGGCGTGATGCTGCGGGCCATCCTGGCCCGCAACCACGGCTGCACTCATCTCATCGTGGGCGGCGAGCTGCAGGAACGGGGCGAGCACCGGCGCGGTCAGGAAACCGTGGACGCCATCCGCCTCGCCGACGCCGATGGACTGCAGGCGGTGGGCGTGGATCTGGTGCCGTTCCAGCGTCTCGTCTATGTGGAGGACCGGGCCCAGTTCCTGCCCGAGGAGGAAATCGCCCCGGGGGCGCGGGCACGCCCCTTCCCCGCCGCGGAGCTCGACCGGCGGCTCGACTGGGGGCTGGAGGTGCCCGCCTGGTTCGCCTGGCCCGACGTCATTGCCGAACTGCAGCGCGCCCATCCGCCCCGCCACCGGCAGGGCTTCTGCGTCTTCTGCACGGGCCTGTCCGGCGCGGGCAAATCCACCCTGGCCAAGGCCCTCCAGATCAGGCTGCTGGAAATCAGCGGCCGGCAGGTGACCCTGCTCGATGGCGACATCGTGCGCAAGCATCTGTCCAGCGAGCTGGGTTTCTCCCGGGAGCACCGCGATCTCAACGTGCGCCGCATCGGTTACGTGGCGAGCGAAATCGTCAAGCACCGCGGCATCGCCATTTGCGCGCCCATCGCCCCCTACCGGGAAAGCCGCCGCGCGGTGCGGGAGATGATCCAGCAGTACGGCGGCTTTTTCGAAGTGTACGTGTCCACCCCCCTCGAGGTGTGCGAGGCGCGCGACCGCAAGGGCCTGTACGCCAAGGCCCGGGCAGGACTGGTGCAGGCCTTCACTGGCATATCCGACCCCTACGAAGTGCCCGAGCGTCCTGAGCTCGCCCTGGACACCAGCCAGCTATCCGTGGACGAAGCCGTGCAGCGCATCCTGCTCACCCTGGAGCGGGAAGGCTACCTGCGCTGAGCTTCGCGGCAAGTGAACAGCCGCGGCCCCGGCGCAGAACCTCGGGGCAGACGCGCCCGGTCCATCCCTCAGCCCCAAAACCCGTCGGGGAAGTTTACACGGCATCGTGCGGTTCCCGCCTATCTCTCCTGCAAGCCGCTGATTGCATTCAGCATTATTCGGCTGGCATTGAATGTGCTTAGCAGGGTGAGTGGTTTGGCATATTCGCTAGGGGTTGTCGGTTTTCCTCTCATCACGACCGCGTAGAGGGATTCCCTGGATCGAATCCCCCATTGGGAAGCAGACAACCGGATAGCCTCTCTGCCGTGGAACCTCAGACCCTATCTTGAGTTAGGAGAACTATGATGAGCATCACACGTAAAGCAGTCACCATGGCAGGTCTCGGCCTATTCTGCATGGCCAATGTCGCCAATGCCCATCTGGTTGCATTCGGCTGGAAGGACAATGGCAATGGAACGATCACCATGTGGGGCGAGCACTGGCATGGCGATCAGACCGCGCCCTCCACCGCCAACGGTGGCGTCCGGATCGGTGTTTACGGTACGGATCCCGCATCGTGGCCCGTGTTCCAGTGGACGGGTGTGCGAAACAACCTCGGTGGCACGCTGACCGACATGGATGCCATGGTGTCGGCCGGCATTCTCGATGGCTATGCAGTCGACCCAGGCAATTTCAACAATTCGCCCTTTGAAAACGATTGGTTCACAACCGATCCTCTGGTGTTGGGGAATGGCACATGGGGGCTGTTCACGGGAACCAACTGCTGCATCGATACGATGAGCGGTCCAGGGAGGTTTGTCATTTCCGGTATTTCGAGCGTGCCCCCCGGCACAGGCCCAGGAACGCCCGGCAACGTTCCCGAGCCGGCTTCGCTGGCCCTTCTGGGCGCCGGCGTGGCGGGCCTGGCGATCGCGCGCCGTCGCAAAACCACCTGAGACGGTTCTCTCCCTCTCGCAGCCAAGACAACGGCGGCCCTCAGCGGGTCGCCGTTTCTTTTTGGGGATTTTGGAACCACCCCGCCGCGAATGAGCATTGCCGTGCCGGGAGGGAAAGGCACCTTGACCCCTTGGGTGACGTGGCAGCCGGGTTCGTTGCCGGGATCACGGGCGCCCGCCGCTTCCCACGGCGCGCCCATGGCCTTGGCAGCGGGAACGTGCTCAACGAAAAACGGCCGGGCCACGGCATCGCCGTGGCCCGTGAGGGTGCTGGAGGCACTCCGGCGGGCCACCCCCGGAGAGTGGGCCTTGCCCGCCGGAGCCGATACTGGGAATCAGGCTGCGGAGCCGCGGTCTGCCGCCTTGCGCCGCCGAACGGCAGCCAGCCCGGCGAGCCCCAAGCCCATCAGGGCGAGAGAGGCGGGTTCGGGCACACCCGGGGTCGGGTTGCCCAGGCACTGCTTCTGATCGACCGGGTTCACGCACAGCGTGGACTTGGCCAAGGTGACCAGCCAACCATCATCGTTGACGTCGATACGGATACCCACGTCGAGGCCATTCTCGATGTCATCGAACAGGGAGGAAGGCAGGCTGAACCATGTGAAGTTCCACATATCATTTGCGCCTGCAAGGGTGCCCAGCGTGACCGGGGTACCGTTGTCATCCGCCCAGATTTCGTCGACTTCGCCTTGGGCGGCATCCACGTCGAAGGCGCTGACCAAGAGCCATGCACTCGTGATCGGTCCGGCGATGGGATTATGGCTCCAGCTCCAGTCTTCGTTGTATCCCCGGTAATAAGGGGAGTCGTATTTCTGGGCATCCGTGGGAACGAAGTAGCCTGTGGGCGCCTGAACCGTATCGATGATCGCAGCATGTCCGCTGGCGGCCATCGACAGGGCCATCGCGCCGAGAATCGCAGAAATGGTCTTCTTCATGGTCGCACTCCTTTTCGGATCGGTAACTCATCTGGTTTGGTGGTCATGTCATGCGACTCTGGAGTAAGCAACGGGCGTGCCATGAAGACAAATACCCAAAAAATCAGTATGATAGCGACTATCCGCTCCCGGGGGAGACGCGTTGGTGTAAAGGAGAGCGACACCGGGAGCCACGCTTAGCCCAGTTTTCCCAGCCGGATCCCACGGATGCCTCGGCCATGAAAGTAGGGGCCTCGCCCACGCTTTGCGGCTCCCGCGTGCTTTCGGAAGCAAAATGTGGGCGCGAACCATCTGCCCAACCGGGATGGCGGGCCTTGTCGCGGGCTCAGATCGCTTGATACAGCTCGGTGAGTCTGTCGAGCACCTCCAGGAGATTCTCGCTCGACGCTGCGACGTACTCCCAGTGGGTCGTGTTCCGCACGCCAGGGGTGTAGTTGTCCAGCGCATGGGCAAAAAACGCCCATTGACTCTCCACTCCCAGCAATAACTGCTTGATGTGGTCTGAGTTCTGGGCCACGCCCTTCAATTCGGCAAGGCCGACCTCGAATTCTTTCCGCGCTAACCTGAGGCCGTTGTCGATGTCTGGACCCGCCAGCCCCGCGGCCCTAAACAGGTAGAACTTTGCCGCTCGTTGCGACAACATGCGCAACCGCCCAGACACATTGACGAGCCGCGAGCCTGGGGTTCCTGCGAGCCTCTCCAGCGCTTCGGTGGCGGCATGGGCCGTTTTCAGCACATCTTCGTTGAGTTTAGCAACCTGGTTCAGGCTTGCCATGCTGGGCATGGTGTAGACGGCGTTGCGGTACGGCCCCCACAGCTGTTCGAGATAAGCATACAAGGCCCGGATCTCTGCCGTGGGCGCAAACGCTTTGAGCTCGCTCAACTGCGTTTCGAACAAGGCCACCGACTTGTCCATGGTTTTAAGCGCTTCCTTGGCATGGATGCCGAGTAGCAGCTGGGCGTGCAGTTTGGCGAGACGTTGGGACAGCATGCGCTGACGCCCCGCCTTGTTAATGGCGCTTGCCATGTCCAACGACTTCGGGGCAGCGCGTGCTGGCAGGACAGCAGCCAGGGGCACGCTTGCCAGGGCCAGAATCAACCTGCGTCTTTGGTTCATGGTCATTCTCTCATGTGGAGCTGCAATCCTGTAGGACACAACCCGCCCGCGGGGCATCATGCGGATCATAGGCGTGGCAAAGAGCAAACGTCATTGAGCTGGATCAAGGTAATGGGCGCAGAGCATTGGTTGCGCGCCGCGTTGTGCGCAAACCCGCCGTTTGGAAAGTGGCGGGCAACCGAGACAACGGATCGGCAAATGGAATCCAGGGGTGCCCGAACCGTGACCGGCTCGGCGCATTGGGCGATGTTGTCCGCACCGGCATTGCGAGTGCAAACGGCGAGCTGATGAAGGTGCCCGCGGGGGAAGCACCAGGTCGGGACACGGGCGGGCCGGGGCGTCTGCGAGGCCCTTGACTCCGTAGTCAGGTACGGCGATAGCCTTGCGCTGTCGTCACTGCGTGAGAAGGAGTCCGGCCTTGTCCTCTGCCAAGCCCCTGGCCCTGGTTGCCAGCGCCCTGGCCGCTCTCGGCGCGTCCCTGTGTTGTCTTGGCCCGCTGGTGCTGGTCCTGCTGGGCGTCGGAGGCGCGTGGGCAGGCCATCTCGCCCGGCTCGAGCCCTTGCGGCCCTATTTCCTCACGGCGGCCGTGATCGCCCTGGTCTTCGCGTGGAGGCGTATCGACCGGGTGCCCGCCACGGCCTGCTCGCCAGGCACCCTGTGTGCACACCCGCGCACGCAGCGCCGCTACCGGCTGCTGTTCTGGCTCGCGGTGGCGCTGGTGGCGGCCGCTTTCGTGTTTCCCTACGTCGCGCCCCTGTTCTACTGATGAGGTCCCCCATGATGCCCACACCCCGCCTTGCCGCCCTGCTCCTGCTCGGCTGTCTCGTTCATCCGGCCTTCGCCGCCGTGCGCGTGGTCACCCTCTCCGTGCCCGGCATGTATTGCGCGGTGTGCCCCATCACCGTCAAAAAAGCCCTGCAGAAGGTGCCGGGCGTCGTGAAGGTCGAGGTTTCCTTCGAGAGGAAGGAAGCCGTGGTGACCTACGACGACGCCCGGACCACGGTGAAGGCCCTGGAGGATGCCACCTTCGAGGCCGGCTATGTCTCCACCGTCAAGGGCGTGCCAGCGAAATGAGCGAGTGGCTCCTCCAGGTAGCCGGCATGCGCTGCGAACACTGCGCGGCGACGGTGAGGGAGGCGCTCCTCGCGGTTGCCGGGGTGAGCCGCGCGGAGGTGTCCTACGCCGATGCCACCGCCCGTGTCACCGCCGCGCCAACGCTGCCCGTCACGGCGCTGGTCGAGGCCGTGCGGGCCAGGGGCTATGAGGCATCACCCACTGGCACGCCCACCGGCCCGCGTCCGCGCGCGCGGACGCGGCTGGACATCGCCATCATCGGCAGCGGCTCCGCTGCCATGGCCTGCGCCCTGCGTGCCGCGGAGGATGGAGCCGCCGTCACCCTCATCGAAGGCTCAACCCTCGGCGGCACCTGCGTCAACGTGGGCTGTGTGCCGTCCAAGATCCTGATCCGTGCAGCCCACGTCGCTCACCTGCAGGCGCGCCATCCCTTCGCCGGCCTGGCGAGGCACGTGCCCTCCCTGGACCGGAAGGCCTTGCTCGCCCAGCAGCAGGCGCTGGTCGAGGCGCTGCGCCAGGCGAAATACCAAGGCGTGCTGGAGAACCATCCCGACATCACCCTGCTAGCCGGCTTCGCGCGCTTCGAGGACGCCCATACCCTGGTGGTGCGCCGGGCGGATGGCAGCGAGCAGCGGCTGAGGCCGGACCGCATTCTGATCGCGACGGGCCGCTCGCCCCGCATTCCCGAGGTGCCGGGCCTGGAAGGCACGCCGTTTTGGACCTCCACCGAGGCCCTGCTCGCCGAACAGGCGCCCGCGCACCTGATCGTCTGGGGCGGCTCCGTGGTCGCATTGGAGCTCGCCCAGGCCTTCCTGAGGCTGGGTAGCCGCGTCACCCTCGTGGCTCGCGGCGGGCTACTGCCCCGGCTCGATCCCGCTCTCGGCGAGGGCCTGCGGGCGGCGCTCGTGGAAGAGGGCATGAAAGTGCTCACGGGCACCACCGTGACCAGGGTGGCCTTCGATGGTCAGGGCTTCGAGCTGGAAACAAGCAGCGGCCGGCTCAGGGGCGACCGGCTGCTGGTCGCCACCGGACGCCAGCCCAACACGGCGATGCTCGCCCTGGATCGGGCGGGCGTGGCCGTGGCTGCCGATGGCGCCATCCTCGTGGACGATCACCTGCGCACCTCGGTGCCCCACATCTACGCGGCCGGCGACTGCACCACCCTGCCCCAGCTGGTGTACGTGGCGGCGGCAGCCGGCACCCGCGCCGCCATCAACATGACCGGGGGCGACGCGACGCTGGATCTTTCCGTGTTGCCCGCGGTGGTGTTCACCGACCCCCAGGTGGCCACGGTGGGCCTTGCCGAAGAGCAGGCAAAGGCCCGGGGCATCGACCCGGAAAGCCGAACGCTCTCCCTCGCCGACGTGCCCCGCGCCCTGGCCAACTTCGACACCCGCGGTTTCATCAAGCTGGTCGCGGACAAACCCAGCGGCCGCCTGCTGGGGGCGCAGATCCTGGCCGCGGAAGCGGGCGAAATCATCCAGACGGCCGCCCTCGCCATCGGCGCGGGCATGACCGTCAGCGAGCTGGCGCAAACGCTCTTCCCCTACCTCACCCTGGCCGAAGGGCTAAAACTGTGTGCCCAGACCTTCACCCGTGACGTGAGGCGGCTGTCCTGCTGCGCAGGCTGAAGCGGAGCCACTCCGCCGCGCCGTCGGGCCCGTCACACGCGAATGATCTGGCCCTTCAGGGAATACAGGATCGCCACCACCTCGGCAATGGTGGCCTCGTCCACGGCGTTGTTCGCCATCGCTGCGACGATGTCGTCCATCACCGCCAGATATTCCTGCTCGCTGATGTTCATCCCCTTGTGGGCGGTGAGCATGTCCTTGCCCGTGTAGCGCTCCGGCCCGCCCGCGCCGGCGCAGAAAAACTCGAACGCCATCCGTTTGGCGTGTGCGACGTCCTCGATGTTCTCGAAGCGCGCCCGGACGATGGGATTGGTCATGTGTGCCGCCATGACATCGTCCACGATGCGGGCAATGCCCTCGGCGCTGCCCAACCGCTGATAAAGCGTCGTCATGATGATCTCCTGTTGTGTGGGGGTCAGGCCTTTAATTTATACCCCCCGTCGTCGCGGACGATCTGCGGCCGGGTCCGGGCCGGACAAGCAAAGGCCTTCTGCTAGGGATAGATCATCGCCACAGGGCTGGCAAGCGGGCGCCGGCCCGCATTTCGGGCATGGCCAGGGACAATCGGTACACGGTCGCGCTCCCGGCGTGGGGCAAGAGCACGGGTCACGTCAGCCGGGGCGGGGGCGCCGAGCCGGCCGGTCTAGGGCTGGTCCGGGCAGAACCGGCAGTAGGGCGAGGCCGGTCGTCCCGCACCCGGCTGGTCGGCAGCGGAGGGCGGGGCAGCGCGCCGGGGGTCTTCCGGCTCTGCCGCTTCGGTGGAAACGCCTTGGGTCCGCGAGGCCGGCTGCGGTCGCTGGGGTGCGGGCGGCGCATCCCCCGCCGGCATCGGTGCGGCCGCAATGGGTTCCGGATAGGGCGGCTTGCCGCCCCATTCGTCGTATCGGCGGCGCAGGCCAGGGCTGTCGGGGACGTGCCGCAGCCCTTCGGTCACGATGCGCAATGCCTCGGCCTTCTGTTGGGTCGCCGCGAGAAAATCCGCATAGGCGAGGTAGGCCCTTTCCCGCTTAGGTGCATGTTCCAGCGCGCGGCGGAAATCGGCCTGGGCCTCGCCATTCCGTTTCGCCAGGGCGAAGGCCGTTGCCCGGTAAAGGAAAACGTCGCTGGCGAGCGCGCTGCCCGGGACCAGGTGGTCCGCCATGTAGGTGAACTCGTTGATGGCCATGGCCAGGTTGGTCGCGGCCTTCGGCCCGAAGGGCGAGGCGTGGTAGCGATTCAGGAAGGTGAGCCCGAAGCAGAAGTGATGGACGTTCTGGAACTGCTGGCCGATCATGGCCACGCCCGTGCGGCTGGCGTTGGGATCGGTCTTGTCGATTTCCCGTTTCTTGACTGCGCAGAAGGTGGGCAGCCGCTGCCACTCCGCATCCGTGGGCGGGGCCCACTCGCCCGCCACGGCCGCCTGGCCCAGGATCACGCAACCCAACACGGCTACCAGGAAACGTCCCATGGATCCTCCCTGCGACCGCAATTGCGGCCGTCCATCCGCTATGCTCATGCCGGGGTCTTGGCCGCCACGATGCGCCAGTCGAATTCCTGGACTGCACGCATGCGGCCGTTGCGCCCCATCGATTCCAGCAGGTCCTGGTCACGCAGGGCCTGTGCCAAGGCGCCGGCGACGGCCTCGGGGGAGCCGCCATCGACACGCCAGCCGGTCACGCCATGCCGGATCGCCGCGCCCGTGCCGCCCGCGTTGCCCCCGATCGCGGCCTTGCCACAGGCTGCCGCCTCCAGGAACACCATGCCGAAGCCTTCGGTGTCGCCCGCGATTTCCCGGTTCGGCATGACGAAGACATCGCAGGCATTGTACCAGCGGGGCAGATCGCCGGGCGGCACGTGACCGAGGAAGTGCACCCGGTCCGCCACACCCTGCTCCTGGGCGAGGCGGTGCAGATAATCCCAGTCCTCGCCGATGCCGACGATGGCGTAGCGGGCGGCGATGCCCGCTTCGATGAGTCGCGGCAGGCTTTCGATCACCCTGTCGAAACCCTTGCGCCGGGACAGGCGGCCCACCGACAGGATGAGCCTCTCCCCGGGCTGCATCCCGAGGGCGGCGCGCAGATCGTCGCACGGCAGGCCGGGGCGGAAGCGTTCCGTATCCACCCCGGGGTAGATCAGGACGATGCGTTCGGCGGCCACGCCGCGCGCGAGGAGCTCGTCGCGCGTGAATTCGCTGTTGGCGATCACCCGGTCCGCGTGCCGCAGGGCGAACACCATCGCCTCGTGTTTGCGGCCCTTCCACGTCGTCAGTTCCTCGCCATGGGCGTAGATCACCACCGGCCGGAAGGTCAGCCGTGCCACCAGCCAGGCCACCAGCCCCTCCGGCAATGCCCGGAAGGCATGGATGGCATCGAAGCGATGGCTGAGGGCAAGGCGCAGGCTGCGCAGGAAAAGCCGCGCGTACATGAGCAGCGATTCCGGCCTGAGCCACGGCACCCGGCGCAGGTCGAGCCGATGCACCGTGTTGGGACAGGTGGCATCGTACTCCGCAGCGCCCGGCACGTCGGCCGTGACGATGTGGATCTGCCGGCCGCCGAGCCGCCGATAGACCTCCGCGGCCCACACCGCCGTGCCGCCCTTGGTGGGCAGGAACAATTCGGTGAGCACGAGCAGGCGTTTGCCTGGCTGGCCTGCCTTCGGCCCCGACGGTTCGGGAGCGCGTCCGCTCAAGCCGACCTCCTCCAGGCTCACGGTGCCCGCCCCAGCAGGATGTCCCGCGCCAGCCCCAGGGCGAGCCTGCCCCGCCGCACAGGCGCCAGCCCCAGCATGGCCAACACGTCCTCGAGCGCCGCCAGGCGCTCGCCGTCGCGCAGACGCCACTTGGCGTAATCCCCATGGACGTTGGCCAGGCAATACCGCCAGTAGGCACCGCGGTAGGCCGGCGGCAGCAGCGGCCGGTTCTTGTGGAGCACGCGCAGCGCACACGCGCGCATCCTTTCACGGTTGCGGCTCATGCTCGCGCCATGGCGCCGGATCACCACCAGGGGCTCGTCCACACAGGCATAGCCGGTCAGGGCCGCCAGGCGCATCCACATGTCCACGTCCTCCAGGCTGGGCAGCGACTCGTCGAACGTGCCTGCCCGCGCGAACAGCTCCCTGCGCACCATGGCGGCGGAGCCGCTGCCCGCCACATCGCCGAGGCTTGCGAACAGGTGCGCGAGGAAGGAGCCCGTCCAGCGGGCACACGGCCAGGTGCCCAGGACGTGTCCCTGCTCATCCTCCAGCCGGGCGCAGGTCGTGGTGAAGCCCAGCTCCGGCCGCGCGTCCATGCAGGCCACCTGGGCGGCGAGCTTGCCCGGCAGCCAGCGGTCGTCGGCATCCAGAAAGGCCACGTAGCGGCCCCGCGCCGCGGCAATGCCCGCATTGCGCGCGCTGGACAGACCGCCATTGGCCTTGCGCAGCGAACGGATGCGGTCGCCGTAGCGGGCGAGGACCCCGGGCGTGCCATCGGTGCTGCCGTCGTCCACCACGATGAGCTCGTAGTCCCGGAATTCCTGGGCCAGCACGCTGTCCACCGCGGCGCTCAGCCAGGGCGCCGCGTTGTAGGCCGGAATGACCACGCTCACCAGGGGCGCCTCAGTCGTCCGGGTCATAGCCCATTTCCTTCATGAGGGGCGCGATCATGGGCAGGATGCGCTCGATGGCCTCGGGGTTGTGTTCCTTCCACTTGGCTTTCTTTGGGGCACCGCGCACGATGCTGGTGGGCGCGAGCTGCCGGCAGCGCGCTTCGATGTCGGCCGTGAAGTCCAGCTCCAGGCGCTCGAACACCTCGCGGAACATCTCCACCGGGCGGTCGAAAATGTCCTCGTAGCGCAGGTGCACCCACTGGCCGGGCGGGATGGACCGGCGCGCCTCGAGGGCCATGCGGTTGGCGGTCAGCCACTGATGGGCGCACACCTCCTCCAGCGAGGCATGGTTGTAGTCGCGCCAGCCGGGGGGCAGGAAGAAGGCCCAGTCGCGGAATTCCCCTCCCTGGATGCGCACCTCTTCGGGCAGGGGCCCGAAGAACTGGGCCAGTTCGAAGCGGCCGTCCGTGCGGCCGTAACGCCAGCCATCCATCATCGAACTGATGTTGTCCCGCCCGTCGCGCTGGATGAAGACGAAGCGGGCCTCCGGGAACAGAACGTGCAGGTAGGGAATGCGCATCACGT
>JBBINK010000056.1:0-10776 GCA_037443925.1 Betaproteobacteria bacterium
TGTCCGGACCCAGATCGTGATTCACCAAGGCCTCCGCCATCTGGCTGCGGCAGGAGTTGCCCGTGCACAGGATGAGCACGGTCCTGGTCATTGCAGAGCCTCCCTGACGATGCCGCGCAGCAGTTGCTCCACCTCCTTCAACGCCTCACGCGAGGCCTTCGAGCCGCCGGGCGCGGGCCGCCGGAACGCCACGTAGGTGCGGTCGGGCTGCTCCGGCAGCACATAGATCGCGATCACGTAGGGGCAGAACACGATGTTGTGCGGGTCGGCCTCCATCATCCTGCGCGACAGGGACGCGCTGCAGAACTCGATGGCCTCCGCCTTCAGATAGACCTGGCGCGTCGCGCCCAGGTCCTTGCCCGTGCGCTCCAGCATGTCGCCGATGTGCGAGACGTTGTTGACCACCAGGCCACGGCTGGTGAGGGCTTCCTCGATGAAGGTCTTGACGGTGTCGAAGCTTTCCCGGGAGACGTGGATCTCCCGCACCCCATCGGCGTGGGCAGCCGCCGCGCAGCCGGCCATCACCAGCGCCACTGCCACCACACGCAAGCGTTCCAGCATGGGCATCATCTTCACTCTCCTGTCCCAGAAAACGCGCAAGCCTACCACGGCGCGGTGTTCACGGCGATTTGCGCAGCAGTTCGCCGAAGCGGTCGAGATCCCGTGCCAGGGCGCGCCGGGCCTTCTCCTCCATGGCACGGTACCGCCGCAGCACCTCGCGGCCCAATGGGGTGAGTTCCGCGCCGCCGCCACGCGCCCCACCGGTGGCGGTCGCCACCAGGGGCTGGGTGAAGGCGGTGTTCATGGCCTCCACCAACAGCCAGGCGCGCCGGTAGGACATGCCCATGGCACGGGCCGCGGCGGAAATGGAGCCGTGCTGCTCGATCCCCTCCAGCAGCGCCGCCTTGCCGGGGCCCAGGGAACTCGCCCCGCCCAGCAGGATGCGCACGGCCGGTTTCCTCACTTCCTTTGCCAACGGGCGGCGGCCTCCTCGTCCGCGCTCCGCGCGTCCACCCAGCGGCTGCCCTCGGGCGTGCGCTCCTTCTTCCAGAACGGCGCCTGGGTCTTCAACCAGTCCATGATGAACTCGCAGGCCTGAAAAGCCTCCCTGCGGTGGGCAGCCGCCACCGCGACCAGGACGATCTGATCGCCCGGGGCGAGCCGCCCCACGCGGTGGATCACCCGCACATCGAGAATGTCCCAGCGCCGGCGCGCCTCTTCCACGATGTCTTCCAACGCCTTGCGGGTCATCGCCGGATAGTGCTCCAGCACCATCTCCTCGATGCGCGCGTCGTCGTTGAGATCGCGCACCAGCCCCACGAAGGAGGCGATCGCGCCGATGTCGCGGCGTCCCGCGCGCAGGGCCGCCAGCTCGCCGCCCACGTCGAAGTCCGCTTCCTGCACCCGCACCGCCATGTCACCCTCCCGTCACCGGGGGAAAGATCGCCACCTCGTCCCCGGGCGCAAGCGGAGCATCCAGGCCCACCATTTCCTGGTTGACCGCCACGCGGAAGGGGCGCCCCTCCAGCTCACGCAGCCAGACCTCACCGCGCCGGCGCAGCAGCCCGATCAGTGCGCCCACCGTGGCCTGATCTTCGGGCAGATCGAGCTCCTCCGAGGAGCGGCCGAAGGCCTCGCGCAGGCGGGCGAAGTAGAGCACGTTCACGCGGGTCATCACATGAGCTCCGAAAAAGGAATGTAGCGCACGGTCTGTCCCCGCCGGATGGGCGTGGCCGCGGGCACGTCGATCAGGCCGCTGGCCCAGACCGTGGACGTGAGCACCCCCGAGCCCTGATTGGGATAGATCTCGGCACGGACAGCGGCGTCTTTCCCCCTCACCAGCCGTGCACGCAGGAACTCCCGCCGCTTGCCCGGTCGCGGCCAGTCGAAGTCCGCCTCCACCGGGAAGGACTCGGGCAGCACGGCCTGCACGCCCTGCATGCGCAGCAAAAACGGCCGGGCGAACAGGCAGAAGGTGACGAACACCGACACGGGATTGCCGGGCAATCCAAAAAAAGGCTTGCCCGCCACTTCGCCGAAGGCCAGGGGTTTGCCCGGTTTGACCGCGATGCGCCAGAGGTCCAGGCGGCCCAGCCGCTCGACCGCGGATTTCACGTAATCGGCCTCGCCCACCGACACGCCGCCGCTGGTGACGATCGCGTCTGCCTGGCGCGCCCCCTCGGCCAGAACGTCCATCGTCGCCTGCAGATCGTCGGCGACGGTGCCCAGGTCGATCACCTCGCAGCCCAGGGCGGCGAGCAGCCCGTTGATGGTGTGACGGTTGGAGTTGTAGATCTTGCCGGGCGCAAGCGGCGCGCCCGGTTCCACCAGCTCGTCGCCGGTGAAGAAGGTGGCGACCCTCAGTCGCCGCACCACGGGCAGGGCCGCCAGCCCCACCGAGGCGGCAAGCCCCAGATGCTGGGGCAAAAGCCGCGTGCCGGCGGACAGCACCGTGGTGCCGACGGCGATGTCCTCGCCTGCGCGGCGGATGTGGGCGCCGGCGGCGACCGGCTCGTGGATGAGCACGAATCCCTCCTCGACCGTGGTGTGTTCCTGCATCACCACCGCGTCGGCACCCGGCGGGATGGGCGCCCCGGTGAAGATGCGCGCGGCGATGCCCGGCGCCAGGGCCTCACCCACGCTGCCTGCCAGGATGCGCTGGGAAACCGGCAGACGCATCAGGCCCGCGGCGAGATCTGCGGAGCGGACGGCGTAGCCATCCATGGCGCTGTTGTCGGCGGGTGGCACCGCCAGGGGCGAGACCTGCGATTGCGCCAGCACCCGCCCCAGCGCCGCGAGCGTCGGCACCGTTTCCGTGTCCGTCACGGAACGCGCAGCCGCCAGCAGCCGGTCGAGGGCTTCGTCCACGGAAATGAGAGGGGAGCGCTTGTCAGCCATGGCGATGATCCAGTCCGGTGTTCGAGAGGATGAAGTGGGCGATGCCATCCACGTCGTCGAGGTGGAACCACGGCAGGGCGGTGGCGGGCCGTTCCTCCGAGGCCACGGCGCACACGTGGGGATCGTCCGGATGGAGCAGCGGCGCGCCCAGGTGCGCACGGTGCACCTCGAGCTTGGGAATGGCTTCCCGCCGCCAGCCCTCCACCAGCACCAGATCGCAGGGGGACAGGCGCTCGACACATTGGGCCAGCGTGAGCGCCGGCGCCCCCCTAAGCTCGTGCATCAATGCCCAGCGGCGCGCGGAGGTGACGAGCACCTCCGTGGCTCCCGCCTGACGATGGCGCCACGAGTCCTTGCCGGGATGGTCGATGTCGAAATCGTGATGGGTTTCCTTGATCACGGAAACGGCCAAGCCAAGCCCGACGAAACGCGGCAGCAGCTTCTCCAGCAGCGTCGTCTTGCCGCAGCCGCTGTAGCCCGCGATGCCGAATACCGGTGGTGAGGTGGTCTGCATGGGTTATATTCTGCCAGATATAACGCCGTCCCGCCAGCACGGGCCGATCGCCAGCCCACCGTCGAAAAAAAACCCCGGCCTGGGCCGGGGGATCGGGTGCGCCTACTTGCGCTTGCCTGCGGGCTGGCGTGGCGCCTCGGCCTTCTTCTTGGCCTTGTGGGGTCGGCTCACGCCGTAGGAGCCGTTGTAGATCTTGCCGCGGCGGGTACGCAGATCACCCTTGCCCATGATTCAAACCTCCTCGAGTTGCGTTGCGGGGTGCGAATTTTAGCCTGAAACGGCCACGGCCGTCGCGGCGCTGCCCCCACGCGATGTCCACGCCGGCGCCGGGCCGGAACGGCAGGGGGCCTTGAGCCCTCGGCTCCGGGCTTGTGCGATGCCCGCCCCTTGGCTATATTCGGTCAGATATAACGCGCGGAACCACCCATGACCCTCCTGACCGACCGTTTCGGCCGCACCATCGAGTATCTGCGCCTGTCGGTGACCGACCGCTGCGATCTGCGCTGCAGCTATTGCATGCCGGAGGGCTTCCGGGACTTCGAGGAACCCGCCCACTGGCTCGATTTCGACGAAATCGAACGCCTGCTGGCGGCCTTCGCGCGGCTGGGCCTGAAGCGCGTGCGGCTCACCGGCGGCGAGCCCCTGTTGCGCCGCAACCTGCCGGAGCTGGCGGCGCGCATCGCCCGCCTGCCCGGCATCGAGGATCTGTCCCTTTCCACCAACGCCACCCAGCTCGCGAAACACGCCCAGGCGCTGAAGGCGGCTGGTGTGCGCCGCCTGAACGTGAGCCTCGATTCCCTGCGTTCCGAGCGCATCGAGCGCATCGCCGGGCGCGACGTGCTGCCACGCATCCTGGCTGGACTCGAGGCCGCCCAGGCCGCGGGCTTTTCCCCGATCAAGCTCAACATGGTGGCGCTCAAGGGCGTGAACGACGACGAGATCGAGGACATGGTGCGGTTCTGCATGGAGCGCGGCTTCATCCTGCGCCTGATCGAAACCATGCCCATGGGCGAGACCGGCCGCAACGCCCAGTTCCTCGACCTGCAGCCGGTCAAGGACAGCCTGCGGCAACGCTTCGGCCTGGTGGAAGGCCACTTCCCCGGCGGCGGCCCCGCCCGCTATCTGCAAACGCCGGACGGGAGCTTCAGCATCGGCTTCATCACGCCCCTGTCCCAGCATTTCTGCGCCACCTGCAACCGGGTCCGGCTGGCGGTGGATGGCACCCTGTATCTGTGCCTGGGTCAGGAAGAACGCTTCGAATTCCGGCCGCTGCTGCGCGCGGGCGCCGACGAGCCCACCCTACTTGCCGCGATTCGTCAGGCCATCGATCTCAAGCCGGAGCGCCACGAATTTCGCGAACGTCCCGCCAAGGTGCTGCGCTTCATGTCCATGACGGGCGGCTGAGCTCCCGCGCCGCCACGGCCACGGCGCCATCCAGCCCCACCTGCGCACGCAGCACGACGTGCACGGGGAATTCCCCCAGCACCTCGCGATAGCGCCCCTTCGCCCGGAACGCCTCCAGGAAGCCGCTGGCGGCCAGACGCGGGGCCAGGCGTGCCGCGATGCCCCCGGCCAGATACACGCCGCCCCTGGCCCAGGCCGTCAGCGCCAGGTTGCCGGCCTGCGCTCCGTAGATGCGCAGAAACAGATCCACCGCCCGCAGCGCCGCAGGCTCGCCCGCTTCGAAGGCGGCGCGCGTCACGGCGGCCGCGCCCTCTTGGGCCACCGCCTGCCGGAGCGGGCCCATGTCCCCCTGCCCACAGACGAAGTCGAACAGCGCCACCAGTCCCGGCCCCGACAGGACGCGCTCGTAGGAGACATGGCCGTGGCGCGCCATCAGAAAGCGCAGCAGAGCGATCTGCTCCTCGTCGATGGGCGCGAAATCCACATGCCCGCCTTCCGAGGGCCATACCGCGTAGTGATCGCCGGCCCAGGACAGCAGCGCCACCCCCAGGCCGGTGCCCGCCCCCAGGACCACGCGGGGCGCGCCCGCTCGCGGCTTGCCCGGCTGCAGGGTGAGACAATCCCCGGCGCCCAGGGTCTCGATGCCATAGCCCACGGCCACGAAATCATTGATCAGACGCACCCGGGCCATGCCGCAGACGGCCTCGATCTCGTCGGCATCCACGGTGAGGTCCAGGTTGGTCAGGCGGGTCCGCCGGCCCTCCACGGGCGCGGCGACGGCCAGACAGGCCGCAGCCGGCCGCGGACGGCCGGCCAGGAAGTCCTGGATCATCGCGGTGAGGGAGGCGTGGCCTGCGCTGTCATAGCGGGCTTCGCCCAGCACCGCGCCGGGCCGGCCTTCGGCCACGGCCACCAGGCGCAGCAGGGTCTTGGTGCCGCCGACGTCGGCACCCAGTACGCAGGCAGGGGAAGACAGCACGGCCATGACAGGCCATGGTAGCGGTAGCCACCCGTTTGCGCCAGACGAGCCGGCCCACGCAGCGCCGTGGGTCTAGCGGACCTCGAATTCCCGGTCGGCCAGACTGGCCACGATGGGACAAGGCGCCGACGTCCCACCCTTGTCGCACTGCTGCACCAGCTCCTGCAGGGTGCGCTTCATGCGCTCCAGATCCGCCAGCCGGGCTTCGATGGCCGACAGTTTCTGCAGGGCCAGGGCCTTGGTCTCGCTGCAGTTGCCCTCCCCCAGGCGGAGCAGATTGATGATCTCCTCCAGGCTGAACCCCAGGCGCTGGGCACGCTTGATGAACAGGATGCGTGCCACCGCGTCCAGGGGATAGAGGCGATAGCCCTCCGCGGGCTTGGGGGGTTCCTGAAGCAGACCACGCCGCTGGTAATAGCGAATGGTCTCGATGTTGACGCCGGCCTTGCGGGCCAGGGTGCCGATGGTGATGCCTTTGAGTGCCATGATGCGCAATAGCGGCAGCCGCCGACGAAGATTTAGGGTGGCCGTGCACATCGTGCGCCTCAAGGCAAGGGCGCCGCGGCCGTTATGGATGCGAAACGAAGCCGAGGGGCCGAACCCCCGTTGGGGATTGGTTCCAAGGCCGGCGCCGACCTGCTATCATCCAGGCGGTTTTTTCAAGCAAAAACAACCGGAAACCCCTATGACCCTGTCCTCTTCCGCCCGCGCCCTGGGTGTGGCCTGTGTCCTCGCGCTGTCCGGATGCGCCACCGCGACCGATCCCCGCGACCCTCTGGAGCCCGTCAACCGGGGCATCTACCATTTCAACGACGCCGTGGACAAGGCCGTGATCAAGCCGGTGGCCACGGGCTACAAGACCGTCGTGCCGCAGCCGGTGCGCACCGGCATCACCAATTTCTTCTCCAACATCGACGATGTGCTGATCGCCTTGAACAACCTGCTCCAGTTCAAGTTCGAGCAGGCGCTCTCCGACGTGGGGCGGGTGGTGTTCAACACGACGTTCGGCATCGCCGGCCTGTTCGACGTGGCCACCTCCTTCGGGTTGGAAAAGCACGACGAGGATTTCGGGCAAACCCTGGGTTACTGGGGCATCGGTGACGGGCCGTTCCTGATGCTGCCCATCCTCGGGCCCAGCAATCTGCGGGATACCGTGGGGCTGGCCGCCTACTATCAGCTCGACCCCGTACTCAACCTGCGCCATGTACCCACCCGCAACACCCTGACCGGCTTGCGCTTCATGGACCACCGCGCGCGGCTGCTGGATGCGGAGAAGGTGCTCGGCGAAGCCGCCCTGGATCCCTACACCTTCCTGCGCGATGCCTATCTGCAGCACCGGCGCAGCCTCGTCTATGACGGCAACCCGCCCCGGGAGAAGCTTCTGGACGAGGACGAGCCGCCGGCACCGGCCAAGGCGGAACCGCGCACCGAGGCGCAGCCCGGAGCGCCGGCCGCGGCGGAAGCCGCCGCGCCCCAGGCGCCCGAGACGGCGCTAGCCTCCTCAGTCGGCGTCGTCGGCGACGGCTTGGCGGGGCGGCAGGAGTAAGGCGGGAATCTCCCGCTTGCGGGCCGTCCCCCGGGGCGGCACCGGCGGCGCGGCCGAGGGCTTGGCAGCCACCGGCCCGTGCCGCGGCACTGCGTCTGGGCCCTTGGCCTGGGCTTGGCCGCCGACCTCCACGGGTGGCGGAGCCGCCAGGGGAAGCGCCCTCTGGATGAACTTCTCGATGTCGACGAGCAGTTTCTTCTCTTCCGGACTCACCAGCGAAATGGCCAGCCCCGAAGCCCCTGCGCGGCCGGTGCGGCCGATGCGGTGCACGTAGTCTTCCGGGCTGAAGGGCAGGTCGAAGTTCACCACGCACGGCAGCTCGTCGATGTCCAGGCCGCGGGCCGCGATGTCCGTGGCCACCAGCACCGTGACCCGGCCGGCCTTGAAATCCTCGAGCGCCTGCATGCGCGCCTGCTGGGTCTTGTCCGAGTGGATGGCCGTGGCGGCGATGCCCGCCCGCTCCAGCTCACGGGCCAGCCGGTCGGCGCCGATCTTGGTGTTGGTGAACACCAGGACCTGATCCAGCTTGCGGCTGCGCACGAGGTCCACCAGCACCCGGCGCTTCTGCTCGTTGGGCACACGGTAGGCGAGCTGGGTGACGGTTTCCGCCGTGGTGTTGCGGCGGGCCACCTCGATGGTGACGGGATCCCTCAGGAACTCCCGCGCCAGTTTCTTGATTTCTTCCGGAAAGGTCGCGGAAAACAGCAGCGTGCGCCGCTTCGCGGGCAGGTGGGACAGGATGCGCCGGATGTCGGGCATGAAGCCCATGTCCAGCATCCGGTCCGCCTCGTCCAGCACCAGGAACTCCACCTGGGACAGACTCACGCTGCGGTTGTGCAGGTGATCCAGCAGACGTCCGGGGGTGGCCACCAGGATTTCCACCCCCCGGCGCAGCTCGGCGATCTGGGGCTCGATGTTCACGCCCCCATACACCACCGCCGAGCGCAGGGGCAGATACTTCCCATAGGTCTTGATGTTGTCGTGCACCTGCGCCGCCAACTCCCGCGTGGGCGCGAGGATGAGGGCGCGCACGGGGTGGCGCGCCGGCGAGGTGCTGGTGTTCCCATAAACCCGCAAGGTCTGCAGCATGGGCAGGGCGAAGCTCGCGGTCTTGCCGGTCCCGGTCTGGGCACCCGCCATCACGTCGCGCCCCGCCAGCACGGCGGGGATCGCCTGCGCCTGGATGGGCGTGGGCTCGCGGTAGCCCGCGTCCGCCAGGGCACGCAGGATTTCGGGACACAGGCCGAGTTCTTCGAAAGTCATGGAGGCGATGGGAGACCTTCCCTGCAGGATTGAGGACATGCGGCCGGCTGGCCGCGCAAGCTGCCCATTATAGGCGGGTTTCTCCTGCCGTCTCAAGGATTTGTGGACGCATGACGGCGTCGGCGCCCGGGCGACGCCGGGCGCGCTCATACACCGGCGTGCTGGTGCAGGAATTCGCGCACCCAGTGCTCCGGTCGGGCGCTGGAAAAACGCCCCTTCTCCTCGCCATCCACGAACAGGAGCACGGTGGGAAAGCCACGCAGGCCGTAGCGGCCGGCCAGTTTCATGTTCTCGCCTTCGTCCACCTCCACCTTGGCCAGGCGGACCCTGCCCCCCAGGGAGGTCACGATTTTTTCCAGGATGGGCGCCAGGACCACGCAGGGCGGACACCAGTCGGCCCAGAAATCCACGAGGACGGGAACCTGCCGCGAGGCCTCCAGGACATCGTGGTCGAAGCGCTCCAGGGACGTGTCGAAAATGTTCGGATCGGACATGCTCTCGGGCAAACGCAGATGCGAAAGGGCCGCATTGTAGCGGATTCGGCTCACGGGTCGAGGATCACCTCGAACTGGATGCGGGCCCAGTGGCGGCGCCCCGCTTCGAGATGGGTGATGCGGCCGCTGAGGCGCACGCCCTTGTCCAGCAGCGCGGCCACCGTCTCGTTGCCGGCGCGGGGCACGTAGCCGAGCATGTGACCCTGCCAGAGCACGCGCACCGCCCGGGCATCGTGGGGATTGTCCGGCTCCCGTTCCAGGCTCAGGGCATCGCCCACGCGCAGCCTGTCCCACACCCGAGGCCCCGCGTGGTACTGGAAGCCGGCCACCGGCAGCGTGACGAGCACCATGCGGGTTTGCACCTCCGCCGCCAGGGCCACGCCCGCCACCAGCCACAGCGCGGCCAGCAGCAACCGTTCAGCCGTCCAGCGTCCCATCGCGCGAGCCCACCATCTCGAAGAACCGTTCGGCATCCGCCCGGCTGCGGGTGCGCCGCATGGGCGGCAGACTCTGCCAGATACGTCGGCCATAGGGCCTGTCGATCAGGCGCGGATCGCAGATCATGAGCACGCCCCGGTCCGTCTCGTCGCGGATCAGGCGGCCGGCGCCCTGCTTGAGGGTGATCACGGCATGGGGCAACTGATATTCCATGAAGGCGTTGCGCCCCTGCCGGTTCATGCGCTCGATGCGCGCGGCGAGCACCGGATCGTCCGGCGGCGCGAAGGGCAGCCGGTCGATCACCACCAGAGACAGCGCCGCGCCCCGCACGTCCACGCCCTCCCAAAAGCTCTGGGAGGCCACCAGCACGGCATTGCCCAGGCGGCGGAACCGTTCCAGGAGCTCGGTGCGCGAGCCCTCGCCCTGCAGCAGCAGCGGGAAATCCAGTCCCTCCCGACGAAACGCCTGCGCAAGCAGGCCATGGGCCTCGTTCATGGCCCGCAGGCTGGTGAACAGGAAGAAGGCGCGGCCGCCGCTGGCACGCACGATGGGCAGGGCCGCCTCCACCACCGCCGCGGTGAAATCGGCGCGGTTGGGATCGGGCAGGCCCTCGGGCACGTACAACAGGGCCTGCCTGCCGTAGTCGAAGGGGCTGTCGAAGCAGACCGTGCGGGCGTCTTCCAGTCCCATCACCGCCTGGTAATGGCTGAAGTCACCCTTCACGGCGAGGGTGGCAGAGGTGAAGATCCAGGCCCGGGGCTGGCTGCCCAGCTGCGCGCGGAACGGCGCCGCCACGGACAGCGGGGTGGCATTGAGCTGGAAACCGTGGGCGCCCGCTTCCACCCAGCGCACCCGCTCCTCGCTGTCCTCCTGCCGCCAGCGAGCCAAGGCCGCCCGCAGCCCCTGGGCACGCTGATGGCAGTTGGCAAGCCCCGGACCCCGCTCGGCCTGGCTGCCCAGGATGGTTTCCAGTTCGGCGAGGCGAGCCTCGAGGTCGTCGAGCGCGGCCGCGAAGCCGGGCCTGTCCGCCGCCCGCTCCAGGGGCGCCCGCCAGCCTTCCTGGGGCAGCGCCAGGCGGAAATCGCGCACGGCCTTGGCCAGCCGCTCAGCGGCCTCCGCCAGCGCCGCCACGTCCCGCGCCTGGCTCAGCCCCTCGGCGCGGCTGTCACGGGCCAGCTCCAGGAGCTGACCCGCCGTCAGGCCGGTGCCGAAGAACAGGCTGGCCACCTCGGGCAACTGA
>JBBINK010000056.1:10786-11444 GCA_037443925.1 Betaproteobacteria bacterium
GGGCTTCATCCAGGACGACCGTGTTGGCGGCGGGCAGCAGTTCCGCCACGCCCCCGTCGCGCAGCGCGAGATCGGCGAAGAACAGATGATGGTTCACCACCACCACGTCGGCCGCCAGGGCGCGCCGCCGCGCCGCCATGACGAAACACTCCTCGTGCTTCGGGCAGTCGCTGCCCAGGCAGTTGTCCCGGGTGGACGTGACCACGTTCCACACGCTCGCGTTCTCGGGGACATCGCCACACGCGGCCTTGTCGCCGCTATCGGAAACCCGGGCGAAGCGTTCGATGCGGGGCAGATAGTCGCTGTCGCGCCGGTCGAGGAAACGGCCTTCGCTCTTGGCCCGTTCCAGGTGGTAATGGCAGACGTAGTTGGACCGGCCCTTGAGGATGGCCACGGTCACGGGCAGCTTCAGCGCCGCGCGCACGGCCGGGATGTCCCGCTGGAAAAGCTGGTCCTGCAGGGTCTTGGTGCCCGTGGAGAGGATGACCTTGCCGCCCACGGTCAGGGCCGGGACGAGGTAGGCGAAGGTCTTGCCGGTGCCGGTGCCCGCCTCCGCCACCAGGATGGCTGCGTCCCTGATGGCCTCCTGCACGGCGCGGGCCAGGGCCACCTGTTGCGGACGGGAACGGAAGCCGGGGATCACCCGCGCGAGGGGACC
>JBBINK010000056.1:11465-12852 GCA_037443925.1 Betaproteobacteria bacterium
AAGGATTTCGGCTAAGTTTAACCCAGATTGTCCATTAGGGCGCGGGAAGGCGCGAAGTCCATGATCGAGGCCGATTGCGCGCGACGGTCGCAGCCCGGATGGGCCATCCGGGCGAACAGTCGCGCGCGAGCTGGCCGATCGGCAACGAGCGGGGCACGCCTCAGGCCATGCGGCCGTATCGACACACACATCGTTGGCATCCGGAAAGAGCTGCCCCAAGGCACGGGGCGGTCTAATGGACAATCTGGGATCATGGCAGGGCGTGCAAAGCCAATGCTACCACGCCGGCCCGCTCGCGCTGCATAAGTTCAGAAACCTTTGGCACTTCTTTGGCGAAGGAGGAGTGCCATGCAGGTTCAGCGGATTGGATACGGCATCCGGGGGTTCTACCGGATAGCATCCTTGGGGCATCTTTGGGTCATGATTCCCAAAGATGCCCAACGACGACTTGAGATTCTGCGCTTTTGGGACAAGCACGGACTGGCGGCCACGGAGGATGCCTTTGGCGTCTCCCGCCGCACCCTGTACCGCTGGAAGGCGGCGCTCAGACAAGCCGGAGGCAACCCCGCGGCGCTCGCCGCCAAGCCCTGCACCCCCAAGCGCAAACGCACCCCCCAAACCGACCTCCGGCTCATCGCCGAAATCCGCCGGCTGCGCGAGCTTCACCCCAACTTGGGGAAAGGCAAGCTCCATGTGCTTCTTGCCCCCTGGTGTGAAGCCCAAGGCATCGCGCTGCCCTCGGCCTCGACCATCGGGCGCATCATTGCCCGCGCCCCGGACAAGATGCGCCACGCACCAATTCGCCTTGACAGCAAAGGGCGCGTAAAGCCCGTCAAACGCCCGTGCAAACCGCGCAAGCCCAAAGGCGCGCGCATCCCAGCGCTGACCTGCCTGGCCACCGATACCATCGAGCGTATCCGCGACGGCCTCAGGCGCTACCTGGTGACCTTCATCGACCCGACCAGCCGTCTGGCCTTTGCGTTTGCCGTGCCCAGTAAGCGCAGCCGCAACACCCAGGCGGCGCTTCGCGCGACCCTGAGCCTGCTACCCTCCCCTCCCCAGATCATCCTGTCCGACAACGGCAGCGAGTTCGAGGCAGACTTTGCCCGAACCTTGCAAGAACGCGGCATCGCGCGCTGGTATACCTACCCCAAGTCGCCCAAGATGAACGCCCACCTCGAACGCTTCAACCGCACGCTCCAAGAGTCCTTCGTCGACTACCACGAAGACCTTCTGTTCTCCGATCTCGCCGCCTTCAACCAAAAACTCGCCGATTGGCTCGTCTTCTACAACACCCAGCGCCCATACCATGCCCTCGGCCACATCTCCCCCTTACAATTCCTCTTGACCACACAACCCGAGTGCCAAAGGTACTGGACTCATACAC
>JBBINK010000057.1:0-706 GCA_037443925.1 Betaproteobacteria bacterium
CGGCTCGGGCAACCATTATCTCGAGGTGCAGCAGGTGGCCGAGATCTATCATCCGCGGATCGCCGCCGCCTATGGTCTGCGGGAGGGCGACGTGGTCGTGTCCATCCATTGCGGCTCCCGCGGCCTCGGGCACCAGATCGGCACCGAGTTCCTGCGCAGCATGGCCCTGGCGGCCAGGGAATACGGCATCGAACTGCCGGACCGGGAACTGGCCTGCGCGCCCATCCGCTCCGACATCGGCCAGCGCTATCTGGGGGCCATGCGTGCGGCGATCAACTGCGCCCTGGCCAATCGCCAGGTCATCACCCACCTCACCCGGGAAGCCTTCGCCGAGCTGTTCCCCCAGGCCAGACTGGACCTGATCTACGACGTTTCCCACAACACCTGCAAGGAAGAGGTGCACGAGGTGGATGGCCGCCAGCGCCGGCTGTTCGTGCACCGCAAGGGCGCCACCCGCGCCTTCGGCCCAGGGCGCCCCGACCTTCCGGAAATCTTCCGTGCCGTGGGGCAGCCCGTGCTCATCGGCGGCTCCATGGGCACGGCCTCCTACGTGCTGGCCGGGCGCGAGGAAAGCGAGCATCACGCCTGGGGCTCGGCCTGCCATGGCGCCGGCCGCGCCATGAGCCGCATCCAGGCCACCAAACGCTGGCGTGGCCGCGAAATCATCGACGAGCTCGCCGCCCGGGGCATCGAAATCCGCAGCCCG